>NZ_JBIPKH010000002.1:0-255879 GCF_044068625.1 Desulfurivibrio modestus
AACTTAACTATTTTACTCAATATTGAGTAAGCTCAAGCGCTAAATTGAGTAAAAAAATGAGTAAATTGAGTAAACACCTGGAAGGGTAGGGTGTCATTGCCGGGAGATCTGTTTGTGAAACCTGAAGGCTTGCATCATTTGCAGGTGGCATGCGCCATAATTGAAGATAAGGGCCAGGTGCTGGCGGCCCAGCGGAGTGCGGCCATGAGTCTGCCCCTCAAATGGGAATTTCCCGGCGGCAAGATCCGGGTCGATGAAACGCCGTCCGCGTGTCTGCACAGGGAACTGGCGGAGGAGCTGGGAGTGCGGGTTGATATTCTGCGGGCCATGCCGCCGAGCACCCATCACTATCCGAACTTTGCCGTCACCTTGCATCCCTTTGTCTGCACTCTGGCCGGGGGTGAATTGCGTAACAACGAACACGCGGCCCTGCGCTGGCTGCCGCCGGATGAACTGCCAACCCTGGACTGGGCCGAGGCCGATCTGCCGATTATCGCCGCCTACTGCCGTGAACAGCAGCCTGGTGGGCCAGTATGACCGGCCCTAAGCTCAACGCCGGCCTTTACGATGCCCTCCTGGATGAATCCCTGCGGGATCTTCTGACCCTTTCTCCCGAACTGCGTACCATTCTGGGCAAGCTTGATCCCGAAGAAGAACCCGCCCGCTATGCTGCTTTTCTGGCCCAGGTGGTGGAGCAGGCACTGCGGGAGGAAGCCGATCCGGAGCAGCGCCGCCGGCTGTGTAATCAAATTATCTCTCTGCGTTTCCTACGACACCGAGCGGACCCGATTGCACGCCAAGGCCTATCATTTCAAACGCCATTCCGGCTTTGCCACTGCCTATATCGGCTCGGCCAACATGTCCCACGCCGCCATGACCAGCGGCCTGGAGTGGAACCTCAAGGTCAGCGCCCAGGACATGGCGCATATTCTGGAAAAGTTCACCGCCGAATTTGAGACCTATTGGCACAGTCGAGAGTTTTTGCCCTTCGACCCCGCCGATCCGCTGCCCCTGCGCAACGCCACTGCCCGGGCCCGCAACCAGGGCGGGGCCACCTCGCCCCAGGTCTTTTTCGATCTTCAGCCCCATCCCTTCCAGGAACGTATTCTGGAAGCCCTGGCCCGAGAGCGCACCAGCCGCGACAGTTGGCGCAACCTGGTCATCGCCGCTACCGGCACCGGCAAAACGGTAATTTCCGCCTTCGATTACCAACGCTTCCGCACCGCCAACCACAAGCAGGCCCGGCTGCTCTTTGTCGCCCATCGCCAGGAGATTTTGCAGCAGGCCCTGGCAACCTTCAGAAACGTTCTCCGGGATCAGAACTTCGGGGAACTGCTCACCGGCAACTTCCAGGCCCAGCGCCTCGATCATCTTTTTTGTTCGGTGAGGATGCTCACCAGCCGCCGCCTCTGGGAACAGGTGGGAGCCGACTTTTACGATTACATCATCGTGGACGAGGCCCACCACGGCACCGCTACCAGCTACCGGTCGCTTTTCGATGAGTTTTCGCCGCAAATCCTGTTGGGGCTGACCGCCACCCCGGAACGGATGGACGGCGGCAACGTGGCCGCCGACTTTGGCAATCGTTTCGCCGCCGAAATCCGCCTGCCGGAGGCCCTGGAAGAAAAACTGCTCTGCCCCTTTCATTACTTCGGGGTGGCCGACCCGGTGGCCCTGGCCCATGACCGTTTCTGGCGCCAGGGGAAATACAACGTCAATGAGCTGGAAAAAGTCTATACCGGCTCCCATATCCAGGCCAAACAGCGCTTGGAGGCTATTCTCGCCAATCTGTATCGTTACGAGCCAAACCCCGAGGCCATCAAAGGGGTGGGTTTCTGCGTCAGCATCAAACATGCCCAGTACATGGCTGAGATGTTCAACCAACGGGGCATTGCGGCGGTTGATAACCTTCCAGAAAACCGAAAAGGAGTTCTCCCCCAGCACCATGTACGCCGACTACCCCATCAGCCGCCAGCTGCTGCATTGGGAGTCCCAGGCCACCACCAGCCAGCATTCCCCCACCGGCCGCAACCTGACCGACCATGCTGAGCGAGGCTACACCATCCTGCTTTTCGCCCGCGACCAGAAGAAAAGCAACAACTGTACCGTCCCGTTCACCTATCTTGGCCCGGCTAACCGGGTAAGCTTCGAAAGCCAGCGGCCGATCAGGATGGTCTGGCGCTTGCTGCATCCCATGCCGGTGGTAATGTTCGAAGAAAATCGCCGGGGTGGGTGATAATTGGTCCATTAATTTCGTTGAAAACTGCCTACCAGCCAAGGCTCCACAACACCCGCAGGGCCACCAGGCCCAGCAGCAGGGCGAACAGCAGATCCAGCCAGCGGTGAAAGCGGAGAAAGCGGGCTCTGGCCATGGTGGTGGAGAGCAGCAGCGCCACCAGCACATACCATAAGGTGTCGATGGTCATGGCCAGTAGGGCCATCAGCCCTTTGCTGGTCAAGGTGTGGCTTGGGCCGACAAACTGGCTGAACAGGGCGATGAAAAAGAGGCCCACCTTGGGGTTGAGGAAAGCGATCAGAAAACCATCCCGCCAGGCCGGGGTCTCGGTTCGGCCGTTGGCGGGGGAGGGGGGCGCCGCCTTTTTCCAAGCCCCCATCCCGGCCTTGCCGGCCAGAAAGAGCAGGTAGATGGCTCCGGCAATTTGCAGCAGCCTCAGCAGGGTGGGAATCGCCAGCAGGATGGCGGCAATACCCAGCACACTGAGCAGGGCATAGATCCCGATCCCCAGGCCGTGGGCCCCGGCGGCCATCAGCCCCTGGCGGCGGCCGCCATGGATGCTGTGGCGCACGATCACCGCCAGGCTTGGACCCGGCGACATGGCCCCCAGGATGCAGATCCCGGCCAGGGTCAGCCAGTCGCTCCAGAGTTGCATCAGCAACAATCCCCCATCATCTCCATTATTATCAAACTGAAAAGCCGTTGCTGTTCAGCGCCGTCGCGGCCCAAGCTGCCCCATCTTCATTAAAAGCGCAAGCAGTTTAATCCCCCAGGCCAGGCAATCGCCCTGCAACAGGTTTGCAACGCAGAGGTGTTGCATTGGGGTGTTGCATGCCGCACGTTTGCGGTGGCGTTCGGCGGCCACACTTGGGGGCCCAGTTTTTCCTATTCTGTTTTTTCTTCCCGATCCAGCGTGATTATTTTGATTTTGCCACAGTTGTGTGGGGCGAAGTTTCCTTGCCTGTGGTTTATGGAAAAAATATCCAGCAAAATTAGGACTTTACCTCTTTGGTTTCATGTTTTCCGGGGTCGAGGCCGCAAAATTATCTCCAGGTTGGCACGGCCCGTGCAAACTACACTGGTCAAACGCTGGCCATGAAGAGAATAGATACAGCAAGACAAATAGATAAGGAGGACGCCATGAAGAACGCAACGAGGATTGGACAGGAAAAGGTAGAGACCCGCATCGATCGCAACGCCATCGCCGAGGGTGCCGGACAGGCTGGAATCGGAATCATCGCTATCCTGGCCGCTTTGATCGGGGCCTGGGGGCTCGCCTGCCTGGTCGGGGGAGTCGTGGAAGCCGGAGCGGCCGAGATGGTGCGCGGTTTGGTCACCGCGGTCACCGGACGCTAGCACAAACAAAAAATAACAGTACTTAACAATAATAACTAAACCGGAGGACAGGACAATGAAAGCCAACAATCAAAAAGGAAATGCTCGGGTAATGCTCACCATGATGGTGGGTTTGGGCGGAATCATCGGAGTCTGGGCGGTGGGGACCGTGGTCTTCGCGCTCTCCCAGGCCAACTGGCAGGTTTCCGAGCTGCTCCGCAGCTACCTGGTGGCCACGGGCGCCATCGGCGAATTCCAGACCCTGGTAGATTTCTACACCCACATCAAGGGCGTTGAATATATCATCTGCCTGGCCTTCCTGGTGGCCTTCCCCGCCTTCTTCAAGTATGTAAACCGCCCCACCGCGGCGGTGGCCAACCGTTAACAAGCGACTATCTCAATAGCTCAGAGCAGGAAGAGCGAATCCGGGGGGGTAACCCTCCCGGATTTTTTTTTAGCTCTTTACTTCAAACCCCGGAAGAAGTTGAAGGAGGTGGTTGCCGGCAGGGGTTGATCGACGGCCAGGGCACCGAGGATTTGTCGACCTTTGGGGGAGTTGGCCCCGCAGTGGCTGAGATCGGCCAACAGTTCACCGGCCCCCCTGCTCCTGATTAGGCCAAGAGAACCGGCCAGGGAGAAATCCTCCTCCCCCTGCACTTCGGTGAGGCCATGGCCGGCAAGGATCCGATACCCTTCCCCCTTGTCCGAGCGCAGCACGCTGCCCGACCGCACCCCTTTAAGCGGAATCCGGGAGATCAGTATCGGCAGGGGACTGTAAACGGTGGTGGTCAACGGCAGCCCCAATCGCCAAAGGGCGGCCATATTCTCCTGTTCATCTTCCAGGTTGAGGGTCAGCCGGGCCAGGCCCAACTCCTGCCAGGCCAGGGCCGCTTGCTGGTTCATGGTGTAGCAGCGGAAGCCCCCCAGCAGCTGGAGGCCATCCAGGCCGGCGAAGAGGGGCAGATGGCCCAGATTGCCCAGCCGGAAGGTCCGGTAGCCCCGGCCGGCCAATATCCGCACCGCCCGTCGGTACTCCTCCCACTCCTCGCTGAAAAGCAGAGGGGGAATCTCCCAGCCCAGCCGTTCCCG
The DNA here is from genome assembly GCF_044068625.1 of Desulfurivibrio modestus. Taxonomy (NCBI): domain Bacteria; kingdom Pseudomonadati; phylum Thermodesulfobacteriota; class Desulfobulbia; order Desulfobulbales; family Desulfobulbaceae; genus Desulfurivibrio; species Desulfurivibrio modestus. Next base: position 4,661 of record NZ_JBIPKH010000002.1, read on the forward strand.
GTTCTTGCCTAGCCGCCCCTCCGCCCGGGACAGGGCGCTGAGGTTTTCCGAGGTCAGGGGCAGTTCCAGGCTGGAGACCTGGGGGTTGTCCAGCAGGTCCAGGTCCGCCAGGCCCCGGCCCCGGACGGCAAAGGTGAGGGGGGCGGGATTGGGGGCGATTTTCTCCTGTTTGCTGATTTCATTCAATTCGGTCAGGGCCAGGGCCCGGCGGCGGGCCAGCTCCTCCTCTTGGGCGGCGACAGGTTCCGCTGGGGAGACGGCCGCCAGCTTTTGTCGGCAGGCTTCGGGGCTTAAAAGAAAAGAGATTTTACCCCCAACCTTGAATACCGAGTCGCCCGGTTTGAAAAAACCGGCCCGGGGCGGAATCGGGATCTGGACAAAGTCACCGGCCCGGGCGGCCTTCACTTTCTTGCTGCCCACCACGATCTCCCGCACCGTAAAGCCGCTGCCGGCCTGATCATTCTGGGGTTGGATTCGGATCCGGTCGCCCACATGCAACCGGTCGGCGCTGGCGAAACCCACCAGGCCGCCCCGCAGGGTGGTCACCTCGCCCAGGTGGCGGCCCAAGGCACCCTTGCGCTCGGCATCCCCCAGGCCGGTGGGGACAAACCCGGTCAGGAACCCCTTGGTGGGCTCCCGGCCAAAGGAGAGTTCCAGTTGTTCGGCGGCTTGCCCCAGGGCTTCCTTGCGGGCATTGGCCGGAGCGTCCAGTGCCCGGCGGTAGGCCGCCACCACCCGGGCCACGTAATCGGCGCTTTTCATCCTCCCTTCGATCTTGAAGCTCATCACTCCGGCGGCGCTCAGTTCGGGCAGCAGCTCCAGGGCGGAGAGGTCGCTGGTGGAGAAGTGGTAGCCGGGCTGTTCGCCCAGGTAATAGCGGCGGCGGCAGGGTTGAGCGCAACGGCCCCGGTTGCCGCTGGCTCCGCTGAGGGCGGAGGAGAAAAAGCATTGGCCGGAAACGGAAAAGCAGAGGGCGCCGTGGACAAAATGTTCCAACTCCAGGTTGCTTTGCTGCCGGATCCTGGCGATCTCCGCCAGGGAAAGCTCCCGGGCCAGCACCGCCCGGCTGAAGCCCATTCGCTCCAGCATCTTGACCCCGGCGCCGTTGTGGACGGTCATCTGGGTGGAGGCGTGCAGCGGCAGGTCGGGGAAATGGCGGCGGGCCAGGCGCCAGACCCCCAGGTCCTGGATGATGATACCGTCGCCGGCCATCCCCTCCAAGGCGGCCAGCAGGTCGATGAGCCGGGGCAGTTCCTTCTCCTTGAGCAGGGTGTTGAGGGTGACGTAAAGCCGGCGACCCTGCTGGTGGGCGTAAGCGGTCATCCGTTCCACCTCGGCCAGGGTGAAATTCTTGGCCCGGGCCCGGGCGGAAAATTCAGTTAGCCCGCAGTAAATCGCGTCGGCCCCGTTCTCCAGGGCGGCGAAGAAGGCCTCCAGGCTCCCGGCCGGGGCCAGCAGCTCGCTGGTTGGGGTTCGTTTTTCCCGGTCGTTCCTGTTTTTTTGCTGTTTGCCCATTATTGCCGGCCCTTTGGAAAAGGTTTGAGAAGTTGTGGCCATGGGGATAACTTACTTCCGGCCATCGGTCAATATCGGCTTACAAACAAGAACGGGAGCGAACTGAAAAAATGTTGCGCATGGAAGGGCTCCGGGTGCGGGAGGTTACCCTCGACCTGGTGATCAAACGGGGAGAGGTCGTCTGTCTCTCCGGCCCCTCGGGGAGCGGTAAATCCCTGCTACTGCGGGCGATTGCCGACCTGATTCCCCATGAGGGCCGGGTGGTTTTTAACGGTGAGGAGTGTGCCGGGATGCCGGCCCATCTCTGGCGGCGGCGGGTGGGTCTGTTGCCGGCGGAATCCCAGTGGTGGGCCGACCGGGTGGGGGAGCATTTCAATCAGCCGATGACGGCGGAGTTGGCTGCCCTGGGGTTCGGGCCCGAGGTGCTGGAGTGGCAGGTTGCCCGCTGTTCCACCGGTGAACGGCAGCGGCTGGCGATTGTGCGGCTGCTGGCCCAGGCTCCGACGGCCCTGCTGCTGGATGAACCCACCGCCAGCCTGGATCAGGCCGGGATCGCCCGGGTGGAGGAGTTGATTGATCGTTATCGCCGGCAGCGGCAGGCCCCGGTGTTGTGGGTAAGTCACGATCCCGGCCAGGTGGCCCGGGTGGCCGACCGCCACCTGCGGCTCGACGGGGAACGGGTGGCGGAGGTGGGCTTATGAATCTCATCGTGCTCAGCTATACCGATCTGCTGATCGCCGCCGGACTGATTGTGCTTTTGGCTGCCCTCTCGCTGCTCTTGAAGTTGCGGGTGGAGGGACAGTTGCTGCTTGCCGGGGCGCGGACCACCATCCAGTTGCTGCTGGTGGGTCTGGTCTTAAAGGCCCTGTTCGCCCATGTCAGTTTAAGCTGGGTCAGCCTGATGGCCCTGGTGATGCTGCTGATCGCCGGCTACGAGGTGATGGCCCGGCAGAAAAGGCCGTTCAGGGGGGCTTGGGGCTATGCCTTGGGGACCGGGGCGATGTTTATCTCCTCCTTTGCCACCACCCTTTTCGCCCTGCTGGTGATCATCGGCAACGAGCCCTGGTACTATCCCCAGTACGCCATCCCCCTGCTGGGGATGATGCTGGGCAACACCATGACCGGCGTGGCCCTGGCCCTGGATCGTCTGACCAATTTCGCCTGGCAGCAGCAGGCCGTGATCGAAACCCGGCTGGCTTTGGGCCAGGAGTGGCGGGTGGCCATTAGGGAGAGTGTGCGGGAGAGTGTCCGCATCGGCCTGATCCCCATCATCAACGCCATGGCCGCCGCCGGGGTGGTCAGCCTGCCGGGAATGATGACCGGCCAGATCCTTTCCGGCACCCCACCCATGGAGGCGGTGAAGTACCAGATTCTGATCATGTTCATGATCACCGCCGGCACCGGCTTCGCCATTCTGCTGGCCACCTGGCTGGGAGGGCGGCGGCTCTTTGATCAACGGCAGCGACTAAGGCTGGATCGACTTAAGTAAGCTCGGTTGGGTGGGGATTAGCCGGCAGGTCCACGGTGGCGGTGGTGTACTGGCCGGGGACGCTCTCCAGGTAGAGCTGGCCGTTATGGTCGCGGACCAGCCCCTTGCTGATTCCCAGCCCCAGGCCGGTGCCCTCGCCCGGGGGCTTGGTGGTGAAGAGGGCGTCGAAGACGTGATCGATGGTGTCCTGGTCGATGCCGATGCCGTAATCGGTGATGGTGGTGCGGATAAAGGAGCGCTCCTGGATGGTTACCAGGCGGCTTGCGATCTTGATCCGTTTGTCGGGGTGGCGCTCCTGGTAACGGACGTTGAGGGCGTAACGGGCGTTGCTCAGCAGATTGAGGAAAACCTGGTGCAGGTGCTGGGGGTTGCCCCGCAGGGGGGGCAGATCGTCGGGAATCTCCACCTCCACCCGGATCCCATCCTTTTCAAACTGATAGAGCAACAGGGAGATGCAGTCGTCGATCACCTCCTGGATGCTCAGATCCTCCACGATCTCGTCGCGCTGGCGGGCAAAGGAGAGCAGGTTCTTGACGATGGCCGCCACCCGCTCGCTCTCCTTGATGATCCGGGGAAGAATCTCCCGCTCGGTGGATTCCACCTCCGGGTCAATCTCATCCAGCAGGATCTGGCTGTAGTTGATGATCCCGTTGATCGGGTTGTTGATCTCGTGGGCCACCCCGGCGGCCAGCTCCCCCAGGGCGGCGAACTGCCCGGCCCGCACCGCCTCGCTGCGATGCTGCTCCTCGTCGGTGATATCCCGCAGGATCAGGATAAACTGCAGTTTACTCCCATGTTGCATCTGGCTGAGGGAGAAGGCCAGGGGGAAGAAGGAGTCGTCCCGGCGTTGGCCGTTTAAAGGGCGGTTGCTATTCATTGCCTCGCCCAGGGCGTCGACCAGTTGGTCGGGATCGGTGGCGGCGGGAAAGCGGATCAGAAAATCGATCCGGCGGCCGGTAATCTCGGCGGCGGAATAGCCGAACATATTTTCGGTGGGGGTGTTGACCGATTCGATCACTCCCGCCTCATCCATGATCACCAGCCCGTCCCGCATATGGTCGATGATTGCCTGCAGCCGGGCTTCCGCCTGCTCCTTTTCCCGGATCGAAGAGGTGATCCGGTAGGACCCCAGGAAGATGCCGAGCAGGCCGAGGAGCCACAGGGCCCAGTGGACGATGGCCACCACCGTCAAACTTTCCCGGTAGAGGTTGTGGAGCAGGGCGATGGGCACCGACACGCTGATCCCGCCGCGAATGTCGCCGGCGATGTAACCCTGGCCGGCGTGGCAACGCAGGCAGCCATCCTCGGTGACCATGGGTCGCATCAGCCGGAAAAAGGGTTCACCATCGATCTCTTCGACGATCCAGGCTTCCCTGCGGTCGCCGCGTTCAAACTCTTCCAGCACCTCCCGCTCCCAGGCATCGGCGGTGTTACCGGCCCAGAGGGGATCTAGGCTGGTAATATGGCCCCGGGGCCCGCCGGTACCGGTCTGCATGTCGTAAACCTGGCGGATCATGTATTCGGGGTTGACCAGGGTCAGGACCCGGCCGGTATCGGTGATCACCGTGCTGTCCGGCACCAGGTGCTCCAGGATCGGGTTGGGACGGGAGGTTTCGGTGACCGGGACGAAAACCCCCTCCTGGTTGGCGGCCCAGCGGTAATAGAGCAGGTCCTTGTCGAAGATGGTGCTGGCTTCGCTCATTGCCACGGTGTGGATTCTCTGCCGCTCCTTGTCCTTGAACCAAAGCAGGGAGCCGCCGATCAGCACCGTCCAGATAAAGACCACGATCAGGGAAAAGAAAACCGGCCGGGCGTGGGACTGGGTGGCGGCTTTCTGCTCGTTGATCTGGCTTTCCAGGAAGCCGCAAAGCAGGGCGGACAGCAGGGCGAACACCACGCCGACGATCACGTGAACGCTGTCGAAGTAGGAGATTTCCGGGTGAAGAACCAGGCCGATCAGGGCGCTGAGATTGGCGAGCAGACCTATGACCAGGCCATAGGCGAGATAGCGGCCGGCCACCGAAAAATAGCGTAGGGCATTGATAGGGTTCAGGTAGTCCATCTGGAAGCCAAACTACCACCGGTGAGGAGGGGGCGCAAGCGGCTGTTTTATTTTTTTGCAGTGGCCCAACCGGCTATTTTAAGCTAATAATGATCACTGTTGATCACCTTTCCCCAATCAAGCAGAAAGGAGGTACCAAATGTTCAGTAAAAAGATGGAAAAAAGTCTCAACCAGCAGGTCAATGCCGAGCTTTACTCTTCTTATCTTTATCTGTCGATGTCGGCATATTTCAGCGAGATCAACCTGGCCGGCTGCGCCCACTGGATGCGGTTGCAGGCCCAGGAGGAGTTGCTCCACGGGTTGAAGATCTATGACTACATCAATGAGCGGGGAGGGCGGGCCCTGCTGGCCAGCATCGAGGCGCCGCCCCAGAAATGGGATTCGCCGGTGGCGGTTTTCGAGAATGTTCTGGCCCATGAGCAAAAGGTGACCGGGATGATCAACAAGCTGGTTGATCAGGCGATCAGCGAGAAGGATCACGCCACCAACAACTTTCTGCAATGGTTCGTGGCCGAGCAGGTGGAGGAGGAGGCCAGCGCCAACGAGGCCCTGCAGAAGATGAGGCTGGCGGCCAAGGAGGGGGGTCTTTTTATCCTGGACCAGGAGCTGGCCAGGCGGGTGCTTACCCCCGCCGCTTAGCCGGCTCCCCCAAGGATTAGAGACGCAGATCCACCTGCCCCTGCCACAGGCTTTCCCGCAGGGCCGTGATCTCGGGGTCCTCCAGGTAGTCGTCGAAATTGATCCGTTTGTCGATGATGCCGCCCGGGGTGATCTCGATGATCCGATTGGCGGTGGTGGCCACCAGTTGATGGTCGTGGGAGCTGAAGAGGATCACCTCGGGAAAGGCGATCAGGCCGTCGTTCAAGGCGGTGATCGATTCCAGGTCCAGGTGGTTGGTGGGTTCGTCCAGAATCAGGGCGTTGGCCCCGCTGAGCATCATCCGGGCCAGCATGCAGCGGACCCGTTCCCCGCCGGAGAGGACGCTGGTCTTTTTCAGGGCCTCGTCGCCGGAGAAGAGCATCTTGCCCAGAAAGCCCCGGGCGAAGCTTTCCCCCTCGGTGTCCGGGGTATATTGCCCCAGCCATTCCACCAGGGTCATGTCGTTGCTGAAAAAGGAGCTGTTATCCTTGGGGAAGTAGGAGGTGGTCATGGTCACCCCCCAACGGAACTCGCCCCGGTCCGGGGTCAGCTCCCCGGTGAGGATCTGGAACAGAGTGGTTTTGGCCAGGGAGTTGGCGCCGATGAAGGCGATCTTGTCTCCCTTGTGTACCGTCAGGTTGAAATTTTCCAGCACCGTCGCCCCTTCCAGTTCCTTGCCCAGGCCCTTGGCCTCCAGGAGGATGTCGCCGCAGGGCCGGTCAGGCTTGAAGAGGATAAAGGGGTATTTGCGCGAGGAGGCGGGCAGCTCCTCCACGGTCAACTTTTCCAGCAGCTTCTTGCGCGAAGTGGCCTGCTTGGCCTTGGAGGCATTGGAGGAGAAGCGCTGGATAAATTCGCTCAGCTCCTTGGCTTTGGCGGCGGTTTTGCGGTTTTCATCCTGCTTCTGTTTGAGGAAGAGCTGGCTGGCCTGATACCAGAAGTCGTAGTTGCCCACATAGGTGCGGATTTCGCCAAAATCGATATCGGCGATGTGGGTGCAGACCTGGTTGAGGAAATGGCGATCATGGGAAACGATGATCACCGTGTTCTGGAAGCGGAAGAGGAAATCTTCCAACCAGGTGATGGACTTGAGGTCCAGGTGGTTGGTGGGCTCGTCCAGCAGCAGGATGTCGGGATTGCCGAACAGGGCCTGGGCCAGCAGCACCCGCACCTTGTCGCCTCCTTCCAACTCCTTCATCTTTTTGGGGTGGAACTCCTCGGGGATGCCCAGGCCTTTGAGCAGCACCGCCACCTCCGATTCCACCTCGTAGCCGTTCATCTCGGCGAATTCGCCCTCCAGCTCTCCGGCTCTTATGCCGTCGGCGTCGGAAAGTTCCGGTTGGGCGTAGAGGGCGTTACGCTCGGCCATCAGCTCGAAAAGACGCTGGTGGCCCATCACCACCGTGTCGAAGACGGTCTCTTCGTCGAAGGCGAACTGGTCCTGGCGCAATACCGCGATCCGTTCCCTGGGCCCGACGATCACCTCGCCCTTGTCCGCCTCCTTCTCACCGGCCAGGATTTTGAGAAAGGTGGATTTGCCCGAGCCGTTGGCCCCGATCAGGCCGTAGCAGTTGCCGGGGGTGAACTTGATGTTGACCTCTTTGAAGATAATCCGCTTGCCGTAGGCGAGGGATATGTTGGCGGTACTGATCATGCTGGCTGTTCCTTGGCTTTGAGATGCGAGCAGACGGGCGGGGCCGGTCTTGACCGGTTCCGAGGGGACTGGCTCAGGTTATGGGGCGAAACCGGCCAATATACGCAAATTTTGGGGATCTGGCAAGCAGCTTTTAGGCCAAAATCGGCCTCACGCGCTTTGCCGGGGGGGCGAGCCCCCTTTGAGCAGGGTTTCCTGAAGGGTCCAGGGTGAGGTGAGGCAGGCATGGCCATGTTCGCCGCCTTTAATTCGAGAACAGAAGGTGACGAACTCCCGCATCAGGTTGGTGGTGGTTTTGTTTTTGTAGTGGATGATCTGGAGGGTGCGCCACATGTTTAACCCCTGCACCCGCAGGGCAACCAGCCACTTTTCCTCCAATTCCCGGCAAACGGTGAGATTGGAGACGCAGCCCACCCCCGCTCCCGCTTCCACCGCTTTCTTGATCGCCTCGGTGTGGCCCAGTTCCATGCTGATTCGCAGCCGGGAGAGGTGACCGGCCAGTTTCTTCTTGAAGATCTGGGCGGTGCCGGATCCCTGTTCCCGCATGATCCAGTCGCACTGTTCCAGGTCGCCCGGCACCTTGAAAACAGTCTTGCCGGCCAGGGGGTGGGAGATGCCGGTGATCACCACCAGCTCGTCCTGGAGCCAGGGGTGGGTTTCGATCTGGGGGCTGGTGACCTCGCCCTCGACAAAACCCAGATCCGCATCTCCTTCCATGATCATGGTTTCGGCGTGCCGGGTGTTGCAAACCAGCATATTGATCGAGGTGGCGGGGTGCAATTTTTTGAAGGCCCCGATGAAGTAAGGCAGAACATAGTTGCCGATGGTGGAACTGGCCACGATTCGCAGGGACCCGGCCACCCCTTGCCCGTTTTCGCTCAACAGTGATTCCACGCTGTTTGCCTGGCCGAGAATATCCTTGGCAATGGGCAACAGGTAGCGACCCCGGTCGTTGATCAGCAGGTTGCGGCCCCGGCGGTCGAAGAGGGGGCCGTTGAGCTGATTCTGCAGCTCGCTCAGGGCCATGCTCACCGCCGACTGGGTAAGCCGCAATTTGGTGCTGGCCTTGGTAACCTGCCTGGTTTCGGCCACCGCCATGAAAATTTCCAGTTGCCGTAATGTTATACTCATCCAGTTCGCCCTATCTTCAGTAAAATTTATGTTAATTATTAGGATAATGCATTTTTATTTATTGTTGGCATTGGCTATGGTGTCAAGCGAAAAGGTGTCAAAAAGATGCAGGATCACCAAGAATCAGGAGAAAGCCATGAATACACAAAAGTGTTTGGTCGATGATTCGGCTCCCATCACTCTGAAAGAGGTGATTCGGGCACGCTCAAATCCTGTTCACCAGACCGAGTTTCACTGGTTCGAACCGCCGGTCCCCACCCTGGAGTCGTGGACGGCCCAGCCTTCCCTGGAGGCTCAACTCTGTCTACAGCGGAAATTTCCCCGTTTCTCACCCCGCCGTAAACTCTATGTGCTGCATCGGGAACTGGGGCGGGTGGTCAATCTGGGCATGGGGGGGCTCTGCTTCACCTACTTTGATGATCCCAATCGGCAATCGCCGCTGCCCCAGGAGGGCCTGCTGGTCACCGCCGACAATCATTATCTGGAAGGTTTACCCTTCGAGGTGATCGCCGACCTGGTGGTAATTCCCCATTACCATGGAAAATACCGGGTCAGAAAGCGCTGTGTGCGCTTCGGCGAACTGGAAGATGAGCAGGTGGATAGGCTGGAGAACTTCATTCTCGATAACGCCCATATTCCCCAGTTGTCGACCAAGATTGCCCGGAGTTGATCACCGACCCGGCCTTTTTTCCCTTGTGGAGGCCGGGCCTCCCTTTTCCAGCGGCCAGCATCTGGCCGCTTTTTTTTGCCTGCTCCCCCTCATACCACTTTGTACTATAAATACTTGACAAGCTGGCACGGCTTGGGCATTTTCATGTTCCGTTGAACAACCCCATTGAAAGCAGCCCGGAGGATGAAGATGCGCCAAACCGCCAGCCGCCCGCCCGTTCCCGCCCCGATCACCTACGGGGATTGCCTCAAAAGTTATACCTACGATCAGGACAAGGTCTGTACCCCCGAGGAGACCATCGCCAAGCTGAAGCAGCGTCTGGCCGAGGTCAAACTCGATATTTTGAATGATGTGCGCCGGGTGGACAGCGGCCGGTTGGATATTCCGGTCTATTTCAGCGTCTGCGGCCGGGAAGCCTTCGAGGTGATCCGCAACAAGAAACAGCTGGGCAAGGGTTGCACCCCGGCCCAGTCCCAGGCCAGCGCCTGCATGGAACTGATCGAGCGCTTCAGCTTTTTCAGTTTCCGGCAGAATCCGGCCAACTTCATTCGGGCCACCCATGCCGAACTCAAGGCCGAGGGGTTGCCCCTGCTCCCCCTGTCGGCCCTGCTGCAGTCGGTTCACGATGAGACCACCTCCGAGGGGACCCTGGAACAGTTGATCGCCGAGATCCCCATCCGCTGGGCCTGGGCCACCAATCTCAACCGGGGCGAAATGGTCCTGGTGCCCTTCTCCTGGTTCTACGCCATCAATGAATTCAATGGTCCCTCCGCCGGCAACTCCTACGAGGAGGCGATTCTCCAGGGCCTTTGCGAGATTGTCGAGCGCCATGTCTGCGCTTTGGTGACCCGCGAGCGGATCAAGGCTCCGCTGATCGATCCCGCCTCCATCACCGATCCGGTGGCCGCCGAGTTGCTGGCCAAGTTCACCCGCCACGGGATCAAGGTCTATCTCAACGATTTCAGCCTGGATACCGGGATTCCCACGGTGGGTGCCCTGGCCATCGATCCCTCCACCTTTCCCGAAACCAGCGAGATCGTCTATACCGCCGGCACCACCCCGGAACCCAACAAGGCCCTGATCCGGGCGCTCACCGAGGTGGCCCAGCTATCCGGGGATTTTCATACCAAGTCCAACTACCTGGCCAGCGGCCTGCCCAAGCCGCTCTCCCTTAAGGAGGTTGATTACATCACCGATCCCGGCCGGAGCGTGCGACTCGATGGGTTGCCCAATCTGGGCGATAACAACATGAAGGTGGAGATCGACCGTTGCCTGGCAGCGTTAAGCAAACTGGGAATGGAGGTGCTGCTGATCGACACCCGGCATCCGGAAGTTCAGATTCCGGCGATCTACACCATTGTGCCCGGGGCCCATTTCCGGGAGCGTTCCAACAGCAAAAACGCCGGGATGTTCGCCGCCAAGCTGGCCCACGAGCAGATTGGTGATCCCGAGGCTCAGATCAGGCAATTGAATAAGATGGGGGCCATCCTGCCCGAGGCCTACTTCATTGAATTTTTCCTGGGCAAGAAGAAGGCGGCCATGGCCCGTTACGATGAGGCCATCGGCCATTTCAACCGGGCCTTAGAGCTGCGCCCCGAGGCCGAGGATCTGCCCTATATCTACTCCTTCATGGGGGAGTGCCTGAAGGATATGGCCCGCTACGATGAGGCCATCGGCGTGCTGCGCCGGGGCATCGAGCTGGATGAGGAACGGCCCGATATCCATAATCTGCTGGGTTTTTGCCACTATAAGTTGGCCGATTACGAGACCGCGGTCACCCACTTTTCCCGCACCATCGATCTGGAGCCGGGCTCGGCCATCGATTTCGCCAACCTCGGCGTTAATCTGCGCAAGCTCAACCGGACCCAGGAGGCGGCCCGCAACTTTAAGATCGCCCTGACCATGGACCCCTATCTGGAACTGGCCCGCACCCACCTGGACGAGATGTTCGCTGAACAGGAGCAGGCTGCTTAGCCATTGTTTTAGCCAAGGAATTGCCGCAATGATTTTGCCGATTGCAGAAAAGGTCATCACCGCCCTGCTGGCCCATGGCCGGCGGGATGAGCCCAACGAGGCCTGCGGCTACCTGGCCGCTCGCGACGGGGTGGTCTGCCGCCATTTCGAGTTGACCAATATCGATGCCGCCCCCGATCACTACACCATGGACCCGGCGGAACAGTTTGCCGTCATCCGCCAAATCAGGGCCGAGGGGTTGCAGCTGGTGGCGGTCTATCACTCCCACCCCGCCACCCCGGCCCGTCCCTCCCTGGAAGATCTTCGCCTGGCCCATGATCCCAAGATGGTTTATGTTATTGTCAGCCTGATGGCGGGGGTGGCTCCGGTGCGGGCTTTCAAGATCAATGCTGGCGTCGAAACCGAGGTGCCCCTGCGGGTGCTTACCTGAATCGGTGCCGGGCCGTAACCCCGATGGGAACAGATGAGACCCGGCTACAGTTGCATTATTCCCACCCGTGATCGCCGGGCCATGGTCCAGGAGGCGGTGGCGACGGTGCTGGCCCAGGAGCGGCCGGCCGCCGAGATCATCGTGGTCGACGATGGTTCCCGCGATGATACCATGGCCCGGCTGGCCGCCCGTTTCCCCCAGATCCGGCTGGTCCGTCTCGATGGCCGGGGACCGGGGCCGGCCCGCAATGCCGGGGTGGCGGCGGCTTCGGCCGAGGTGCTGATGTTTCTCGATTCCGACGACCATTGGCGCCCGGATCATGCCGGCCGGCTGCTGGCCGTTCTCGAACGGGGTTTCGCCGTGGCCTACGGTCCGACCCATAATATTGATCAGGTCAGCGGCGGGGAATTTGCCATCCCAGCCCCGGGGGAGGAGATCGAGGGGGACTGTTTCGCCGCCCTGCTGCGCTGGTGTTTCCTGGTCCCCTCCTCGGTGGCCGTGACCCGGGCGGCCTTCCATCGCTGCGGCGGTTTCAGTTCGGGGGAGCTGGGGGAGGACTGGGTTTTTTTTCTGAAACTGGCCGGAATTTATCCCTTCGGTTTTGCCGCCGGCCCACCGCTGACCACCCGCCGTTTGCACCGGGAGAGCCTTTGCCGACTGGTTGACCCGGACCGCCTGATTGCCGGCCTTCGCCATTTGGAAACTCTTTTTGACCCCGAGAGTGATGTGGGTAGACCCCTCTTGCCGCCGGAGCTTGCTCGCCGCCGCCAGGCCAGGGAGCGCTTTGCCGCCCTGGCCCGTTGGACCGAGGCCCGAGCCGGTGCGGCGGGCTGGGCCTCGATCCAGGAGTGGTATCTGGCCCTGCGGCGGGAGAAGATGGTGTGAGCCGTTAGTCCGCTCCCGCTTCGCCGGCCAGCAGTTCCACCCTTTTCAGCTTGTCGATGGAATAACTCTCTTGATCGCTAAGGTTCAACTGCCTTACCTGGGGAACGATTCCCGTTCCGGTCAGGGAGGCGAAGGTTGTCAGCTTTTCCTGGTCCAATTCCTGGCCCGGTTCGGTGATGATAACGAAATCGTTGCCGTAAACCCTGAAAAGCATGGCCTCGGGGAAACGGCCTTGTAACTCATCGGCGAAAAGGCGGAGGATGGAGTTGCCCTGTTCCCAACCCTGTTCCTTGTTGAATTGGTTCAGGCCCTGGAGATGGCAGAAAGTCAGGGTCTGGAAGCGGGGCTCCTGCAGGGTGCTTTTAAGGTAGTTTTCGTTGTGGAGTCCGGTGAGCTGATCGCTGAAGAAGTAGGCAAAACGCTCCCGCTCCAGATCGTGGGTTGGGGCGCGGGTGATTCGGCACAGGCCGCGGTGGTCGGCGCAGAAAAGGTCCTGGGCGATCTCCCGGGGTGGTTTTTCCGGGGGGCGAGCGGTGGCCAGGGCGATTTTCGCCGCCGCCACCGCCTCCGGATGGAACTGGCGGCCGCTCTCCTGCTCCAGTTTGGCCAGGGCGCTGGCCACATCGCTGCGGGGTTGATAGATGCGGTTGGTGGTCATTGCGTCAAAAGCATCGGCCACGGCCAGGATGCGGGCGGCCAGGGGGATCTCTTCCCCGGCCAGATGGTCGGGGTAGCCGGTGCCGTCGTGCCGTTCGTGATGATGGAGAACGATTTCGGCCAGATCCTGATAGATCGCGACCCCGGTCAGCATCTCGTAACCGGCCACGGCGTGCAGCCGGATCAGGTCTTTTTCCAGGGGGGTGAACTGGCCCGGTTTGAGAAGAATGGCGTCGGGAGTGGCGATTTTGCCGATATCATGGAGGATGGCCGCCTGGGCCAGACGTTCGATCGCCGGCTGGGCCAGCCCCATCTGTTCGGCGATCCGCCGGCTGTAGTCGGCCACCCGTTCGGTGTGGCCGGCGGTGTAGGTGTCCCGTTGTTCGATCATGTTGACGAAGGTGAGGATGGTCTGTTCGTAGCTGGCGTTGCGTTCGGCGGTGAGGCGGCTTAACTCCTCCCGGTGGCGGAAGGAGGCGATGGCAAAGCCCAGATCTCCCGACAGCTCCTCCAGCATGGTGATCTCCTCCGGTTCAAACCCCTCCGGGCGCCAGGTGTAAACCACCAGCACTCCCAGGGGAGATTGGCTGCTGCCCGGACGCAGGGGCAGGGCGATTACCTGCTGAAAACCGGCGATCACCTCCGAATCCCGCCAGGGGGGCAGTTCCTGGGGATAGTGGGAGCGGGTTGCGATGATGACCTTGTTTTCCCGGCCACTGCGGGCCGCCGGATGGAGATGGAAGGGGGAGCGGCGGTCGTTGAGGTCGTAGGGCGGGGCGGCCAGTGGCGCTTGGGCGGCGGTGAGGAGATTTCGCGCCCCGGAGTGATAAACGGCGCTGATTGCTCCCTCCTTCAGCAGACCCAACCAGCAGAACCGGTACTGGCCGTGGCGAACAAACCTGGCGCAGGCCTGGGTAAGCAGGGCCTCCAGGTCGGGGGAGGTCAGCAGCAGACCGTTGATGTCGGAGACGGTACCCATGATCTCCCGCAGATAGATCTCCAGGTCGAGCAACTCGGCGATCTCCCCGGTCCGGGCTCGAACCCTCCCCTCCAGGGAGCGATTCAGTGCGGCCAACTCCGTCTCCGCCAGCCGCCGTCGGGTGATCTCCTGTTCCAGAGGTCTGATGGCCAGCAGGCGGAAGATGAACCACAGGCTGGCCCCCAGGGCGGCGGAGATGAAGAGGGAGGCCAGCAGCAGTCGGTTACGGAGCTGGGCCAGGATCAGTTCCGTTTGGGCGTAATCCTTTTCCAGGCGCAGGGTCAGAAGATGGCGGCCGGTGAACTCGATATTTCTCTCCAGCAGCAAACGATGGGGTGAGGTGGTTGGGCGTTTGAATTCAGTCAGGAGATGGCCTTGGGGGGTGATCGCCTCAAAACGTACCACCTCGATATTGTTGATGCCCCACTGGTGGATAAATTGTTCGATGTCGGCAAAACGGTAGCGAAGCAGGGGCTCGGTCATGAAGGTGGCGGCCTGTTCCAGTTCCACCGCGGCCTGGGCCTCGGTGTTCCGGAGCAGGCTCTGGCGCTGCTGTTTCAGGACCACCAGGTCAATTATGGTCAGGCTGGCCAGCATCAGCGCCACCAGGGCGATGATTACCCGGTTGTAGGAAAAGCGGGAAGCGGCGGGCCGGGCTGGACTCATGGGGCCGCTTCCGTGATGATTCGGCGGAGATCATCGTAATCACCGTCCTCCACCGGTAGCAGGCCGGTGGCCGAGTCCTCCAGGGCCCTCAGCAGTTCAGCCTTGTCGGGCAACTGGTTGATGGCCAGCAGGGCCTGGCGCAGCCGGGTCACCAGTTCCGGCGGCAGATCCTTCCGGGTCAGGAAAAGGTGGTTGGGGATTTCCGGGGTTTGGGCCAAGATTTTCAGGCCCCGGGGCTGGTAGACGGCGTACACCTCCTGCTTGACGGCTCCGGCGTCAAAGTAGCCCCCCAGCACCGCCAGGGCCACATCATGGTGGGAGCCCAGGAAATCGTGGTGGGCCAGGTCATGGAGGTTGATGCCGGCGGCCCTGAGCATGGCCCGGGGGACCACATGGCTCATGGTGGAATTGATGTCGCCGAAGGCGAAACTTTTACCCCTGAGAGCGTTCAGGGTCTGGATGGGGGAGTCGGCCCGGGTTATGATCATGCCGTGGAATTGGGCCGTACCCTCCACCTCCAGCATGGCCAGCAGCGGTTTGGGTCCGTACTGCCTGGTGAGATTGACATAGCTCACCGGCCCCAGGTAGGCGATATCGGCGAGATCGCGGCCTGCCAGCTCCAGATGGGCCTGATAGCTGCGCTGGACCCGAATTTCCACCGGTCGGTCCAACTCCCGACTGAGATATTGGGTGAGGGGGAGAAAGCGGCTGGTCAGTTCGGTGGCCGGCAGGTAGGGGTGGACCCAGAGGGTGAGGGGGTCGTCGGCCAGGGCGACCCCGGCTCCCAGCCAGCACCAGATCAGCAGAAAAATAAACGGTTTGCCCGGCATTCTGGTTCCCTCCACTTGGTGATACTGCGGTGAAAGTTCATTAACCTTTCCCGAACTATAGCATCCTGCCCCGATGGCTGCAATCGACCCGGCTAAGGCTTGCCCTGGCTGAACCGCTCCAGCCACAGCTCGATCCGCCCCCAGAAACGTTCCTGGAGGTGGCGGTACCAGGGGCGGTGCCGCCATTGGCCGCTGAAAACCTCCTGGCTCTGGGCGAAATTCCGCTCAAACAGAGCAACCAATTGGTCGTTCAGGCCCCGATCGGCGGTCTCCTGATTGGCCTCCAGATTCCAGCGAAAATTCCAGCGATCGATGTTGCTGGAGCCGATGGAGGCCCAGTTGTCGCAGAGCAGCAGCTTGGCATGGAGGAAACGGGGCTGGTATTCGAAGATCCGAACCCCGGCGGCCAGCAGTTTATGGTAATAACGGCGGCCGGCATGGCGCACGCTGGGGTGATCGGTGTGCGGGCCAGGCAGCAGCAGGCGCACGTCGCAGCCCCGGCGAGCCGCCTGATAAAGGCGGCGGCGGATTTTCCAGGAGGGGATGAAGTAGGCGCTGGCGATCCAGATCCGCCTCTCGGCAGTGCGCAGTTGTTTGAGGAGGGAACGCTTAATTTCCATCCGGACGGGGTTGTTGAGGGTAACCCGGCCCTTGCCGGCATGGCCGGCCCCCAGTTCCTGATCGGGTCTTGGCAGGCTTACGGCCGGTTTCAGGGGCAGCGGGGTAACTTTGCCGCCCCTGGTGTGATTCCAGAGCTGGGCAAAGGCGGTATGCCAGTCGCCGACGCAGGGGCCGCGCACTGCCAGCATCAGGTCATGCCAGGGCAGGGGGTGGCCGGGGGCGAATTCGTCGGTGATGCCGGCGCCGCCGGTGTAGGCCACCTGATTGTCCACCACCATTAATTTGCGATGGTCGCGCCACAGGTTGCGCCGCAATTTGCCGTAGCGCAGGGGGTTGTAAAAGGTCAGATGCACCCCGGCGGCCAGCAGGGATCGGCGGTCGGCCTGGTTCAACTTTTGGGCTCCGAAGTCGTCGACCAGGAGATATACCCCGACCCCGCGGGTGGCGCTGGCGGTGAGGGCCGCAATAAATTCACCGGCGATGGTGCCAGACTCGAAAAGGTACATCTCCAGCAGCACGTAGTGGCGAGCCCCCCGGATGGAGGCCAGCATGGCCGGAAAGAAATTTTCGCCATCAACCAGCAGCTGAAAGTGGTTGCCGCCGCGCCAGGGAAAACGTTGCCGATGGATGGGGAAGGGGGTCTGCATCTTGGCCGGATATCATCTGCGGCAAGCGAAAAGTGCCTGGTTATGTGGTGTTGCGACCGGGAATCCCTTCTCGGCACAAAGCTTATTATTCCGGTACTTTTTGTTGAGTGCAAGCGCTTTTAGCGCTGTGGTCGCCGATCATTGACAGCCACCCCTGGCGCAATTACTTTTCCCGTTTCGATTTAGTGGGAAATTTAGTAGTGTAACTGGGATATTCAAGGCGAGAACCAGCGGGGCAGGCCACCGCCGGCAGATCAGTCCGCCGGGTTTTGTCCCGCTGTTCTTTGTAGGGAACCCATTGCAGAGGAGGCCGGCACGGTCGCCAATGAGTAGCAGACGCAGACGATATTTCGGACCCAAGGGAGCACTGCCCGGCAAGGGCCGAATCAACATGCTGCCCAGCATTCTGACCACCATCAGCCTGTTCAGCGGATTTTACGCCATCGTGGCGGCGATCAACCACCAGTTTTTCCACGCGGCGGTGGCGATCATCATCGCCGGGGTGTTTGATGGCCTGGATGGGCGGGTGGCCCGGCTCACCGGTACCGCCAGCCGTTTCGGGGAGGAGTACGATTCCCTTTGCGACCTGGTGGCCTTTGGGGTGGCCCCGGCCATCCTGGCTTATCAGTGGGTGCTTTTTTCCTACGGCCGTTACGGCTGGCTGGCCGCCTTTCTTTACGTGGCCACCACCGCCCTGCGCCTGGCCCGCTTCAACTCCCAGCCCCCGGGCGATGAGAGCAAAAACTTCACCGGGCTGCCCTGTCCGGCCGCCGGGGGGATGATTGCCACCTCCTACCTGTTCTGCCACTTTTTTGATATTGGCGGCAGGGTGATGGAGATCATGGTGATGGTGGCGGTCTACCTGCTCTCCTATCTGATGGTCAGCTCGATCTCCTATCAGAGCTTCAAGCACCCGGAAACCCAGCGCAAAAAGGTTTTCCAGATGATGGTGGGCCTGGTCGTGCTGATCATGGTTCTGGCCACCGAACCCAGGGTCACCCTTTTTCTGCTGGCCTTGATCTACGTGCTGTCCGGGCCGCTGGCGGCGGCTTACCGGTTGATGGCTCCGGTGAAAAGGGTTGAACCGGAGCCGGAACAGACTGCTCCCGCTGGTTCAGCTTCGTCGGCTCCAGCCGGATCGGAGCTGGAGCCGGAGCCGGATGTGGAGGTGGAGATCTCCCCGGCGGCCGATAAACGGACCCAGCAGGAAAAGTAAAAAAAAACCACGGACGCGGCCCGGATGGCGTGTCCGGGCAATTTATAGATGGGAGCAAGCAAAAATGTCCGAGAAAATTTTTATCTTCGATACCACCCTGCGCGACGGCGAGCAGTCACCGGGCGCCACCATGAATATCCATGAAAAGTTTCGTCTGGCCCAGCAGCTGGTCAAGCTGCGGGTGGATGTGATCGAGGCCGGTTTTCCCGCCGCCTCGCCGGGCGATTTCGAGTGCGTGAAGAATATCGCCGACAATATCCGGGGCGCCCAGATCGCCGCCCTGTGCCGCTGCAACGTCAAGGATATCGATACCGCCTGGCAGGCCATCAAGAACGGGGAAAATCCCCGGATCCACACCTTCCTGGCCACCTCGCCGATCCATATGCAGCATAAGCTGCGACTCACCCCCGAACAGGTGCTGGAGAAGGCCACCGCCATGGTGGCCCATGCCGCCCGCTACACCAGTAACGTCGAGTTTTCAGCCGAGGATGCCTCCCGCAGCGATCTTGATTTCGTCTGCCGGGTGTTCGAGGCGGTGATCCAGGCCGGGGCCACCACCCTCAACTTCCCCGATACCACCGGATACGCCCTGCCCGATGAGTATGGGGCCCAGATTCGTTATCTGATGGAGCATATCCCCAGTATCGACCAGGCGGTCTTGAGCGTTCACTGCCACAACGATCTGGGGCTGGCGGTGGCCAACTCCCTGGCGGCGATCAATAACGGGGCCCGCCAGGTGGAGTGCACCATCAACGGGCTGGGGGAGCGGGCCGGCAACACCGCCATGGAAGAGGTGGTGATGATTCTGCGCACCCGGGCCGAGCGGGCCGGGCTGCATACCGATATCGTCACCGAGCATATTTACCCCACCAGCCGGCTGGTCAGCACCATCACCGGCATGCCGGTGCAGCCCAACAAGGCCATTGTCGGGGCCAACGCCTTTCTCCATGAGTCGGGCATCCACCAGGATGGGGTACTCAAGGAGCGCAGCACCTACGAGATCATCAACCCCAAAGATGTGGGGATCTCCACCAGCAATATCGTGCTGGGCAAGCACTCCGGCCGCCACGCCCTGCGGGACAAAGTGGCCGAGATGGGCTACAGCAGCCTGAGCGAAGATGAGCTCAACCGGGTATTCGCCCGCTTCAAGGTGGTGGCCGACCTCAAGAAGGAGATGTTCGAGGAGGACCTGGAGGCGATCATCATGGATGAGGTGCTGCGGGTGCCGGAATCATTCAAGCTGCTCCATCTGGGGGCGATGAGCGGCAGCCGCTCCCTGCCCACCGCGGCGGTGAAGCTGCTGGTGGCAGGCGAGGAGAAGGAGACCGCCTCCCTGGGGATCGGCCCCATCGACGCCACCTTCCGGGCCATCGCCCAGCTCACCGGCACCACCAGCAAGCTCCTCTATTTCTCGGTGAGCTCGATCACCGGCGGGACCGACGCCCAGGGGGAAGTGATGGTGCGGATTGAAGACAACGGCAAGGTGGTGGTGGGCCAGGGGGCCGACCCCGATATTATCACCGCCGCCGCCAAAGCCTACCTTACAGGTTTAAATCGCCTGGAATACTTGAAAAAAGAGAGCAAAAGGAGCGAGTAGTCAAATGAGTCAGGCAAGAACATTCAATGTGGCGGTGGCCGGAGCCACCGGAGCGGTGGGCGGAGCGATGCTCGATGTTTTGGAACGGCGCGATTTCCCCTTGGGCGAGTTGCGGCTGCTGGCCTCCTCCCGGTCGGTGGGCAAGAAGCTCACCTTCAAGGGTAAGGAGATCGCGGTCCAGTTGCTGGACAAGGACGCCTTCAAGGGGATCGATATCGCCCTCTTCTCCGCCGGGGCCGCGCGCTCTCTGGAGTTTGCCCCGGCGGCGGCCGCGGCCGGAGCGGTGGTGGTGGACAACTCCAGCGCCTACCGGATGGATCCGGAGATTCCCCTGGTGGTCCCAGAGGTCAATCCCCACGCCATCGCCCGCTACAAAAAACGGGGGATCATCGCCAACCCCAACTGCTCCACCATTCAGATGCTGGTGGCCTTGAAGCCGATTCACGATGCCGTCAGGATCAAGCGGATCGTGGTCTCCACCTACCAGGCGGTTTCCGGCACCGGCGCCAAGGCGATCGAGGAACTGGAAGCCCAGGTACGGGCCTGGGTGGCGGGCCAGCCGATCCCCCGGGAGGTTTATCCCCACCAGATCGCCTTCAATTGCCTGCCCCATATCGACTCCTTTCTGGACAACGGCTACACCAAGGAAGAGATGAAGATGGTTAACGAAACCCGCAAGATGTTCGAGGATGACTCCATCGGGGTCACCGCCACCACCGTGCGGGTCCCGGTTTTCTACGGCCACTCGGAGGCGGTCAATATCGAGACCGAAAGGAAGATCAGTGCCGCTCGGGTCAAGGAACTGATGCGCCAGACCCCGGGGGTCAAACTGGTGGATGAGCCGACCCTGGCCCAGTATCCCCTGGCGCTGGACTGCGCCGGCAAGTTTGAAACCCTGGTGGGCCGGATCCGCGAGGATGAGTCCATTGCCAACGGGATCAATCTCTGGGTGGTGGCGGACAATATCTTGAAGGGGGCGGCGCTCAACGCGGTGCAGATCGCCGAGATTCTGGGGCGCGATTATCTGTGATGTTGTGGCATGGAACAAGGCCCGTCGCGGTTGGTGCCAGCAGGCGATGCGGATAATCGGCGGTTCCTGCCGGGGGCGGCGGCTGCTGGCGCCGGGCCAGCACTTTGCCCGTCAGGTTCGGCCCACTTCCGATCGGGCCCGGGAGGGATTGTTCAATATCATCCGGGAGGGGGTGGCCGGGGCCAAGGTCCTCGATCTTTTTGCCGGCACCGGCGCCCTGGGGCTGGAAGCCTTGAGCCGGGGCGCCGATTCGGCCCTCTTTGTGGAGCATGAACCCCAGGTTTACGGACTGCTGGTCCGTAACCTGGAGCTTTGTCGCTTTACCGATCCAGTGGCCCGGGCCGTTCGCCGTGATTGCAGCGGCAGCTTAACTTTCCTCGGTAATCTGGCTCCAGCCGGTGGTTTCAATCTGGTCATGGCCGATCCCCCCTATGGCCGAGGTTTGGCCGCCGGGGTTTTAGGCGAGCTTGCCGCCCTGTTCTCCCAGGGGGCGGGGCTGGCGGCCGGAGCCCTGGTTGTCCTGGAGACCGGTCGGGGAGAAAAGTTGCCGCCGGAGGAGGGAAAACTGCGGGTGATCAAGGAACCGCGTCGCTATGGCGAGGCGCTGTTTCACTTTTACCAAGCGGAGGAACTCTGAGCCCATGAGCAGTTATGAACCCCTGGTGCGGGAAAAAACCAAGGCCCGAATCGCCGTTTATCCCGGCACCTTCGATCCCATCACCATGGGTCATCTCGACATCATCCAGCGGGGCTTGACCCTTTTTGATAAAATCATTGTGGGGATAGCCAAAAATCCCAGCAAACAGCCCCTCTTTGAGCTGGAAGAGCGCAAGGAGATGATCCGGGCCTGCTTCGGTCCCGATGAAGAGAGGGTGGAGGTGGACGAGGTTTCCGGCCTGCTGGTGGATTATGCCTACCGGCGGGGAGCCATGGCCCTGATCCGGGGTTTGCGGGCGGTTTCCGATTTTGACTATGAGTTTCAGTTGGCCCTGATGAACCGGCGGATCGAACGGGAGGTGGAGACGGTTTTTCTGATGACCGGTTTTCGCTGGATCTATATCAGCTCCAGCATCATCAAGGATGCGGCCCGTCACGGCGGCGACGTCGGAGGTTTGGTGCCGGATCATGTCTGCGAGCGTCTGCGCGAACGTTTTATGACCTAGTTGGGGGTGTCCGGTTATGTCCGATGATCATCGTTGCAGCCGTCGTTCGTTCCTTAAAACCGCCGGCCTGGCCGCCGCTGCCCTGCCCCTTACCGGCCTGACGGCCGGGGCTGAGGTGCCCGGGGTGGGGCAATTGTCTGCCTCCGGACAGCGGCAGGTAGCGACGGTTTGCGGGATCTGCCCGGCCCATTGCCTGATCACCGCCACGGTGCGGGAGGGGCGAGTGGTAGAGCTGGCGGGCACCGCAGGCAATCCCCTCAACGGTTCCCGGATCTGCGCCCGGGGCCAGGCCGCCATCGATCTGCTTTACGATCCCGACCGGCTCAAGTATCCCATGAAACGGACAGGCCCCCGGGGCAGCGGGCGTTGGCAACGGATCAGTTGGGCTGAGGCCATCGATACCGTGGCCATGAAGATGGAGGAGGCCCTGCGCCATTCCGGACCCGCGGCCCTGGCCCTGTTTGCCGCCGGCCCCTCCTCCCACTACATCCGGGAGCTGTTTGCCGAGTTCGCCGTCCCCCATATCAACGATTCCCACTACGAAAACTGCCACTGCAATCGGGAAGCGGCCTATATCTCCACCCTGGGTTTCTCCCCCGGAGCGCCTCCTCGTCTTGACTATCGGAACACTCGCTGCCTGGTCCTGCTTGGTTGCCACCAGGGGGAAAACCTGATGCTGCCCGAGTTCAGCCGGCTGCTGGCCGCCCGGGATCGGGGCGCCAGCCTGATCGTCGCCGATCCCCGTCGCAGCGTGATCGCCGCCCGGGCCGATCAGCACTTGATGCTGCGCCCCGGCAGTGATCTGGCCCTGCTGCTGGGTTGGTGCAATTTCCTGCTGGAGCGGGGACTCCATGATCGGGAGTTTGTCGCCAACCGGGTTGAAGGGTTGGCGGAGATGCGACAACTGGCCGCCGCCTATCCCCTGGAGCGGGTGGCGGAGCTGACCGGGCTGAGTGAGGAGAGTATCGAGAAAAGCGCCCTGTTGCTGGCGGCAAGCGCCCCGGCGGTGATTATCCATCCCGGGCGCCACAGCAACTGGTATGGCGATGATGTCCAGCGCCTGCGGGCCCAGGCGATCCTCAGCGCCCTGCTGGGGGCGGTGGGCCGTCCCGGCGGCCTGCTGCTGCCGCTGGCCCAGCCGGGCCCGCCCGCCGCGCCATCCCTTTACGCCAGGGGGCGTGAGGGTTTGGGCCGGGCTTTGCAGGGGCGGGGCGGTGACCGTTCCGCCGTTATTCTCCAAGCTATGGAGCAGGAGAGGATCAGGTTTTTGGGCTGTTGGGGGCAGAATCCCTTCCACGGCTATCCCAACCCCTACCGCACCGCCCTGGCCTGGCAGAAGCCCGATTTCATCTTTACCTGTGACCTGTTGCCCAGTGAGGCCGCCCTCCATGCCGATATCATCCTGCCGGAAGCCACCTTTCTGGAGCGGCATGGCCGGGTCGAATTCCGGGCCGACGCGGAACCGCCGCTGGTCACCGTCGGTTTTCCGGCGCTGGAGCCGGCCTTCGAGGCCCGTGACCCCTATTGGATCGTGCGGGAGTTGAGTATCCGGCTGGGGCGGGGTCGGGGCCTCCGGTTGCCCGAGGTCGCCACCCGCTTGGAGCAGGACCTGGTCGATCTGCCGTTCGGCCTCAATGAATTGCGCCAGGGCGGGGCCTGGCAGGTGGTGGCGGAGCTGGCGGCCCCGGACGAAGAAGAGTTCCGTTTTCCCACCATCAGCGGCAAGATCGAGTTGGTCTCCCGCGATCTGGCCGAGGCCGGCCAGCCGGCCCTGCCGGAGTTTACTTCGCCCCCGGCCGCCCCTCCGGGGTATTTTCGGCTGCTCTATGGCCGCTCCCCCCTGCATACCAACAGCAGCACCCAGAACAACCGGCGACTGATGGGGGAGCAAGCGGAAAATGAGTTGTGGCTGAACGATCGGGCCGCCGGCGAGCTGGGGTTGAGCAATGGCGAGCTGGTTTTACTGGAAAATCAAGATGGTTTGAGTTCGCTGAAACCGGTGCGCTTGCACGTGACCGACGCCATCAGGCCCGATTGCGTTTATCTGGTGCACGGTTTTGGCAATCGTTCACCACTACTGCGCCAAGCCTTTGATCAGGGAGTCTCCGACGCGGCCCTGATGAGCAGAACCACCACCAATCCGGTTACCGGCATGCGGGCCCTGCGGAATAATTTCATTAAGCCGGTGCCGCTTTCCGCCAAACCGGCAACTCGGGATCCAGCCGCCGGAAGCGGGGATCGGCGCTGATCGCCTCGCTGTTCTTGTGGTTGGCGATCAGGATTCCCCCCGGTTGCAGCTTTTCCTCGATCATTTTTTCAAAGCGCAGTTGCAGCTCCCGGTCGGCAAAGGGCCGAAAATAGTAAATCACCTCGAAATCCTGATATTTTTCATAGTTCCAGATGTCGGCGTCCCTGACCCTTTGGCGATCGAAAAGTCGGCAGGCGATCTCGTAGGGACGGCGGTCCTTCTCGATTCCGTGGACATCGAAACCCAGTTGCTCGGCCAGCAGCATCACGTTGCCGATTCCGCAGCCCACGTCCAGCAGGGCCGGCGGGGGATAGGCGTCCATCTTCAGGTGGCGGCGGGCCAGGGTCAGTTGCCGGAAGACCTGGCGGCTGTCCATGGCCACGAAGGGGTATTCCCGGCTGGTGTCGTTGCGGGTGGCGGCGCTGGCCTCGTTACCCAGCAGACCGATGAACCGCTGGCTGATATTGATGAATACTTCGCAGCGGCTGGCGGGATCGTCGGGCCGGTGGCAGCAGTCCAGGCCGGGGGGCGGCGGGCAGGGATCAAGGGTCATAGTCTTTACAGTTCCTCTGTGGCGGTGAGAGCGGTTTGGGCCAGAAACCTGGCCCCGATGGGCAGCACCTTCTCGTCGAAATCGAAGCGGGAGCTGTGGGCCGGGCCCTTGGGACCCCTTTTTTTGCCGGCCCCGAAACGGACCATGCAGCCGGGAACCTGCTGGAGGTAACGGGCGAAATCCTCTCCCCCCAGACTGGGGGAAGGCAAGCCGGGAACCTGCTCCCGGCCCAGCAGTTCCTCGGCCACCCGCCGGGCCAGATCGCTGGCCACGGGATCGTTGTGCAGAGGCGGGCAGCCCTCTGTGATGCTTAGATCTACGGTTGCCCCATGGGCCAGGGCCGCCGCCTTGACCATCCGGCGCAGACCGGCAAGCAGGGTCTGGCGAGTCTGGGGCAGGATGGCCCGGATGGTCCCGGTCAGCCGGGTCTCCTCGGCGATCACATTGGCTGCCGTGCCCCCCTGGATCTGGCCGATGGTCAGTACCGCCGGTTGGACCGGATCACAGTTGCGGGCCACCAGGCTTTGCAGATTAACCGCCAGACTGGCGGCGATCACGATGCTGTCCGTGGTCTCATGGGGTTTGGCCGCGTGTCCGCCCCGGCCCCGCACCACAATAGTAAATTCATCGGTGGAGGCGCAGATGGTTCCGGCCTGGACCGCGATTTGACCGGTGGCCAGATGGCGGTCGATATGGCCGGCGAAGATCGCTTTGACCCCGGTGAGGGCGCCGGCGGCGATCATCCCTTCGGCGCCGCCCTCTCCCTCTTCGGCGGGTTGGAAGATCAGCACCACCCGGCCCGGCAGCGGCCGCCGGTTTCGCAGCAGGGCCGCCGCCCCCAGCAGCATGGCGACATGGCCGTCATGGCCGCAGGCGTGCATCACCCCGGGAACCCGGGAGGCGAAGGCCAGCCCGGTTTCTTCCTCGATGGGCAGGGCATCCAGATCGGCCCGCAGGGCCACATCGCTGCCGGTTGCCGCCGGATCGCCGATGGCGGCCAACACCCCGGTTTGGTGGACCCGGCGTGAAGCGATTCCCAGCTCCTGGAGCTTGCTTATGATGTAGCGGCAGGTTTGGTGCTCCTCGCCGCTGAGCTCAGGATGACGATGGAGATGGCGGCGGATCTGCAGCAGCCATTTGTTCAGTTTTTGGTCTGGGACCGGTAACGAATTCATGTTTTGCAACATACCAGAGAAGGGGTTCAGTCTGAAAGTGATCTTTCACGGTTGCCTGCTGGAGCACTGCCTGCTCACAGTAATGGTATCCAATTGTCAATTATCCCTTTACATTCCGTCAACAATTTAATATCTCTCTGACGGCGTGGCAGCAGCTGGTGAGGAATTTTTCACGAATTATTTAACATCGGAGGTCTGAACTATATGGAATACATCAGAAATCTCAGGGTCTCGAGGATGTTGCAGTTGCTGGTCTTTATTCCGGTGGCTTTTCTGGTGGCAGTTCTGCTGGTTAACGGTCTGGATCGCTATCGTCTGCTGGATCAGGCCGGGACGGTGCGGGAGTTGGCCCTGGTCGCCGGATTGACCGCCGAGGTTGCCCATCAGGGCCAGCTGGAGCGGGGGATGACCGCGGGATTTCTGGGGAGCCGGGGAGGACAGTTTGCCGATCGCCTGCCCGGCCAGCGCAGCGCCACCGATCGGGCCATCAAGGAGCTGCAGGAATTTGTCGCCGGCTCCGCCACCCTTCGTCGAGAGTCGTCCCGGGAACTGGGGAACAAACTGCGGGGGGCCCTCGGCGGGATTGAACGGATCGGCGTCATCCGGCAGCAGGTGGACGGGTTCAATATTGCCGGTCCGGAGGCGATCGCTTTCTACACGGCCGCAATCAACGAATTTCTCACCACCATTCCAATGATCGCCGGTAACAGCCCCAACCAGGAGATCATGCGAGCCCTGACCGCCTACTACAACTTTGTCGAAGCCAAGGAGCGGATGGGGATAACCCGGGCCGTGCTGAGCAACACCTTTGCCCAGGACCGCTTTGGGGAAAATATGTTCCGGCGGTTTGCCGAGTTGCTCTCCGCTCGCCAGGTGTTTCTGGGCAACTTCGCGGCCTTTGCCGATCAGCCCTCCCTTAATTTCTACCAGGAAAAGATGCGGGCCCCCGCGGTGGAGCGAGTGGCGGCCATGGAGCAGGTGGCCCTGGAGCGTTACCAGACCGGAGGTTTCGGGATTGAGGCGACCCTTTGGTTTGATACCATTACCGCCAAGATCAACCTGATGAAAGAGGTGGAAAATCGGCTGGCCGCCGGGGTGATCGATCTGGCCGAGGAGAGCATGGCCGTCGCCCGTTACTCTTTGATCGTCGGGGTGGTGACGGCGTTGGTGGTCATAACTCTGCTGCTGTTGCTGGCCCGTTTCTTTGCCCTGACCCTGGTCCGTTCCCTGGAAAATATCTCCGGTCAGCTCACCGAGGGGTCCAGCCAGGTGGCGGCGGCGGCCCAGCAGGTTGCCTCGGCCAGCAACTCCCTGGCCGATGGTACCGGTAGTCAGGCCGCGGCCATTGAAGAGACCTCCGCCTCCCTGGAGCAGATCTCCTCGATGACCCGGCAGAATGCCGACAATGTCAGCCAGGCCGATACCCTGGTCAGCGAGGCCCGGCAGGTGATCGAGACCGCCAACAGTTCGATGAAACAGTTGACCAAATCCATGGGGGAGATCTCCCGGGCCAGTGAGGAGACCAGCAAGATCATCAAGACCATCGACGAGATCGCCTTCCAGACCAACCTGTTGGCCTTGAATGCGGCGGTGGAGGCGGCCCGGGCCGGTGAGGCCGGAGCCGGGTTCGCGGTGGTGGCCGACGAGGTGCGTAACCTGGCCATGCGGGCCTCGGAGGCGGCCAACAGTACCGCCGGCCTGATCGAGGGGACGGTGACCAAGGTTAATGCCGGTTCCGGCCTGGTGGGCTCCACCGAAAGTTCCTTCAATCAGGTCGCTGAAAGCGTCGGCAAGATTGCCGGTTTGATGGGGGAGATCGCGGCCGCTTCCCGGGAGCAGGCCAGCGGGGTGCAGCAGATCAACCTGGGGGTTACCGAGATGGATACGGTGACCCAGAAGAACGCCGCCACCGCCGAGGAGTCCGCCGCCGCCGCCGAAGAGCTGAGCGGCCAGGCCGAGCATATGCAGGAGATGGTGCGGCTGCTCACCGCCATGGTCAAAGGGCGCCCTTGATTTAGAGGCTGGTCACACCCCAGGTCTGGCCGCTCTCCGCCCCCGCTGCTCATCGACATAGAGGGCCAGCACCAGGGCCAGGCCGAAGAGCAGGGCGCAAAAGAGGATGGAGACCTGCAGGCCGAAAGCGATCTGGAGCAGGCCGATTCCCAGCAGGCCGACGATGGCCGCGGCCTTGCTGAACAAGCCCCAGAAGCCGAACAGTTCCGCCGCCTTGTTCCGGGGGGCAAAGAGCCCGACCAGGGCCCGACCCGCCGACTGGGTCGAGCCGAGACAGGTGCCGGCCAGCACCCCCACCACCAGAAAGATGTACTGGGCCTGCCAGGCCGGGCCGAAATGGCGTTGGGCCCAAATGGCCATGGCCGGGGCCAGGTAGATCAGGATGATGGCCGCCATCCAGAGGATGAGGGTCAGGGCGTAGATCGGCTTGGCGCCCACCCGGTCCTGCAGAAAGCCGAAGGCCAGGGCGCCCAGACAGGCGGTGATCTGGACCACCACGAACATCAGGATGCGAACCGGCTCATCCCAGCCGATCACCTGGGCCCCGTAGATAAAGGTGAAGGAGATGATGATGTAGATGCCGCACATGGCGAAAAAGGTGGAAAAGAGCAGCAGGAACAGATCGGGAAAAGCGTGCAGGCCGGTAAAGGTTCGCTTGGTCCGACGCAGGCCCAGGAGCAGGTAATGGCCCGGCTCTTTCAGGCGCCGGGGCCGGCCCCGCTCCTTAAGCCAGAGAAAGGTGGGGAGCGCCGCCACCAGGAAAAAGAGGCCGGCGAAGGGGCCGACCCAGCGGATTCGGGAGAAGTTTTCCGCGCTTACTTCCCCCAGCAGGAGGATGGCGAAGGCGGTTGCCACCAGGCCCCCCACGTAACCCAAGGCCCAGCCAAATCCGGAGATCTTGCCCAGATCCTCGGGGCGCCCGAGGTCGGGCAGGAAACTGGCGATGAAGGACTCGCCGATGGCGTAGGCGTAGTTGGAGACCACCAGCAGCAGCAGGCCGAGAAAAATATAACCCGGCGCCACAAAATAAAGCAGGGAGGTGGCAACAACGGTGAGCAGGTAACTGGCCAGGAGAAAACGTTTGCGGGTGGCGCTGAAATCCATGATCGCCCCGAAAATCGGTCCGGTCATGACCACCAGCAGGTAGCTGACGGCCAGCCCCAGGCTCCAGAGGAAGTTGCCCAGTCGGTACCCGCTCTCCTGGTCACCGACGATGATTCTGGTGAAAAGATCACCGAAAATCACCGTGATGATCAGCAGGGTATAGGCCTGGTTGGCGAAGTCGAACATCGCCCAACCGAAGATCTCTTTTTTGCTGGCGGGCCGGTTGGGCTGGGGGATCTTTTTACCCGGTGCCCCCAGGGAAGCAGGTGAAAGAGCCGACTTTCTCAAAGCATGCCGCCCCGCAATCTATTTGCCGAAGGGGCAGACGGGATAGGTGCATTTTTTGCAGTTGCGGCAAAGACCGCCGTGACCCAAGGCGGCCATGGTCTCCCGGCTGATCTTCTCTCCGGCCAGCACCCGGGGCAGGATCAGGTCAAAGACGGTAATCCGATGAAACATCCCACAGGCCGGCAGGCCCAGCACCGGGATCTGCTGGCCCGAATCCCCCGGCAGATAGCCCACCAGGAACATGGCTCCGGGTAAAACCGGGGTGCCGTAAACCAGTTCGCCGGCTCCGGCCTGGGCGATGCCGCCGCGGGTGACGTCGTCGGGGTCCACCGACATGCCGCCGCTGGTCACGATCAGGTCGGCGCCGGCGGCCAGGCATTCCCCGATGGCGGCGGCGATCATGCCGGTGTCGTCGGGGGCCTTGACCACTCTGACCACCCGGGAGCCGATGGCGGTCAGCTTCTCCCGCAGCACCGGTTCAAAGGCGTCCTTGATTCGGCCGTGATAAACCTCGTTGCCGGTGATCACCAATCCGGCCCGGGCGGCCCGGAGCGGCTCGATCCGGACGATTCCGCCACACTCTTGGGCGATGGCCACCGCCTGGTCCACGATGTCGCGCCGGGTGGTCAACGGGATCAACCGGGTGGCGGCCACCTGCTCCCCCTGGGCCACCAGGGTGTCGCCGTGGAGGGTGGCGCACATCACCTCTCCCAGCAGGTTGAAGCGGTAGAGGGCCTCCCGTTCCACTCGCAGCACCCCGGGGTGGGCGGCCAGCAGGGCGATTTTGCCCTCCACCGGTTCACCCTCCGCCGCCACGCCCGGTCCGGCCAGGGCCGCCGCCAGCAGCTGGGCCGCTTCGTTTTCGTGGATGTCGTTTTCGCTCAACTCCAGGACAAAGATATGCTCCTTGCCCAGTCGGCGCAGGTGGTCGATATCCTCCGGCCGGATAACATGTCCCTTCTTGAAGGCCCGCCCCTTGAACTCGCCGGCTCGGATTTCGGTAATATCGTGGGGCAGCACCATGCCCACCGCCTCGGCCACCGGAACACTTTTTGCCATGATCTATCCCTCGTTGCAGGCAATTAGATAACTTGATAATAGCGGCCGTGGGCGCAGGGACGGCAGAGGGTCTCTCCCTTTTGGCCGCTTACTTCCCGGCAATCCTGCACCCAGTCTCCGCAGCTTTGGCATTGGACCCGCCGCAGGGGTTTGCCCGGCAGGTCCTCCTGGGGGACCTCGACTCTCACCGGCTGAACGGCAAACAACTCCTCTTCGGGCATAAGGCGGTAGGCCTCAAGCTGCTGTTTGGCCCGGTCGCTGATCTCGGGACAATATTTAGCGGCTTGTTCCCGGGCCTCTTCCCGGGCGGTCACCCGCACCGCCCGGCCGGTTTTGAGGTTGACGAAGGTGGCTGCCATGATCCCATAGTCCAGCCACTTGAGGGAGCGTTTGCCCAGGGTGCAGCCGGTGACGCTCTGGATGGCGTCGGTGGCGCAGCGATCGATCTCCACCAGCACATAAAAATCCTTGCGCTGGCCGCCGCGGGGGTCGTCGATACCGATCTCGCGCAGGCCGATCATGGCCAGTCGTACTCCAATCACCTGGCCGGCACAGATATGCCCATGCACGGCGGTGGATTTTTCCAGCAGTTGTTCAAAATTCTCCATGTTTCTCCCTCCGGTGGTGGTAACCTGCCAGCCAGAGAATAGTCAGCCGTCCCGGACAAAGCAACAGCTTTGCGGAAATCGCATTGTCAAACCTATTCAGGCGCGTTATTCTCCGGGGCTCTGCGCCCTAAGCGTTTTCTGGCATGTAATGATAATGGGACCATGATCGATAACAACCCCTCTTTGGCGACAATTTTCCCCACCCCTGACCAAGTGCCCGCTACCTGCCCGGTTCCGGAAGCCAGCGAGCAGCGCGTCTACCTTTGCGGCGGCCGGCTGCTGACCTGGAGCGGGCCGGTGCGGGAGGTTTTCTCCCCCATTTACCTGGCGGCTGCGGAACCGGGGGAGGCGGGACTGCGCCCCGTGCGGCTGGGCAGTTATCCCCTGATGGGCGAGGCCGAAGCCGCCGCCGCCCTGGAGGCCGCCCTGGAGGCCTACGATGGCGGCCTGGGCCAGTGGCCGCAGATGTCGCCTTGCGAGCGGATGGCTCGCCTGCAATTGCTGGCTGATCGGATGCGGGCCCAGCAGGCCAAGGTGGTGAGGCTGCTGGTCTGGGAGATCGGCAAAGCCCAAGCCGAAGCGGAGATGGAGTTTAGCCGTACCCTGGATTACCTGGAGGCCACATTGGCCGCCATGCGCCAGCGGGAAGAGGGGGTGGCCGAGCCGGTCGCTTGCCGGGGGGTTCTGGTGCGCGGCAGCCGGGCGCCCTTGGGGGTCGCCCTCTGTCTGGGGCCCAGCAACAACCCCTTCTACGAAACCTTCACCATCCTGATTCCCGCTCTCTTGATGGGCAATACGGTGATCTACAAGCCGCCCCGGTTGGGGGTGCTGCTCCACGGGCTGCTGCTGCCCGCCTTAAAGGAGCTGTTGCCGCCCGGGGTGATCAATATTCTTTACGGGGAAGGGGAGGAGGTGCTGTTGCCCCTGATGCGCAGCGGCAAGATCGATCTGCTGGCCTTCATCGGTTCCGGCCGGGTGGCTGATCTGTTGCGCCGCCAGCACCCCCAGCCTCGGCGTTTGCGTTGCCTGCTGGGTCTGGAGGCCAAGAACGCGGCAATCGTGCTGGCCGACGCCGATCTGGAGAACGCGGTGGCCGAGACGGTGCTGGGCGCCCTGGGGTTTAACGGCCAGCGCTGTACCGCCCTTAAAATGCTTTTGGTGGAGGAGGAAATCGGCCCCACCTTTCTGGAAAAACTGGTCAGGGCGGTGGAGGAGCTGCCCGGGGGGATGCCCTGGCAGCCCGGGGTGCGGATCACCCCGCTGCCGGAGCCGGCTCGAGTCGATTATCTGGTTCAGTTACTGGAGGATGCCCTGGCCAAGGGCGCCAAGGTGGTTAATCGGGGAGGGGGGCGGGTTTGCCGGACCTTTATGACCCCGGCGGTGGTTTATCCGGTGGGTCCGGAGATGCGGCTCTATCATGAGGAGCAGTTCGGGCCGCTGGTGCCGGTGAGCTTTTTTCGGGGGGAGGAGGATACCCTGGCTTATCTCCGCCACTCCCGCTTCGGGCAGCAGGTGAGTATCTTCGGGCGGGAGCAGGAGAGGATCGCCCGGCTGGTTCGGCCGCTGCTCAACCTGGTGTGCCGGGTCAATGTCAACAGCAAATGCCGGCGGGGGCCGGATATCCTGCCCTTCACCGGCCGCAAGGACTCCGCCGAAGGCACGGTATCAGTAAACGAGGCCCTCAATGCCTGCAGTGTCGATACCATGGTGGTGACCCGCGACTGCCAGGAGAATCGGCAACTGCTGACGGCAATCTTCGGGGATCAGGCCGACTAGCGGGGGAAAACGGTCATTCCACCTCGAAGCCGATTTTGTGGATCGCCTCGCGGATCGTCTCCAGCGGCACCTCCCTGTTCGATTCGAAGCTGGCCACCCCCTCGCTCAAGGAAACGTGGACATTGCTGATTCCGCTGATATCGCTGAGAGCCTTGGTTACCGAGGCCACGCAATGGGCACAGGTCATGCCCTTGATTCGGATGGTGCTCATTTTCTCCTCCTTGTTCCCCACGGGTTGATTCAGTTGAGTCTCAGGATGGCATTGAGGATCCGGTGGGCAACCTCCTCCTTGCTTAAGAGCGGCAACTCCTCCACGGCTCCGTTGCGGTCCACCAGGGTGACCCGGTTGTTATCCACAGCGAAACCGGCGTCATCGGCGCTGATATCGTTGATGGCGATCAGGTCCAGGTTCTTGGCCCGCAGCTTGCGCTGCCCCTCTTCAAGATGGTTGTAGCTCTCGGCCGCGAAACCGACCAGCAGGGGAAAGCACCGGGCCCCTTTCTTCCTCTCCCCCAATTCCCGCAGGATATCAGGATTGGCGGCCAGAGGCAAGGCGGCGTCACTGGCATCCTTTTTGATTTTGTGGGGATCATAATGGGCCGGCCGATAGTCGGAAACCGCCGCAGCCTTGATGATCACATCCATCCTTTCCGCCCGGCTCAGCACGGCCTCGTGCATCTGGCCGGCTGAGATCACCGGGATCACTTCAACACCGGTGGGGTTGGCGATGTTGCCCGGGCCGCTGACCAGGGTTACCTCGGCCCCGCGCCTTTTAGCCGCCGTGGCCAGGGCGTAGCCCATCTTGCCGCTGGCCCGGCTGGTCAACAGACGCACCGGGTCCAGGGCCTCCCAGGTGGGGCCGGCGGTGACCAGCACCTTTTTGCCTTGCAGGTCCTGGGGGGTCAGGGCGGTGATGATCTCCTGGCGTACCGTCTCCCATTCGACCAGGCGCCCCGGCCCCTGATCGCCGCAGGCCATTTCACCGCATTCGGGCGGGATGACCGTGTAACCGAACTGGACCAGCCGTTCCAGGTTGGCTCTGGTGGCCGGGTGTTGATACATGGTGCTGTTCATTGCCGGACAGATCAGCACTTTGGCCTTGGCGGCCAGCACCACCGCGGTCAACAGACCATCGGCCAGGCCGTGGGCCAGCCGGGCGATGGTGTTGGCGGTGGCGGGCGCCAGCAGGACCAGATCGCATTCGCGACCCAGGCTGATGTGGGGAATCCGTTCGGCGTCGTCGGCCGCGAAGATATCGCTGTGGACCTTGTGGCCGGAAAGGGCGGCCATGGTCAAGGGGGTGATGAAGCGCTCGGCTGCCCGGCTCATCATCACCCTGACCTCAGCCCCCTCCCGGCGCAGATTTCTGGTCCAGTCCGCCGTCTTGTAGGCGGCGATGCCGCCGCTGATCCCCAGCAGGATCCGTTTGTCGGTGAGCAGAGATGACACGTTAAACCTCAGAAGGAGAAGGGCCTGGGTTGCGGGGTGGCGGCTTCAGGCTGGCTTCCCTTCTCTTTTACGATCTCCTCGGTGATGTAGATGCTGACATTGGCCCGGCGGCCCATTTCTGCTTCGCTGATGACGATGGTTGAGGTTTTGTAAGGCTTGTTGAAGGCCATCAGGACATCCTTGTATTTAACCGACCCAACCAGCTTCCAGCCGCTGTTGCGCATGGATGTGATGAAGTAATCGGTGAGGGAGTTGACCTCCACCCGACCGGTAAAGTAGAGCACTCCGCCGGCAAAGGAATCGGTTTTAACCACCATGCTCTTGTCCCGTACCCAGTCCAGCTCGCTGGGAATCAACAGGTCGCGGAATTCGGCGGGATGGTACGGTTGGGGCGGAATCTTCTCTTCCGGCAGTTCGTTTCTGGCCTCGCTGTTGAAACTGCCCATCTGGGCGCAACCGGCCAGCAACAAGGCGGCCAGCAGCAGGAGCAGGAAGGGCAGGTGGCGGCAACGGCAAGTGATACCTCTAAGCTGTCGGAACATGGGGGCAACCTCCTCTGGTACGGTTTAAATGGTTTTAAGGATAAATTCATCCAGGGCTTTACGTTGGGACCGGCGCTGGCGGGGGGCGGGATGACCCAGGGCGATCACCGCCATCAAATCCATCCGTTCATCAAGCGCCAGAATCTGTCGGACCTGCTCCTTGTTTTTCAGGATCTGTCCCAGCCAGACCGCCCCCAGGCCCAGGGCTTCGGCGGCCAGCAGCATGTTCTGGATACAGGCCCCGGCGGCCTGATGGTCCTTGAGCTGGTCATACATTGCTTCCTGATCAAGGAAGACGGCAATCAGGGCCGGAGCGGCCAGCACCACTTTCCGGTAGCTGGTCTGTTCGGCCAGCTGTTCCCGAATCTGGGGGTTGGAGATCAGCACAAAACGCCAGGGTTGATTGTTGAGCCCGGAGGGGGCCCAGATTCCGGCCCGGACAATCTCCTGCAACTGCTCCAAATCCACCTCTTCCGGGGTGAATTCGCGCACACTGCGCCGACAATAAATTGCATCCAACACGGGGTTTGTCATAAGTCTGGCGGGAACTTTGCTGAATTAAGCATCTTTGGCCGGTTTTTGCCGCTTTTGCCGCTGCCCGGGCAAGGCGGGCACACCCGGTAAATTAACGACGATATTAGTCGGCGGTTCCCAAGGTGTCAATCAAAAGGGTCGGCGGTGAACCGGCGGATCCTGCTCTTTTGATCTCGCCATCGCCGCGCCGGGGAATTATACTGTTACGCTTTGGTAACAGTCCGTGGAGGCGGATATGTCTCTATGCCGCTAACACTTTGAAAAAGGGCTCTTTTTTTATTTGGCCGGTTATTTGCAAGATTAAATAGATTGTTATGGGGCTGACAGTAAAATAATAAACAAGGATCTCAACATTATGGCCTGCTCGACATATTTCTTTAAAAAGACCCTGCTGCGTTACCTGTTATTGCCCATCGCCATTATGGCGTTGACCGCCGTCGATGGCCGAGCGGAAAACCTTCGGGTCGGGGTGGCCTCCATGGTGACCCCGGTGAGCGTGGTCAGGTACTATCAGGAGATCATCGACTATCTGGCCCAAAAGCTTGAGCTGCCGGGGGAGATGGTTCATCGCACCACCTACGATGAGATCGACCGGATGCTGGAGGAAAAAAGCGTGGATGTGGCGTTTATCTGCTCCGCCTCCTACATCTTGAACCGGGAGAAATTCGGGGTCGAACTTTTGGTGGCCCCCATTGTTGACGGCAGGAGCTACTACCAGTCGGTAATCATCACCCATCGCGACAGCCCGATTACCAGTTTTGAGGAGCTAAAAGATCGCTCTTTCGCCTTTGTCGATCCCAAGTCCAACAGCGGCAGACTTTACCCCTTATACTGGCTGGCCCAGCGCGGGGAAAGGGCCGAGACCTTTTTCGACCGTTTTTTCTTTAGTTACAGCCATAATAAGTCGGTGGAGATGGTGGCCAAGAAGAAGGCCGACGGGGCCTCGGTCGATGTACTGGTTTTGGATTACATGATCGCCACCGGCTCACCATACGCGGCGGAGGTGAAGGTTGTGCACCGTTCGCCCGAATTCGGCATGCCGCCGGTGGTCGTGCCCCCGGGTTTACCCCTTTATTTGAAAGAAAAGATGCGCCAGACGTTGCTTAAGATGCATGAAGATCCCAGGGGCAAGGAGATTCTTGCCGCCATGCGGATCGACCGGTTCGCCCCCGCCGCCGATGCCGATTATGATTTGATTCGTGGGATGAAGAATTTTGTGGAAGATAAGGATATTGTCTTCTTCGCCTCGCCCCGCTCCAGAATTGATGAGCTCGATGAGCGGTCGGTAAAGTTTGGGGTCATTCCTTGGGACAATCCCCGGATTGCCTACGAAAAATACCAACCCTTTCTTGACTATCTGGGGATGAAGAGCGGGGCTCAATTTGAGCTGGTGTTGAAAAATTCCTACCAGGAGGTGGTCAACGGACTGGGGCGGGGGGAGTTCCATCTGGCGCTGCTGGGGCCGTTAACCTACCTCGACGCCCATTCCCGTTTTGGGGCGTTGCCCATCGCTAAGAGTATGAACAGCGACAAAGAACCGATTTTTCAGAGTGTTATCGTGGTCGGCCCGGAAAGCGGTATCAATGAGCTGGCCCAACTGGCCGGAAGCAGTTTTGCCTTCTCTTCCCTCTGGTCCACTTCCGGTAACCTGTTCCCCCGCTACATGCTGGCCTGGGAGAATATCCATCTCCAGGAACTCAAGACTTATGAAAACTTCAACTACCACGATACCGTGGTCAAGAAGGTGCTGAGCGGGGAGTATGATGCCGGTGCCGTGCGGCGGCAGGTGGCGGAGAAATACGCCCCCTACGGCTTGAAGATTGTCGCGGTCTCGGATCCCATTCCCACCGGCCCGGTGGTGGTTTCTCCCCAGGCGCCTTATACCGTGGTCAAAAAAGTCCAGGAAGTGTTGCTGCAGATGAATGACGATCCCGATGGGCGCTGGATTCTGGAAAAAATGGATCCCGATTTGCGGGGCGGTTTTGTGGCGGCCTCGGACGTGGACTACAGCGGGGTGCGCAAGATGATCAACGATGTGCCGGTTACCTGTGGGATCGGCTGTCACCCCAAGGTCGATTTCTAGCCATGCCGCGCCCTTTTTACGGACTTTCGCTCCAGCAGAAGTTTTTATTGATCACCTTTCTGGGGATCGGGCTGTTGACCCTCTCCCTGGGCTCCCTGGCGGCCCTGCGCAGTCATCATCTCCTGCACGCCGCCGTGGAGAAGCAGGGGCGAATTTTAGCCCAAACCGTGGCGGCATTGATCATCAATGAACTGATTTATGAAAAACTCGGCCTGATCGAGGAGGGCGGGTTGATCGATAACTATGTTCGGGAGATCTATGGCCGGAAGGATCTGGATTTTCTCTATGTGGCGGTGCTTGACGAAAACAACCGGGTCATTTCCCACAGCGACTTCTCCTATTACGGCACCACCATGGGCAGCGCCATTGCCCATGAGGCCGGGATGGGAGAGGAGGTGGTGGTCCACCGGACCCGGGATCAGGAGGCAAGGCATGAGGTGCTGGAATTTGCCGCGCCCTTGTCCATCGGCGGCAAGCGCTGGGGGGTCTTTATGTTTGCCGTTTCCCTGGCGGATATCCAGCTGGCAACCCGGCTGTTGACCGCCCAGATCGTGGCCGTCCTGGTGCTGGCCCTGCTGGCCGGCCTGGGTCTTATTATCATGCTCAATCGGAAATTTATCCTGCCGATCACCACCCTGGCCCAGGCCATGCAGGAGATCGACAGTGAGCTGCCGGACCGCAAGGTCGAGGTGCGGGGCAGTGATGAGCTGGCCTTGCTCGGCCACAGCTTCAACAATATGATCGATCGGATTCGGGAAACCAACCTGGCCAAGAAGAGAGCCCATGAAAAGCTGCTCCAGTCGGAAAAACTGGCGACCCTGGGAATTCTCTCCTATCGCGTCGCCCACCGGATCAACAACCCGTTGGGGGGGCTGTTCAATTGTCTGTGGATGATGGAGAGGCAGGGCCATGACCCCTCGTTCCGGCAAAAATATATCGACTTGCTCCGGGAAGGTCTGGAGAGCATCCAGGAGACGGTGGAACAGCTTTTGCGGACGGCCGGCAAAAAGGGCAGCCATGAGAGGGAAGTTCCGGTGGCGGATCTCCTGGCCCGGATCATGCGGCTGCTTGATTATCGGATGAAGGATTCGGCAATAAGCTATCACTCCCAGGTTGACCCCGCCCTGGTCCTACCGATTCCCACCCATGATCTGCAGGAGATTCTGCATAATTCCCTGGTGAATGCGGTTCAATCCATGCCCAATGGCGGAACCCTTGAGCTTACGATCCAAAAACGGGAAGATCTCTATCTCATGGAGATTAAGGACAGCGGGGTCGGGATCCCCGTCGCCGAACAAGAGAAAATATTCGACCTGTTTTACACCACCAAAGGGGATCAAGGGACCGGTTTGGGTTTGTGGATGACCAGCGAGCTGGTCAAAAAATATAAGGGAAAAATCAGAATCGAAAGCGCCCCGGGGGCCGGGACCACCTTGATCATTTCCATTCCTGAGGCATAAACGAAGATGAAGCATAGTATTATTGTTGTGGAAGACGAGAAGATCGTGCGTATCAGCCTGGCCGATGCCCTCACCGCCGAAGGCTACACGGTGCTGGCGGTCCCGACCTGCGCCGAAGCGTTGGCGGCCCTGGGAGAGGGCGCCTTCTCCCTGGTGATCACCGATGTCAGGTTGCCCGACGGTAACGGCATCGAGATTCTCCAGCGGATAATGGAGCGGGGCGACAACAGCAGCGTGATCGTCATGACCGCTTTCGGCACCATTGAGGATGCCGTTAAGGCCATGCGGCTGGGGGCCTACAACTATATCACCAAACCTTTTTCCCTGGAAGCGATGCTTCTGGTGGTAAAAAGAGCGTTGGATCATCAGGATGCTGCCGCGACCAATGTTCGGCTCAGGAAAGAACTCTCCTCCTGCTACTGCCCGTTCCCCAACATGATTGGAGAGAGTTCGGCGATGCACAAGGTTTTTTCCCTGCTGGCCCGGGTGGCCCGCACCGATTCCACGGTTCTGATCACCGGCGAGTCGGGTACCGGCAAGGAGTTGGTGGCCTCCAGCATCCATTATCAGAGCGACCGAAAAGACAAGCCGCTGGTCAGGGTCAACTGTGCCGCCCTGCCGGATACCTTGATCGAGGCTGAGTTGTTCGGCCATGAAAAGGGGGCCTTTACCGGGGCGGAAGTCCGCAAGCTGGGCCGTTTTGAACTGGCCGATGGTGGGACCATTTTTCTTGACGAGATAGGCGATCTGCCCCTGCTTACCCAGACCAAGATTTTGCGGGTGATCGAAGAGCGGACCCTGGAGCGGCTCGGGGGTGGGGCCAATACCCTTAAGGTCGACGTCAGGGTTCTGGCGGCCACCAACAAGGAGTTGGCTGAAGAGGTCCGGCAGGGAAGATTTCGGGAGGACCTTTTTTACCGGCTCAACGTAATTCCGGTGGAGATGCCGCCCCTGCGCAAAAGATCGGAGGATATTCCCCTGCTGGTGGAAAAGTTCGCCAAGCGGTGCAATGACCGTTTCGGTACGA
Organism: Desulfurivibrio modestus; assembly: GCF_044068625.1. Lineage (NCBI taxonomy): Bacteria > Pseudomonadati > Thermodesulfobacteriota > Desulfobulbia > Desulfobulbales > Desulfobulbaceae > Desulfurivibrio > Desulfurivibrio modestus. Next base: position 44,436 of record NZ_JBIPKH010000002.1, read on the forward strand.
CCAGGAGTTTTGATCCCCAAGCCATCGAGGCCCTGATGCGTTACAGCTTTCCCGGCAATGTTCGGGAGCTGCAGAATATAGTCGAGCGTTGTATCGCCCTTACCGAAACCGAGATCATCGGCCGGGCCGATCTACCGGCCCACATCCGGGGAGATATGGGCCGGCAGAGTGCCTTGCTGCCCCTGGCCGAGGTGGTCGGAGAGGCGGAACGCGCCCATATTGAAAAAATTCTGCGGATCACTTCCGGCAACCGCTCCAAGGCCGCCGATCTGCTTGGGATCAGCCGCAAAACCCTGTGGGAAAAAATTAATTCGCACAAACTGAAAGTTTAAGTTTTCCGCAAAATTAATTGGACGATCGAGTTTTCTCGACCTAAAACCGCTCGCCGTTACCTTATGGTAACAGCCGACCGGGCCTTTCTTGGATTTTTCGCCTTAATACAGTATGTTCCGTTTTAAACTCGCGACTCTTTGGCCTGTCGGGATGGATTGAAGATGTGAAACTCCCGGCAACCAGCTGTTCTTCCGTGCTATCTCTTTGTTTGTCGGCTCCGCCGACCGTTACTTTGTCGTAACAACCTCGCCTCGCTCCTTCCTCCTGGCCCATCAGGAAATCCCGTGACTCTCGCTTTGGCAACCTTTTCATAACAGCATAAATCGTTGTCAAATCAGTTGACTAAGTTCGCATGAGCAGCTTTTGCGCACGGTACATTAGTCACCAGAAACAAACCCTGGCACGTTTGATGCTATGTGGAGTGAGTTGAGAAAACCGTAAAGTTAATTGCTCGGTATTGGGGATTGGGGATGGGGACAAGTCAATGATCGGGAAAATTACTAACCAGAGGAGGATATGATGAGAATCAAGAGGCGGGATTTCCTGAAACTGAGTGCCGCCGCCGGCACGGCGGTCGCGTTGAACAAAGGTTCGGCTCTCAATGCCTTCGCCCAGGCAAAGGGCAGGGAGATTGGCGGGGAAGATCCCGGCAAATGGATGGCATCCACCTGCCAGGGCTGTACCACCTGGTGTCCCATCGAAATTTTTGTCCAGAACGGTCGGGCCACCAAGGTTCGGGGCAATCAGTTCAGCAAGGCCAATAGCGGTTACTGTTGTGTTCGCGGTCATCTGATTATTCAGCAGATTTATGATCCGGACCGGATCAAGACCCCGATGAAGCGGACCAACCCGGTCAAGGGGCGGGGGGTGGATCCCAAATTCGTGCCCATCAGCTGGGACGAGGCGATGGATACCATCGCCGATAAGGTCATCGAGCTGCGTAAAAACAAGGAGACTAACAAGTATCTGTTGATGCGCGGCCGTTACTCCGATCACAATGCCATCCTTTACAGCGATCTCACCAAGATGATCGGTTCCCCCAACAATATCTCCCACAGCGCCATCTGCGCCGAAGTGGAGAAGATGGGCTCCTTCTATACCGAAGGATTCTGGGGTTATCGGGATTATGACCTGGACAAGATGAAGTATCTTATTGTCTGGGCCTGCGATCCGGTCTCCTCCAACCGCCAGATTCCCAATGCCATCACCAAGTTCAACAACCTGCTGGAAAACGGCACCATGGTGGCCATCGACCCCCGGATGAGCAACACCGCCGCCAAGGCCCATCACTGGCTGCCGCTCAAACCCCAGACCGACAGCGCCCTGGCGGTGGCCATGGCCCACGTGATCCTTACCGAAGGCCTCTGGAACAAGGAGTTCTGCGGAGATTTCAAGGATGGCAAAAACCTCTTCAAGGCCGGCAAAAACGTGGATGAAGGTAGCTTTGACGAAAAGATCACCAATGGCCTGGTCAAGTGGTGGAATATCGAGTTGAAGGACCGGACTCCGGCCTGGGCCGCCAAGATCACCGGCATCGATCAAAAACAGATCACCGAGGTGGCCCGGGGATTCGCCAAGGCCGCTCCCCAGTGCGCCATCTGGTACGGGCCCAACATGCAGCCCCGGGGCACCTACGCGGTCATGGCCATCCATGCCCTCAACGGCCTGGTGGGCGCCATCGACAGCGAGGGAGGCCTCTGTACCGGCATGGGCGGGGTTTCCAGTGGCTATCCCAAGATCGACGCCTTCCAGGATGATCTGGCCAAGGAGGGGGCTAAAAGCAAGAAGATCGACCAGCGCGGCACCCTCATGTTTCCGGCCATGGCCAGCGGCAAGCCCGGGGGTGGGGTGGTGACCAACAACGTGGCCAACGCCATCCTGGCCGAGGACCCCTACGAGATCAAGCTGGCCATTGGCTATTTCTGCAATTTCAACTTTTCCGGCACCGAGGGGGGGCGTTGGGACAAGGCGCTGGCCAAGCTTCCCTTCTTCGTGCACCTGGTCCCTATGTCTTCCGAGATGAGCCAGTTTGCCGATATCGTGCTGCCCGCGGCTCTCCATCACAGCGAGCACTGGGCGGTGGTGCGCAGCAAGGCCAATCTTTACGGCCACACCTCCATCCAGCAACCGCTGATCGAGCGGATGTTCGAAGTCAAGGGGGCGGAGACCGAATTTGTCTGGTTGCTGGGGGAAAAACTGGCCGCCAAGGGTTTCCCCAACGTGCTGGATTGGCTCAAGAGCTTCAAGGACCCGGAAACCGGCAAGGCCCCCAGCAATGGTGAAGAATTCGCCCTGTACGCCACCAAGATCAGGTCCCACAAAGCCTGGGATCCGGCCCAGAATAAGGATTACCCGGGGGACCGTCCCCAGGGCTGGCAGGAGTTTGTCGAGCGGGGTGTGGTCAACAGCCCCCGTTTCACCTTCGGTAAGAAGTGGGCCGATGGGTTCCCCACCGAGACCAAAAAGTTTGAATTCTACAGCGAAACCCTCAAGAAAGCCCTTAACACCCATGCCGCCAACCATAATGTCTCGGTTGACCGGGTGCTGGAAGTGACCAATTACGAGGCTCGGGGGGAGAAGGCCTTTGTGCCCCACTACGAATCGGTTATCCGCCATGGCGATTCCAAGAGCTATCCTTTCGACCTGATCGACATGAAGTCCCGCCTCAACCGAGAAGGGCGCAGCGGTAACCTGCCCTGGTACCTGGGGTTCAAGAAGTGCGATCCTGGTGATCTCAACCATGAAGATGTGATCCAGATCAATCCCGCCGACGCCAAAAAGCTGGGGATCAAGGATGGGGAGATGGTCAAGGTCAGTTCGACCGTCGGCAGTCTGAAGGTAAGGGCCCGCCTGTGGGAAGGGGTTCAACCGGGGACCGTTGCCAAATGTTACGGCCAGGGCCATTGGGCCTATGGCCGGGTGGCGACCATCGAGCATGGCAAGACCCCCCGGGGAGCCAACTTCAACGAGATCATGCCCGACGATTATGACCGTCTGAGCGGCGCCACCGCCCGTAACAGCGGTTTTGTCGGTGTCAAAATCGAGCGGGCCTAACCCTCGATTACCGGGTTAACATACTTTTGGGACCTAAGGAGGAATAAGCGATGACGCAATACGCGATGGTTATAGATCTGCAGAAATGCACGGGCTGCGGGGCCTGCGCCCTGGCCTGCAAAACCGGCAACAACACCGCTTCGTACAACAACGGTCAGACCCATAACTGGGCTGATTACCAGCCGGAAGTAAAGGGAACCTTTCCCAACACCAAGTACACCATGCGGCCGGTGCTTTGTAATCACTGCACCAATGCCCCCTGTGTGGACGCCTGCCCGGTGACCCCCAAGGCGATGTTCAAGACCCCCGAGGGGATCACCATGCATAACGATGAGCGCTGCATCGGCTGCCGCCTTTGCCAGCAGGCCTGCCCCTACTCCCAAATGGAGGTGCCGGCCAACAGTGAAGCTTACAGCGTGATCTCCTACAATAAGGCCGGCTCGCCCTATCAGCCGATCTTTGCCGACAAGAGCGAGTTGGTCCCCGGCATCACCACCTCCGGAGCCGAATTGGCCGCCAAGGTCGGCAGTGTCCCGCCCCATCGGACGGCGTACAGCCATCCCGATTATCAGGATGTGCGCCGGGGCGGTATCACCGAAAAGTGCATCTTCTGCGAGCATCGGGTCAAGAAAGGCCAGCCCCCCAACTGTGTGGAGGCTTGCCCTTCCCAGGCCCGCGCCTTCGGTGATATCTCCGACCCCAGCAGTGAGGTGGCCCGGCTGATCAAGAAGTATAAGCCTAGCGTGCTCAAACCGGAGGCCGGGACCAAACCCAATGTCTTTTACATTCGGGAGTACAGCGTTCGCTCCTGATCCACAGCGGCGGGGTGGGCGCCTCGGGGTGTCCACCCTGGCCATATTTTAATACCGGGATATTTGCACCATGACCAAAGTCAGGGAGATGAAAATGCAGCGGGCCGATTGCTTCAAGTTACTCGCCGCCTGCTTTTATGAGCCGGATCGGGAGCTGTTTCTGGAGGAGCGCTTGTGCGACAACCTGGCCTCGTTGTTGTCGGCCTTTGGCTGCGAAGATTCGGCGATCTCCACCCTGGCCATGAAAAAGGCCCTGCAGGCCACGGGTCAGGAGGAGTTGCTGGTGGAGTACGCCCGGCTTTTTGTCGGTCCGTTTGAGCTACTTGCCCCGCCCTATGGTTCGGTCTATCTGGAGCAGGGCGGCAGGTTGATGGGTGACACCACCGTGGCGGTGCGAAAACGGTACCGGGAAAGCGGGCTTGAGCTGGAAGTGATGGAAGCTCCCGATCACATCGCCCTGGAGCTGGAGTTCATGCATTACCTCTGTCTTGGTGAGGCGGAGGCCTGGGCAAACGGAGAGCCGGATCGGGTGCTGCGGCTGGTCGCCGACCAGGCGGAATTTTTCCGTGATTATTTAAGTTCCTGGGTCCCGGCTTTTTGTGTTAAAGTGAAAAAAGGTACGAATAGTGGTTTTTACCTTGCTTTGGCCGAATCTCTGGAGTCCTTTATCCGGGAGATCGCCCCTTTTTATGAGGCGGTTACCCCTTTGGCCCAAAGCGAGGTGGGTTGTGACCACGGAACCGCGGCCTAACCGCGGCAACTGGAAGGAGGAAGCGATATGTTTGGTCTGGGGATGACGGAGCTGATGGTGATACTGGTTATTGCCTTCCTGGTTTTCGGGGGCAAAAAGTTGCCCGAGCTGGGAGCCGGTCTGGGCAAGGGGATCTCCTCCTTTAAAAAAGGTTTGCGTGAACCCGAGCAGATCGAGGATAAAACCGCGTAACATATCTGAATTATAAAAGTCTCCGAGCCTGAGAGCCTAAGCCGTTTTCTTGCGGTAAGGTTCGCGGCCGATAGGGCGCGGTTGGAAACGGCCCCGCCTCCCTTGTTTGGAAAGGAGAAAGCATGTCCGCACCTCATATTCTGCAAGTGTCCGGCCCGGTTGCCGCGACCATGCCTCCCGCGTCCCTGATCGATGACCATGGCCGCCGCATCAACTACCTGCGGCTGGCCATCACCGACCGTTGCAATCTCCGTTGCCGTTACTGTCGCCCCGCCAAAGGGGTGCCCTTCATACCCCATGATCAGATCCTGACCCTGGAGGAACTCCAGCGCCTGGTGGAGATTTTTTGTGATCTGGGAGTGGAGAAGGTGAGGGTGACCGGTGGTGAACCCTTCTCCCGGCGGGGCTGCGTACCCTTTCTGAACAGAATTCGCCGAATTGCTGGCCTGAAGTTCCTCCATATCACCACCAACGGGGTTAAAACCGCCCGCTATCTCGATGAGCTGGCCGCAATGGGGGTCAGTGGGGTCAATTTAAGCCTCGATACCCTGGATGGGGCAAGATTCCAGCGGATTACCCGGCGGGATTTCCTCGATCCGGTCCTGGAAACCCTGCAGGGCCTCATTGCCCGGGCCATTCCCTTTAAGATCAACAGCGTGGTTCTTGAAGACACCACCGATGAAGAGATTGTCCGCCTGGTGGCACTGACGGAGAGCCAACCGGTTACTCTTCGTTTTATCGAAAGAATGCCTTTTTCCGGCACGGCGGGATCGGCGGGTTTGGGTGATGGCGATCTGATTGTTCGACTGAATAGAATTTTTCCCGATCTGACCGAAATTCCGCCTGGCCAGGCGCCCACCACTGCCCGCCTCTTCGCCCTGCCGGATCACCAGGGCCGGCTGGGGGTGATCCAGGGCTACTCCCGCCTGTTCTGCAAAAGTTGCAACAAGGTGCGAATAACCCCGGCCGGAATTCTTAAAACCTGCCTCTACGACGACGGGACCCTTGATCTGAAACAGATGTTGCGGAGCGGCGCCGACGATGACGAGATCAAGCGGGCCATTGTCGCCAGCGTAAGTAAACGCTTTGTCAATGGCCACGAGGCGGAGCGTTTTTCCGCCCGAAAATCTGAACCGTCCATGGCAGCAATCGGCGGTTGAACTTGCTCTCCCAGTCTTGTGTTCAACGGTTGAAGCCAATTAATTGCTCTTGAGGAGAACGACGATGGCATATGTGGAAGCGGTTTGCACCAGCGAAAAAAAGGGGATTGTCAAGCGTGAGCAGGCCAGGGTTACCCTGAAACGGGAATGGGGGCTGGAGAGCGACGCCCATGCCGGTGAGTGGCACCGCCAGGTCTCTCTTTTGGCCGGTGAATCCATCGACAACGTCAAAAAGGTGCTGCCCACCCTTAAAAACGGCGCCTTCGCCGAGAATATCATCACCCGGGGAATCGATCTGACGGCCTTGAAGGTGGGGGATCGGCTGCGGATTGGGGAGCAGGTGATTCTGGAGATCACCCAGATCGGCAAGGAGTGCCACAATGCCGGTTGTGCCATCAAAAAGGCCACCGGCGACTGCATCATGCCCCGGGAGGGCCTGTTCGCCCGGGTGATTGAGGGTGGCGAGGCCAAGGCGGGTGACCCCATCCTGACCTGATGGTTGGCCGCCGGCTGCGCTGCGGTTAAACGGGCCTGTATTGTTGGGTTGGCGGAGATAAGCGGCCACGGGGAGATTGCCAGATCGCTGCAAATCTGGTAGAAATTTCTCCCCGTTTAAACCCGCCGCCCGAAGGAGCAAACCGTGACCGCCCAAACCAGGCCCGCCCCCCCGCAGTCAGCCAGTTCCTCTTTTTTCCCGCTGATCGATACCCACTGTCACCTGGATTTTCCCGATTATCAGGACGATTACGCCGCCATGCTGGCCCGGGCCGAAGAGGCCGGGGTGGTGGAGATCATCACCGTGGGGATTGATCTGCCCACCTCCCGCCAGGCGGTGGCCCTGGCCCAAACGGCTGTGGGTGAAGAATCCAACCTGAAAGTCCATGCCACCGTCGGGGTCCACCCCCACCATGTCAATGAACTGGTGGAGGGTGATTACCGGCGGTTGCGGGCATTGGCCTCGTCTCCGCCGGTGGTGGCCTATGGCGAGATCGGTCTGGACTACGCCAAGGAGTATTCACCGGCCCCCTTGCAACGGCGCCATTTCGCGGCCCAGGTCCAGTTGGCCCGGGAGTTGGGCCTGCCGCTGATCATTCACGACCGGGAAGCCCATGCCGACACCCTGGCCATCCTCAATGAGGCTGGCCCCTTGCCCGCCGGCGGCGTGATGCACTGCTTTTCCGGGGATGCCGCCCTGGCCGAGCAGGTCATCGATATGGGGTTTTATATTTCGATCACCGGGGTGATTACTTTCAAAACGGCTGCCACTCTGCGCGAGGCGGTGAGCCGGGTACCCCTGGACCGCCTCCTGCTGGAAACCGACGGTCCTTTCCTGGCCCCGGTGCCCCATCGGGGCAAGCGTAACGAACCAGCCTTTCTTACTTTTATAGCCGCCAAAATTGCCGAATTGAAGGGGTGTTCCCTTGCGGAGTTAACCGCCGCCACCACCGCCAACGCCCGGCGATTATTTAACTTAACTTGAAAATTATTCCTGTTTTTTTCGGCCGCTAAATGCTAACTTTGCTCCAGGCTATCTTGTTAACGGTAATCATTCAATTGCTGAGGGATTGGCGGAAATGGGGATGAAACAGTGGTCGTTACGGGGCAAAATCGTGCTGCTGGGGGTGGTGTTGCCCACCATTCTCATCATTGTGTTGTTTCGGCTTTATATGGCGGAGTCGCGGGAAAAGACCCTGACGGCTTTCACCGATAAGGCCCGGGCCATCTGCCTTACCGCCGAGTCCGCCCGGGAGGAGATGGAGGCCAAATGGCGCATGGGACTTTTTTCCACCGAACAGTTGCGGACCTTTGCCGCCCAGGGCCAGCAGGATAAGATTCTGGCCACCGTGCCGGTGGTTTCGGCCTGGAACGCGGCCATGCGTAAGGCGGAGGAGGGGGGTTATACCTTCCGGGTGCCCAAGTTTAACCCCCGTAATCCCCGCAATCAGCCCGACCCCCTGGAGGCCAGGGCCCTGCGGACCATGGCCGAACAGAGTCTCAACGAATACTACGAGATCGATGAGAGCACCAACTCAGTGCGCTACTTCCGGGCGGTACGGCTCACCGAAACCTGTCTGATCTGCCATGGTGATCCTGCCAACTCCACGGCTCTCTGGGGTAATGACCGGGGGATCGACCCCACCGGAGGCCGGATGGAAAACTGGAAGGTGGGTGAGCTGCATGGGGCCTTTCAGGTGATCCAATCCTTGGAAGCCGCCGATCTGCAGCTGCAGCAAGCGGTGGCTAAAGCCACCTGGATTGTGGTTGGTGGCTTGGCCCTGATGGCCCTGCTTTTTGCCACCTTGGTGTTGCGGGTGGTCTCCAATTCGGTGATTCGGCCGATCTCCAAGATCATCGAAGATCTGGCCGGCAACTCCAGCAATCTGATGGATGCCGCCACCCAAGTCTCCGCTGCCAGCCACGAGTTGGCCGATGGGGCCGGCAACCAGGCGGCCTCCCTGGAGGAGACCTCCGCCTCCCTGGAGGAGATGTCGTCGATGACCCGGCTCAATGCCGACAATGTAAAGCAGACCAGTCAGATGGCGGAAAATGCCCGCAATTCAGCGGAAACCGCCCAGCAAAGCATGGAGCGGATGGGGGAGGCGATCAGCAGCATCAAACACTCGGCCGATGAAACGGCGGTGATCATGAAGACCATCGACCAGATCGCCTTCCAGACCAATCTGCTGGCCTTGAACGCGGCGGTGGAGGCGGCCCGGGCCGGTGAGGCGGGAGCCGGTTTCGCGGTGGTGGCCGACGAGGTGCGAGCATTGGCCCAGCGCAGTAGCGAGGCGGCCCGCAATACCGCTCAGCTCATCGAGCAGTCGCAGAAAAATGCCGACAACGGGGTGGCGGCGGCGGCCCAGGTCAAGGAGATCCTGATCAAGATCGTGGAGGGGGTCAACAAGGTCAGCCAGCTGGCCAAGGAGATCGCGGTGGCCAGCGATGAGCAGGCCCAGGGGGTTAACCAGATCAACCTCGCCGTCTCCCAGGTGGATCAGGTGACCCAGAGCAACGCGGCCATCTCCGAGGAGGCCGCCTCGGCCAGCGAGGAGCTTTCCGGCCAGGCCACCGAGATCAACACCCTGATCCGGGAGCTGGCTGGAATTGTCGGGGCGTCCTTGCCCCGCCGGAGCCTGGAAGATCACAGATCCGGTCGTCCCCTCGCCCCCCGTGGCAAGGGTGGCTCCAAGTCCATGAAGGCGTTGCCCTCGGGCGCCGATGATGGTAAAGAAAAGTCCGCCGCCCCCAAATCGGCCCGTGCCGGGAGCCGGGTGGCCCCTCCCGTGGCAGCCGGCGGCGCTGCCACCGTGGAAAAGGGAAGGCGGGCAGAGAAGGTGATCCCCTTCGACGAAGACGACTTTGAAGATTTTTAGGAGGCTCAATCCATGCGGCAGAAGCAGATCGATCTCCCAGCCGACCGTCGGATCAAGCGGTGGTACAACGTAATCGCCGATATCCCCAACGGGGTGGCACCACCCCTGGATCCGGCCACCGGCCAGCCCATCGGCCCCGACAAGATGGGGGCGATTTTCCCCATGGGCCTGCTGGAGCAGGAGATGAGCGGCGAGCGCTGGATCGACATCCCCGAACCGGTTCTCGATATCTGGCAGATCTGGCGGCCTTCTCCCTTGATTCGGGCCACTTTTCTGGAGGACGCCCTCAAGACCAAAAGCAAGATCTACTACAAGTATGAAGGGGTTTCACCCTCGGGCAGCCACAAGACCAACAGTGCCGTGGCCCAGGCCTATTTCAACCAGCGGGAAGGGGTCAAGAGGCTGGCCACCGAAACCGGGGCCGGGCAGTGGGGGTGCGCTCTCTCCTTTGCCGCCCAGAAGTTCGGACTGGAGTGCAAGGTTTATATGGTGCGGGTCTCCTACGATCAGAAACCGTACCGCAAGGTGATGATGAACACCTACGGGGCCGAGATCGTTCCCAGCCCCAGCCCCGACACCCCCACCGGTCGGGCGATTCTGGCCAAAGACCCCGATACCCATGGTTCCCTGGGAATTGCCATCAGCGAGGCTTTGGAGGACGCGGTTTCCCGGGATGACACCAAGTACGCCCTGGGTTCGGTCCTCAACCATGTCTGTCTCCACCAGACGGTAATCGGGTTGGAGGCCAAGGAGCAGCTGGCCATGGTGGGCGATTATCCCGACGTGGTGATCGGCTGTTGTGGGGGCGGGTCCAACTTTGCCGGCCTGGCTTCCCCCTTTCTGCCGGACAAGCTGGCCGGCCGGAAGATCCGCCTGCTGGGGGTGGAGCCCACCTCCTGCCCGACCTTGACCAAGGGCAGCTTCGCCTACGATTTCGGCGATGTTTCCCAGCGCACCCCTCTGCTTTACATGTACACCCTGGGCCACGATTTCATGCCGCCGGGGATCCACGCCGGTGGTTTGCGCTACCACGGCATGGCGCCGGTGATCAGCGCCCTGATGCGGGAAAATCTGATGGAGGCCACCGCCCTTCACCAGTTGGAGTGCTTCGAAGCCGGCACCCTCTTTGCCCGTACCGAGGGAATTATTCCCGCCCCGGAATCATGCCACGCCGTCCGGGCGGCGATCATCGAGGCAACCCGCGAACCGGACAAACCCCAGACCATTCTCTTTAATCTCTCCGGCCATGGCTTGCTTGATCTGGCCAGCTATGAGAAATTTTTCGCCGGGGAGTTGCAGAATTACGCCCTGCCCGACGAGGCGATTGCCGAAGCGACCCGCAATCTGCCCAAACTGTAATTTTTTTTTTGGAGAAACCGATGTCCCAGACCATCGTTGAAAAGATTTTTGCCGCCCACCGCCGTGATACTCCCACCCCCGAGAATATTATTCTCGATCTGGACGTGGTGATGTGCCATGAGATCACCACCCCCATTGCCATCACCGACTTGGAGGCGCGCGGTCTGGACCGGGTGTTCGATCCCGATAAGATCAAGGCGGTGATCGACCACGTCACCCCGGCCAAGGATTCCAAAACCGCCACCCAGGGCAAAATTCTCCGTGACTGGGCCCGCCGCCACCAGATCAGGGATTTTTTCGATATCGGCCAGAATGGGGTCTGCCACGCCCTCTTCCCGGAGAAGGGCTTTATCCGTCCGGGCTATACGGTGATCATGGGTGATTCCCACACCTGCACCCACGGAGCCTTCGGGGCCTTTGCCGCCGGGGTGGGCACCACCGACCTGGAGGTGGGTATTTTGAAAGGGGTCTGCTCCTTTCGCCTGCCCAAAACCTTCCGGGTCACGATCAAGGGAGAGCTGGCGGCCGGGGTCTATGCCAAGGATGTGATCCTCAAGATCATCAAGGAGATCACGGTCAACGGCGCCACCGACCGGGTGCTGGAGTTTGTCGGCCCGGTGGTCACGGCCATGAGCATGGAAGCCAGGATGACCCTCTGCAACATGGCCATCGAGGCCGGGGCCACCTGCGGCATCTGTCTGCCCGACCGGACCACCGCCGAATACCTCTGGCCCTTTATTCAGGAGCAGTATGACTCCATCGAGGCGGCGGTGACCGACTTTGCCCGCTGGCACTCCGATCCCGATGCCGTTTACGAGCGGGAACTGACCTTTGATGTTTCGGAGCTGGTCCCCCAGGCCACCTACGGCTTCAAGCCCGACGAGGTCAAGGATATCACCGGGATGGAGGGTACCCCGGTGGACCAGGTCTACATCGGCTCCTGCACCAACGGCCGGATCGAGGATCTGCGGGAGGCGGCCCGGGTACTCAAGGACCGTAAAATCGCCGAGCAGGTGCGGGCCATTCTGGTGCCGGCCACTCCCAAGGTTTATGCCCAGGCCCTGGAAGAGGGGCTGATCAAGGTTTTCATGGAGGCCGGCTTCTGCATCACCAACCCCACCTGCGGCGCCTGTCTGGGAATGAGCAACGGGGTGCTGGCCGAGGGCGAGATCTGTGCTTCCACCACCAATCGCAACTTTAACGGCCGGATGGGCAAGGGGGGGATCGTGCACCTGATGAGTCCGCTCTCCGCCGCCGCCGCCGCCGTGGCCGGTCATATCACCGATCCCCGTAAAATGCTGGCAATGGGAGCTAAGTAAGATGAGAGAATTTGGAGGCCAGGCCCTGTTCCTGGATCGCAGCGATATCAACACCGACGAGATCATTCCGGCCAAGTATCTCACCGAGATCACCAAGATGGCCCTCCAGCCCTACGTCCTGGAAGACCTGAAACTGGGGGGCTTTGATCCCCAACGTGATCTGGCCGGCAAGAACGTCATTGTCAGCCGGGCCAATTTCGGCTGTGGTTCCTCCCGGGAACACGCGGTCTGGGTTTTTGAGGTCAACGAAATCAACACGGTGATCGCCGCCAGCTTCGCCCGGATCTTCCGCCAGAATATGTTCAACTGCGGGTTGCTGGCCATCGAGTTGCCCCCAGCCGATCTCGATACCCTGTTCAATCTGGGGGGCGAGGTGCAAATCGAGGTTGACCTGGCGGCGGGCAAGCTGCGGGCCAGGGGCGAGCGGGAGGCCGAATTTCCCTTCACCATCAACGAGTTTGACCGGCGGCTGGTGGAGGCCGGCGGCTGGTTGAATTACGCCGATCAGCATTATTGAAACTCCGCGTCGAAAAGGTGGTGGCCGGCGGCCTGGGTCTGGGCCGCCGGGAGGATGGCTGCACGGTCCTGGTGCCGGGGGTGCTGCCCGGCGAACTGGTGCGGGTCAAGGTGCGGCGCAGCCACCGCAGCTACCAGGAGGCCAGTCTGGTGGAGTTGCTGGAGCCCAGCCCCCAGCGCCGCTTGCCCCCCTGTCCATGGTATGAGCGTTGCGGCGGTTGCGACCTGCAACACGCCAACTATCCCAGCCAACTGGAGTTAAAGCAGCAGATCTTGCGGGAACTGCTGCAGCGCCACGGCCTGGACGCCCAGGTGGAGCCGGTTTTAGCTCCCCCGCTGGCCTCGGAGCAGGAGTTTAACTATCGCCAGCGAATCAGGCTCCAGGTGGCCGAGGGCCGCCTGGGCTTTTTTCAGGCCGGCAGTCATCGGTTCACCGAGGTGGAGCAATGTCTCTTGGCCCGCCCGGCCATCAACCAGGTCTGGCGGCAACTGCCGGCCAGCTCTTCCTGGCGACGGCTGGCGGACCAGTGCCAGGCCCTGGAGTTCAGCCTGGATCCGCAAAGCGGGCAGGTGGTCCTGCTGCTTCACCACCGGCGCCGGCCCCGGCCGGCGGAGAGAGAGGCCGCCTGGCAGCTTTGCCGGGAGCTGGCGCAACTGAAAGGGATCGCTTTTCTGCCGGTTGGGCATCAGGCCGGCCCTTTTATCGACCGGCAATCGGGGGCCCGGGGGCGTGATGGAAGCGAGCAACTGCGGCTCCACTTTCTTTTCCCCGCCGCCATAGCCGGCCGCTCCCTGGAATTGACCGTGGAGCCCACCGCTTTTTGTCAGGTCAACGAGGGGCAGAACCGGCGGTTGCTGGCCCGCCTGCTTGAGCTGCTCCAGCCGGCGGGCGACGAGGTCCTGGCTGATCTCCATTGCGGCATGGGCAACTTCTCCCTGCCTCTGGCCCTGGGTTGTGGCCGGGTGTACGGGGTGGATATCCAGGCCGCCGCCATTCGTGGAGCCATACGCAACGCCCAGGCCAACGGCATTGAAAACTGCCGATTCAACCGGGCCGGGGCCCAGGAGGGCCTGGCCGCCCTTTATGCCGCCGGGGTTAATCCCGATATCTTGCTGCTTGATCCCCCCCGGGGAGGTTGCCTGGAGCTGGTTCGCGCAGTTGGGGACCCCCGGCCCTCCCGCATCATCATGATCTCCTGCGATCCGGCCACCATGGTTCGTGATCTGGCGGTTCTAGGCCAAAAAGGGTACCGGGTGGCGGGCATGCAACTGATCGATATGTTCCCCCAGACCCACCATTTGGAGACCATCACCCTGTTGCGCCATTCCGGTTGAGTGAATTTTCAGCGGGTCTGGGCTTGCCGATAGTGCTTCTCCAGCAACTCCAAGGCCCGGTCCCGCCGGTTGGCGCTCTGGTTGAGGATCAGGACAAAGGGGTCCAGGGTGCCGCCGTTGTTGAAATAACCGGCATAGGCATAGACTCCGGTCAAGGTCCCCGATTTGAGGAGACGCCCCTGGTCGGCGGGCAGCAGTTGGGCGTAAGGTCTGAATAGTTCCAGCAAGCGGAGCAGGGCCGAAGGAGTGATCCGGTTGCCCCGGCTCAGTCCGGATCCTTCTTCCACCAGGAAGCTTCCCTCCTTGAGCCCCATCTCCTCCAGGTGGAGCCGCAGACTCTCCCGTCCTTTCTCCCAGGTGGCCGGCTCGCCGAAGGTGGCGGCGCCACTGGCCAGGAGCAGTTGGTTGGCGATGAAATTGTTGGAGTAGAGCAGCATCGCCGCCACCGCTTCGCTGAGCGGCCGGGAGGAGAGATGGCGGTAAACCGGTTGCCCTCCGGCGGGCACCGTTCCCGCCCGAATGGTACCGTTCACCTTTACCCCCTGTCGCCGGAGCATCTCCGCAAACAGTTCTCCCCCGTAAGCCAGGCTGTGTTGCCGCTGCTGGGAGAGGTTGATCCGGTGGGTGCCGGGGGCCAACCCCCCGGCCTTGGCTTTCATCACCGGCAGGGTGGGGGTCTGTTCCTCGGCGGAGCTGACCATGCCCTGGAGATCCACCGTGATGTTGATGGTGTTGAAGTTGACCACCAGGGCGCCGTTGGCGGCATCGTAGGAGCGCAGGGATACTCCGGCTCCGTTCGGGGTTGCCCGCTCCAGTTGAAAAAAGGAATCGTCGAGGACAATATCGCCGATCTCCTTTACCCCCAGGCCGGTCAGGCGGGTGGCGATCAGGGCCACCTCTTCCGAGACCAACAGGGGGTCACCGAAGCCCCGGATGTAGAGATCGCCCATGCCCAGATGGAAGTGGGTTGCGAAACGGTAATCGGGTCCCAGCCGTTCCAGGGCCAGCAGGGCGGTGGCGATCTTCCAGGTGCTGGCCGGCACCAGCAACCGTTCCGGATTACGGGCCGCCACGATTCCCCCCCCCCTGGTCACCAGATAGCCGCCATCCTCAAAGATCGAAGCCGGCAGCACCGCCGCGGCCAATGACGAAGGGAAAATGGCGAGGAGACAAAACCATGGGTAAAGGATAAACTTGAAAATCATGGCGCTGGAACCTGTAAAATCGTTTTTCCTGCTTCTGCTTGCAATTCCGATCGATAATAACTATTTTAGCGGACTGCCTTCACAAGCTTAATCATAATTATTGATTCAGACCAGGAGATTTACGCCATGAGCAAGACCGAAGAGAATCTGTGGGCTGCCTTTGCCGGGGAATCCCAGGCCAATCGTAAATACCTGGCTTTTGCCAAAAAAGCCGACAAAGACGGCTATCCCCAGGTGGCCAGGCTCTTCCGGGCCGCCGCCCATGCCGAAACCATCCATGCCCACGCCCATCTGCGGGCACTGAAGGCGATCGGGGACACCAAAGATAACCTGCGGGTGGCCATGGAAGGGGAGTTGCATGAGTTTGAGGTGATGTACCCCCCCATGATCGAGGTCGCCAAGGCCGAGGGCAACAAGGCGGCGGAGATGTCGTTCACCCACGCCAACAAGGTGGAGAAAACCCACGCCGAACTGTATCGCCAGGCCATGGAAAATCTGGACAATCTGCCCGAGGCCGACTATTACGTCTGCGAAGTTTGCGGCCATACCGAAGCCGGTTCGGCCCCGCCGGAAAAGTGCCTGGTCTGCGGCGCCAACAGCCGGGCCTTCACCAAAATCGATTAAGCTACCCGTAACCGTTGAGTTGAGGAAACCCCATATGCAGAAAATTATCCGGATCGGCACCCGCGCCAGCCTGTTGGCCCTGGCCCAGTCCAATTGGATCAAGGGCCGGATCGAGGCCGAATACCCCCAGTGCAGCGTGGAGCTGGTCAAGATCATCACCAAGGGGGATAAGATCGTCGATGTTCCCCTGGCCATGGTGGGCGGCAAGGGGCTGTTCGTCAAGGAGATCGAGGAGGCGATGTTGCGCCACGAGGTGGATATCGCCGTCCACAGCATGAAGGATGTGCCGGCCGAACTGCCGGAGGGGCTGCATATCGGGATTATCACCCAGCGGGAGAACCCCCACGACGCCTTTATCTCCAACCGTTACCAGACCCTGGCCGAGATGCCGGCCGGAGCCACCATCGGCACCAGCAGTCTGCGGCGCAAGGCCCAACTGGCCCACCTGCGTCCCGACCTTAAGATCGAGGATCTGCGGGGCAATCTGGACACCCGGCTGCGCAAGCTCGATGAGGGCAGTTATGACGCGATCATTCTGGCCGCCGCCGGGTTGAACCGGTTAAAGCTCTCCCAGCGGGCCACCTTCTGCTTTAAGGCCGACGAGATGCTGCCGGCGGTGGCCCAAGGGGCGGTGGGTATCGAGCTGCGGGAGGCCGATGGCGAGCTGCTGCAAATGCTCTCCTTCATGGATCATCGGGAAACCATGTTGGCGGTGCGGGCGGAACGCACCTATCTCAAGCGTCTGGAGGGTGGATGCCAGGTGCCTTTGGCCGGTTTCGCCACCTTAAGTGGCGAAACCCTGACCATGACCGGTCTGGTCGCCCCCCTGGACGGCAGTCGCCTGCTCAAGGTGGAAAAAAGCGGCCCGGCCACCGACGCCGCCGCCATTGGTCTGGCCGTGGCCGAGGAACTGCTGGCCGCCGGCGGCCGGGAGATCCTGGAAGCGGTTTATGGCTCCAGCCTTGAGTAAGACCATGGAAAAGCCGAAAGGAAAAGTTTACCTGATCGGGGCCGGGCCCGGCGACCCCGAGCTGATCACCGTCAAGGGGCGGCGTCTGCTGGGGCGGGCCCAGGTGGTGGTTTATGACTACCTGGCCAACAAGAAGCTGCTGGCCCATGTTCCGGAATCGGCTGAGCTGATCTATGCCGGCAAGAAGGGGGGCAGCCAGCATACCCACAGCCAGACCGAGATCAACCAGATGCTGGTGGACCACGCCCTGGCCGGCAAGATCGTGGTCCGGCTCAAGGGGGGGGACCCCTTTATCTTTGGCCGGGGTGGCGAGGAGATCGAGGAGCTGGCCAGCTATGGCGTCGCCTTCGAGGTGGTGCCCGGGGTTACCTCCGCCACCGCCGCCGCCACCTACGCCGGGGTGCCCATCACCCACCGCCGTTTTACCTCTTCGGTGGCCTTCGTCACCGGCCATGAGGATCCGGACAAGAAAGAGAGCCGGATCGCCTGGGACAAGTTGGCCACCGGGGTGGGCACCATTGTTTTTTATATGGGGATCAAAAACTTGCCCCATATCGCCGAAAACCTGATCCTTAACGGTCGCGACCCTCAAACGCCGGTGGCGGTGGTTCGTTGGGCATCCACCCCCCAGCAGCGTTCGGTGGTGGGTACCCTGGCCGATATCGCCGAGGTGGTCAAGGAGGCTGGTATTACCCCCCCGGCCCTGGTGGTGGTGGGGGAGGTGGTCGGCCTGCGGGACGTGATCAACTGGTACGAGCAACGGCCCCTGTTCAGCAAAAGAGTTCTGGTGACCCGCAGTCGTGACCAGGCCAGCGAACTGGTGGAACAGTTGGAGGATCTGGGGGCTTCCTGTCTGGAAGGGGCGACCATCGCCCTGGCCGAGCCCGAGTCCTG
Source organism: Desulfurivibrio modestus (assembly GCF_044068625.1). Lineage (NCBI taxonomy): Bacteria > Pseudomonadati > Thermodesulfobacteriota > Desulfobulbia > Desulfobulbales > Desulfobulbaceae > Desulfurivibrio > Desulfurivibrio modestus. Next base: position 62,334 of record NZ_JBIPKH010000002.1, read on the forward strand.
GCAGCCCCTGGACCGGGCCCTGGCGGAGATCGCCACTTATCAGTGGCTGCTTTTTACCAGCCCCAACGCGATCCGCTTTTTCTTCAAGCGTCTGGCCGATCTCGGCCTGGACAGTCGCAGTCTCAAGGGACCGAAGATCGCGGTGGTGGGTACCGCCACCGCTGAAAGCCTCATGGCCCACGGCGTTCGGGCCGATCTGCTGCCCGATCAATTTACCGCCGAGGGGCTCACCGCCGCCTTGCTGGCCCAGGGGGTGGCCGGGCAAAAGATCCTGCTGCCCCGGGCCCTCAAGGCTCGGGACCTTTTACCCGCAAGCCTGGGACAGGCCGGGGCCACGGTGGAGATCGTGCCGGTTTACCGCAATGTCCGTCCCCCCATGGAGGCGGAAATTCGCCAGGCCCTGGAGCGGCGTGAGATCGATCTGATCACCTTTACCAGCTCCTCCACGGTGACTAACTTTATCGAGTTGCTGGGCCTGGGTGAAGCGGAATTGCATGGGTTGCTGGCCGGAGTCAAGATCGCGGCCATCGGCCCGATCACCGCCGCCACCGCCGCCCAAGCGGGACTGGTCGTGGATATTCAGCCGGAGATTCATACCATTCCGGCCCTGGTCGCGGCCATCGCCGAATATTTTGCCCGGCCGGCCCCCTAAGCTTGATTCAAGTCAAGGCGGCTGGCCGGGGGCAGGTGTTATCGTGGAAAAAAATCCAAGGAGGTAACACCATGAAAAAGGTCTCGTTGAACGAAAGCAACCAGTACGACGACAAGAGTTTCAAACGGTTCCTGCTCCATGATTCCCCCTATTTCCGGGTTCTGAACTTCAACCTCAAGGCCGGCCAGGTTTTTCCGGTCCACTCCCATCCCGCCGAAGGGCAGCTCACCATCCAGGTGGTTGCCGGCAGCGGTGAATTCCTCGGGGCCGACGCCACCAGCATGCCGGCTGAGTCCGGCGACATCCTGGTCAGCGAGATCAGCGAGCCCCACGGGGTCAAGGCCACCACCGATATGCGGATTCTGGTGACCATCGCCCCGCCATTCTAAGGATTCCAGTGATGCCGACCGCGCCGGCAAAACCAGCAAACCCGGGCCGCTTCAATTTTGCCAACAGCTATGCCCGTCTGCCGGAGCATTTTTTTGCCCGGTTGGCCCCCACCCCGGTGGCGGCTCCCCAACTGATTCAACTTAACCGGCCGCTCTCTGTTGAGCTTGGTTTGGACCCGGAGTGGCTGGGAGGGGAGCAGGGGGTGGCGGTTTTGGCCGGCAATAGTTTGCCGCCGGGGGCCGAACCATTGGCCATGGCCTATGCCGGCCATCAGTTCGGGGCCTGGGTGCCGCAACTGGGGGACGGCCGGGCCATTCTCCTGGGGGAGGTGGTTGACCGCAAAGGGAGGCGCCGGGACATTCAGCTCAAGGGGGCCGGGCCGACTCCCTTCTCCCGGGGTGGGGATGGCCGGGCTGCCCTGGGTCCGGTGCTGCGGGAATATCTGATCAGCGAAGCCATGGCCGCCCTGGGGATTCCCACCACCCGGGCCATGGCCGCCGTCCTCACCGGCGAACTGGTGGTCCGGGAAACCCGGCTGGCCGGGGCGATTCTGACCCGGGTGGCCCAAAGCCATGTCCGGGTGGGAACTTTTCAGTTCTTCGCGGCTCGGGATGATCGGCGGGCCCTGATCGAACTCACCGATTACCTGGTGGGTCGCCACTACCCGGAGCTTGCCGGCACCGCAAGAGCCGCCCGGATTCTGCTTAGGGAACTGGTCCAGCGTCAGGCCGGCCTGGTGGCGGCCTGGATGCTGGTGGGCTTTATCCACGGGGTAATGAATACCGACAACACCTCCATCGTCGGGGAAACCATTGATTATGGCCCCTGCGCCTTCATGGATGCCTATCATCCGGAAACAGTCTTCAGCTCCATCGATCATTACGGGCGTTATGCCTATGCCAATCAGCAGGCGATGGCCCACGGGAACGTCGCCCGTCTGGCCCAGAGTTTACTCCCCCTGTTGGCCGACAATCCCGAAGAGGCCCTGGCGGTGGCCCGGGAGGAGGTGGCCCGTTTTCCCGAGCTATTTCAGGCGGCCTGGCTGGCCGGCATGCGGCGTAAAATCGGCTTAAGGGAAGAGCGAGCGGAAGATCGTGGCCTGATTGAAGAGTTACTCGCGCTGATGGCGGCCAATCGGGCTGATTTCACCTTGACCTTTCGGGGGCTTTGTCGTTTGGAGACGGTTGATCTCCAGGGGGATCAGGAACTGCGCCGCCTTTTTGAGCGCCCGGAGGAGTTTGAGCCCTGGGCGCAAAGCTGGCGCAGTCGGCTGGCGGCGGAAGGCAGCGATGATCGCCAGCGCCGGGCGGCCATGGAGGCGGTCAACCCCGCCTTTATTCCCCGTAACCATCGGGTTGAAGAAGTGATCCGGGCCGGATATCAAGGTGACTTTTCACGGTTTAGAGAGTTATTGGCCGTGCTCGCCGCCCCCTTCGCGGACCAGCCGGAGTTTATCCGCTACGCCCGGCCACCCAGACCGGAAGAGGTGGTGACCAAAACCTTCTGTGGTACCTGAACCGATCTTGGGCCGATCCGGATTCCAGGCTCAGGCCTGGTAGCCCCCAGGCTGCAAGTTTTAGCCGCCGGAGAGGTCGCTGGTTTTTCTTGCAATCCCTTTTGGTCCAAACTAAAAGAGGAGACATCGGCTAGCAGGTAAATGATGAAATGAGGGCATGGTTGGGATGATCACCTTGGGGTTGGAGCGATTGCTGGAGAATCCACCGGCGGCGTTGCGGGGCAAACGCCTGGGTCTGCTCTGTAATCAGGCTTCCACCGATCGCCACTTCCGCCACAGCCGTGATCTGATTCGGGAACGGTTCGGAGCCCAGCTGACCTGCCTCTTTTCTCCCCAGCACGGTTTTTTCGCCGAGAAGCAGGACAACATGATCGAGTCCGCGGATATGGTCGATCCCGTCTCGGGCCTGCCTCTGTTCAGCCTCTACGGTGAGGTGCGTAAACCCACTCCAGCCATGCTGGAGCACTGCGATCTGCTGCTGGTGGATCTGGTCGATGTCGGCACCCGGGTCTATACTTTTCTCTACACCCTGGCCTATTGCCTGGAAGCCGCGGCGGATCAGGGGAAGGAGGTGGTGGTGCTGGACCGGCCCAATCCTTTGGGCGGTCTGGCCGTGGAGGGCAACATTCTGCGGGAGAGTTGCCGCTCCTTTGTCGGCCTTTACCCGATTCCCATGCGCCACGGCCTGACCCTGGGGGAGCTGGCCCTGCTGATCAATCACCGTTTTGATCTGGGCTGCCGCCTCAGCGTGATCGCCATGGCCGCCTGGCGGCGGGAGATGCTTTTCCCAGCCACCGGTTTTCCCTGGGTTTTTCCCTCCCCCAATATGCCCTCTCCCCAGACCGCCCTGGTCTACCCCGGCCAGGTGATCTGGGAAGCCACCAATGTTTCGGAAGGGCGGGGCACCACCATGCCCTTCGAACTTTTCGGGGCCCCATTCTGCCGCCATGACCAGATCATGGCCGCCATCGCCCCAGTCCAACTGCCCGGCTGTCTGCTGCGCCCCCTGGTCTTTGAACCGGTGGCCGGCAAATGGGCCGGCCAGCCCTGTGTCGGCTTTCAACTGCATGTCACCGACCCCGGCAGCTTCCGCCCCTATCGGACCACCCTGGCGCTGTTGCAGGCCATCGCCCGGCTTTACCCCGAGGATTTCGCGCTGAAGCCGCCACCCTATGAGTATGAGTTTGAACGCCCTCCCATCAATCTGGTATTGGGGGATGAGGAGCTGTGGCCCCGGTTGGCGGCCGGTGAATCGCTGATGGATCTGGAAGCCCAGTGGCAGCCGGAACTGGCCGATTTTGACCATCTACGCCGGGATTACCTGCTGTATTGAGGAGGGGAGGGTGCAATTCGGGCAAGGGTGGTCGGATCAGGAGGAGCTTGCTGGGTATCTCTTTGACGTGCCCTCGGAATGTCCTTATGGGCTGGAGCGGTCGGCGGTTTACCGGCAAACCTGGTGTCCGCCGCTCTCCGGTGAACTGTTCGCCAGCCTGCTGGCCGCCGGTTATCGGCGCAACGGCAACACCATCTACACCATGGCCTGCCCCAACTGCCGGGGTTGTGTGCCGATCCGGCTGGTGCTGGCCGACTTCGTCGCCAATCGCAATCAGCGGCGGGTCTGGCACAAGAACCGGGATCTGATCGTCAGCCACGGTCCATTAGAGGTCAGCGAAGAGAAACTGGCCCTGTGCGAGCGCTTTTTAAGCCACCGCTATCCCGAAAGCGATCCCCAGCGGGCTCGGCGTCGTCATCTGGGCGAAGAGCAGCCCTTTGCCCGGGCCGTCGAGTACTACAGCGGTTTTTTCCTCAGCTCCATCACCGAGAGCTATGAGGTCGCTTACCACCTGGCCGGCAAGCTTGTCGGTCTGGCCGTGATCGATCTGGCGCCGGATGCCTGCAACGCGGTCTATTTCTATTTCGATCCCGAGCTGGAAAAGCGCAGCCTTGGGACCATGAATATCCTCTACCTGATCGAGCTGGGCAAAAAGATCGGCTGTCGGTACCTCTATCTGGGCTACTGGATCGAGGGGGCGGCGGCCATGAGCTACAAGGCCCGCTTCAAACCCCATCAGTTACTGCTTGCCGGTCGCTGGCAAGCAGTAGAGTGACGAAGGCGATGGCATAGTCCTTTTCGTCGGCTAAAGAGATCAGACCCCGGCCAATTCCCCGCCGGCGGCAAAACTCCTCGGCTTTGCCGCTGAAAATCAGCCGGGGCCCCCCCCGCCGGTCGTGATCAACCGCGATATCGTGCAGCCCCAGACCGCCGCTGAAGCCGGTGCCGAAGGCCTTCACGGCCGCCTCTTTGGCGGCGAAACGTTTGGCCAGCAGGGCCGCCGGACGCCTGCTTCGCTGGAAATCAGCCCATTCGGCGGCGGCCAGAATGCGGCGGGCAAAGCGTTCCCCATGACGGGCCAGGGCCGCTTCCATGCGGGCAATTTTGACGATATCGGTGCCGATCCCGTAAATCAATTTTTTATCCCACCATTAGATTGTCGATCAAGCGGACGTCGCCCAGCCAGGCCGCGGCCAGAATCACCAGCTGTTCATCATCGGCGGCGGCCGGGGCCAGGTCCTGCCGCCGCCGAATCTCCACATAGTCGGGCTGAAAACCCCGGTCGGCCAGTTGCTGCCCGGCCAGCTCCTGCAAGGCGGGAAGATTGCCCCGGTAATCGTTGATCTGGGCGGCGATCTCCCGCAGGGTCAGGTTAAGACCGGGGGCCAGGGCGCGTTCTTTTTTGCCCAGGCGATTGTTGCGGGAACTCATGGCCAGCCCGTCACTCTCCCGCACCGTGGGCAGGGCCTCCACCTTTACCGCCATGTTCAGATCGGCCACCATCCGGCGGATCAGCAAGAGTTGCTGGAAATCCTTCTCGCCGAAGATCGCCAGCTCCGGTTCCACCAGGTTGAAAAGCTTGCAGACCACGGTGGCGACTCCGGTGAAATGGCCCGGCCGGGAGGCACCTTCCAGGATCTCGCCGATCCCCGGCACCTCCACCCTGGTCGCCAGCCCACCATCGGGATAGATCGTGGCCGTTTCCGGGGCAAAGAGGCAATCGACCCCCGCCGCCGCCAGCTTGGCCCGGTCGGCTTCCGGGGTATGGGGGTAGGCGGCCAGATCGTCGGCCCGGTCGAACTGGGCGGGGTTGACAAAGATCGAGACCACCACCCGGTGGGCCAACTCCCGGCCCCGCTCCACCAAGGCCAGATGCCCGGCATGGAGATTACCCATGGTGGGCACCAGGGCCACCAGCTCCCCGGCCCCCCGCCACTGGCGTCGCAGTTGGCGCAGCGGTTCAATTTCGTTTACTGTTTTCATGGGCTGTTCCATTGTATTGTTTGGATTGTAGCCGGCAAGATAAAATTAGATAGTTAATCGAGGGGCGCCCGTCAATCGAAAAGCCGTGATTAATATTTAAGTGACCCCCCAAAATGACCTTCTACTATAATGCACTTTGCTATATGGTTAATGTAGAACGGTCATTCCAAGTGGCAACTACGTGGGGATAATCTTACGGGAGAATATAGTTATGAGTCTGGTCACGGCACGGGATCTCGATAAGGAGTATCAGGCCGGGGAGGTGCGGGTGCGGGCCCTGGCCGGAGTCAGTTTTGAGATTGCCCCGGCCTCTTTCGTCTCTTTTGTCGGCCCCTCGGGCAGCGGCAAGACCACTTTGCTCAATTTGATTGGCTGCCTGGACCAACCCACCGCCGGCGCCCTGACCGTGGCGGGAACCGATGTGCTGGGGCTGGATCGCCGGGGCGGAGCCCGTTTCCGGGGTCGTAATATCGGCTTTATCTTCCAGGATTTCAACCTGCTGCCGGTGCTGACCGTGGCCGAGAATATCGAGTATCCGCTGCAGTTGGTCCTGGAGCTGCCGGCCGCCGAGCGTCGCCGCCGGGTCCGAACCCTGCTGGCGGCGGTGGAGATGGAGGCCCAGGCCGACAAGTACCCGGATCAGATCTCCGGTGGTCAGAAGCAGCGGGTGGCGGTGGCCCGGGCTTTGGTGGGTCAACCCAAGCTGGTGCTGGCCGACGAGCCCACCGCCAACCTGGATCATCAGACGGCCATGCGGGTGATCGACCTGATGAAACGGATGCGGGACGAGTTCGCCACCACCTTTATCTTTTCCACCCACGATCCCAAGGTGGTGGGGGAGGCGGAGGTTATCCATACCCTGGAAGATGGCCGGCTGCTGAAAAGTGAAAACGGTGGGGGAGGAGACCATGCTTAATCTGCTGAAAATTGCCCTGCGCAATCTGCTCAGGTACCGGCGACGAACCCTGCTGACCACTTCCCTGATCGCCATCGGGGTGATCTTCGTCCTGCTCTTCGTGGCGGTGACCGGTTCCTTCAAAAATATGATGATCGCCCAGACCACCGACTCCATGCTGGGCCACCTTCAGGTCCATCGCAAGGGCTATGTGGCCTCCATCGATAACCTGCCCCTTAATCTCAACCTCAAGGGCGGTGGCTTGAGCAAGCTGGAAAAGCTGCTTGCTGCCCGGCCGGAGGTGGAAGCCTGGTCGCCCCGGATCAAGTTCGGGGCGATGTTCAGTACCTTCGTCGAAACCACCAATATTCGCTTAAACGGTATCGATCCGGCCCGGGAGTTGGCCACCGTACCCCTGCTGGCCGCTCGGCTGCTGGAAGGGGAGGCGACTCTGGCTCCCGGCCGGATCTGGATTCCGGAACTGCTGGCCCGGGGCATGAAGGTGGCGGTGGGGGATACGGTGGTGGTGGTCGCCACCAACCAGGACGGCTCGGTTAACGGCCGCCAGCTGGTGGTGGCCGGGATCCTGGAGAGTGCCACCGGCCCCGGCGGCCGCGACGGTTATCTTCACATTGACGATGCGGCGGCGATTCTGCGTCTGCCCGAGCGCGAGGTCAGCGAAATCGCCATCCGCCTGCGCGATTTTAATGTGCTGACCGCTTTTGCCGCCGAGCTGGAAAGCCTGCTGGCCAAGGAGTTGAACCAGCAGGGCCGGCCGATTTATGAACTGCATACCTGGGAAAAGCTCTCCCCCTTTTACAATATCGCCCGGATGATCGAGGTGATGACCTTTTTTGTTAAACTGATGCTGATCGCCATCGTCCTGGTCAGCATCATGAACGTGATGATCATGGCGGTTTATGAACGAATTCGGGAGATCGGCACCATGGCCGCCATCGGCACCCTGCCGGGCCGCATCCTGGCCATGTTCATGCTGGAGGGGTTCAGCCTCGGGGTGGTGGGGGCGGCCGGCGGTGGCCTGGTCGGCCTGCTGGTGATCAAACTGCTCAACCTGGCCGAGATCAGCTACGATTTCGGCCGGCAGCAGGGCCTGATTCTCCAGGCCGAAATCGCCTGGGGCGAACTGGCGCTGATCTCACTGATTGTGGTGGGCGGCGCGGTCCTGGCCACGCTGCAACCGGCCTTCAAGGCCTCCCGCCTCGATCCGATCCAGGCCCTGCGCCATCTCTAATCCTCTTAAGGAGAACAAAGGTTATGTTGCGACTGATGGTAACCCTCTGTGCCCTGGCTCTGGCCACGCCGGCCGCCGCCCTGACCGCCGAGGAGGTGCTGGCCCGGGTGGATCGCAATCTCCAGCCGGAATCGGCCGAGATGTACCGCAAGTTGATCAATATCGAGCCCGACGGCAGCCGCAAGGAGTTTGTCCTCTACAGCCTGCGCAAGGGGCGGGACCGGACCGTGGCCCTTTTCCTCTCCCCGGCCAGTGAAAAGGGCCGGGCCACCCTGCGCCAGGATGACAATATGTGGCTCTATATTCCCGAGGTGGGTCGGCCCATCCGGATCACCAGCCTGCAATCGGTGGTGGGCGGGGTTTTCAACAACTCCGACATCCTGCGGCTCGACTATCAGAGCGAATACGTGCCGGTGGCCATGGGTGACCAGGGTGATAACTATCTGCTGGAGTTGCAGGCCAGGAGCGGAGTTGTGGCCTACGACAACCTGCTGATGACCGTGGATAAAAAAGCCCTGGTGCCCACCGAGATTGAATGCCGCACCGCTGACGGGATGCTGATAAAGACCCTGCGTTACCGGGAGTTGAAGGATTTCGGCGATGGAGTTCTGCGCCCCTCGGTGCTGGAAACCGACAGTCCGCTTTATCAGGGTTACCGTTCGGTGATGATCTGGGGCCAGATCACCCCCCGGGAATTACCCGATGAGATTTTCACCCTCACCTATCTGCCCCGGGTGGAAGAGTTGCGATGAGAAGATGGCTTGGCGGTTGGTGCCTGCTGCTGACCCTGATTGCCGCCAGTCCGGCCGCCGCCTTTGATCTCTACGATTTCGATCTGACCGCCTTCGAGCCCCGCCCCTTTTCCTGGGGCGGATACGGCGAAATCAAGGGAGAACATCTTCGGCTTAACCAGGAGGGGGCGTTTTACAAGTTGCGCCACTATCGTGAGCCCCGCTCCAACCTGAACCGGCTTACCCCCTCCCTCCAGCTTGAAGGAAGTTACCGCCGGGGGATTGCGGTGCTGCAGGGCAAGGCCCGGGCCACGGCCTGGTGGGACGAGTTGGGCCGGGGTGATCAGACCGACCTTTTGGAAGGTTATCTCAGCCTCACGCCGACGCCGGGCCGGAGCCTGGACCTGGGCAAAAAAGTGATCCGCTGGGGAACCGGTTATGCCATCAACCCCGTGGGTTTTGTCGAAAGGCCCAAAGATCCGGACAACCCCGAGGAGTCGCGGGAGGGGTTTGTCGGGGTGGGTCTGGATCTGACCAGAAGCCGGGGCGGTAACCTGCGGACCACCTCACTGAGCCTGGTTGCCCTGCCGGTGACCCGGGATCTGAATGAGGATTTCGGGGAAGCCGACAACCTTAACCTGGCCGCCAAGCTCTACCTGCTCTATCGCGATACCGATATCAATCTCCTCGGTTTCACCGGCAACAGCCGCTCCACCCGTTTCGGACTGGCCATTGCCCGCAATCTGCGAACCAACTTCACAATTCATGGTGAATTGGCCCATATCCCCAGGCAACCTTTCGCCACCCTCCAGGCCGATGGAAGCATGGTGGCCGCGACCGGTAGTGCAACCAGCTATCTGCTGGGGTTGCGCTATCTTACCGCCCGGCAGTTGACGATCATTGCCGAACTCTATCATAACGGCGGGGGCCATGGGTCGGAAGAGCTAGGCCGTTTTTATGATCTGGCTCACAATGGTTATGAGCAATATCTGGGCACCGGCGCTACCACCACCCTGGCGCGGGCGGCCGGCTTGGCCCCCCGTTACGGGACTCCCCTGGTCGGCCGCAACTATCTCTACACCCGCCTGAGTTGGCGGGAGCCGGCCGATATTCTCTACTTCACTCCTGCCGTCACCATGATCGTCAACCTGGACGACGACAGTTTTTCGTTAAGCCCGGAGCTGATCTACACCGGTTTCACCAACTGGGAAGGGCGGCTGCGCTTCACCCTGTTGAGCGGGGATGGCGGCAGCGAATATGGTGAAAAGGCCAACCGCAACCGCCTGGAGTTGCGGCTGCGCCGCTTTTTCTAAGACTGTGATGTTCCTTAACAGCCCGTTGAAAAAGCCATCCCTGGCTTTTTCAACTAACGTTGGCCAAAGATGGCTTTGGCCAACCTCACGAATTCATTGCCACTTTCAGTGCCAACGAATTCGGCGGCCCGTCCATGGGCCGCTAACAGCCCGTTTTTCAACGGGCTGTTAAGCCTTCGATGAGGTCTGGCCGGCCACCCGGTTGCGGCCGTCGTGCTTGGCCCGGTAGAGGGCCTGGTCGGCCAGGGCCACCAGTTGCCTGGAGTTTTCCACGGTGGGGTTGAGTGAACTTACCCCGACACTTACCGTCAGGGGGGTGTCGGGAAAGCGTTTACCCAGGAGGACGCCGAGTTTTTCGATCTCCCGGCGTAGCCGTTCGGCAAAATGGAGGGCTTCATTGTGATCAGTGTGGTTGAGGATGATCAGAAACTCCTCCCCGCCGTAGCGGCCCACTTGATCCGAGGGGCGGCTCAACTTCCGGGCGGTGGCGGCCAGCAGTTCCAGAACGCTGTCGCCGGCCTGATGGCCGAAGCGGTCATTGAACTTCTTGAAGTGATCCACATCGAACATGGCCAGGGAGAGGGGCGTTCCCGCAGCGCTGGCGGCGGCGAACGCTTCGGCCAGCATGGCGTCCAGGGCGGTCCTGTTGTTCAGCCCGGTTAGTCCATCAATGGATGCCCGCAGGGAAACTTCGGCAAATCGGCGGGCGTTCTCCAGGGCCATTCCCAGTTCATTGGCCACAATGGCCACCGCCTGGAGGGCGCTGGGCCGGATCGGTTCTCCCGAACGGGAGTTGTCCATCCCGATCAGACCCAGGATTCGGTTGTTGTTGGCAAAGGGGACCAGACCGATCTCCCGGGCCTGCAGCTTGGCCAGGGCCTCGGTTTCGCCGCTGTCGGCCCCGGAGATGAGGACCGGCTCCCGGTTGCGCAGACAGCCGAGCAGGGTCCCGGAGAGGGGGGTGATGGCCAGGCTGCACGAAGCCAGATCCACCCCGGAGGCTACCGTGTCCAAGACATTGGTTATTTGCAGGCTGCGACTATCCTGGTCGATCCGCATCAGGTAGAGGCGGTCGAAATTAAAATCCCGATGGATGGAGGTCAGGGTGGCGGTGATGATCTCTTCGGGATCGAGACTGCGATGGGGGCTGGTCAGGCTGGCCCGCATCCGGGTCAGGTCGGAGAGTGCCTCGTTGTGCTCATCTTCCCGGGCGTAATAGAAACGGGTATTCATTCTGGCCAGCCGCAGGTTGGTTCGGAGCATATTTTCCCGCAGCTCTTCGGGGGTGGGGAAGGAGAACTGGTAGAAGTCGGCCGCGCTTTTGACCTCCTGCTCCATCCGTCGGATCATGGCCTGGAGGTTGACCCGCTCCAGATCGATGATCTCCTCCACCTCGGGTTGGAGGATGGGGTGGCCCAGCAGGTTGACCGAGCCGTTACCCTGGGTCCAGGTAATGAAGTTGGCCAGGGCCACACTGGCCACCAGCAGGGCCTGATCGGCGGGCAGGTTAAGATGGCCGAAGCGCTGGTGGTGGAATCGGATCGCCAGAATAATTCCTTGGGGAATATCCCATTCGGCGCAGAAAAAGGCACCGACCTCGTCGTGGCTCAGGCCGATGAGGGTTCGCTCTTCCTCCACCAGCAGCCCTTCGGAGCGGGAGATGTTGTTGAGAAATTCCCGGTAGCTGATGCGGCCGTACACATCCAGGATAATCTTGCCGATGTCGTGGAGCAGGCCGGCCACGTAAACCTCCTGGGGCTCGGGGTGGCCCAGGCTTTCGGCGAAGGCCATGCTCAGGCCGGCCACGGAGAGGCAGTGGCGCCAGAAAAAGATCCGGTCAAAGGCCAGCCCGTGTCGGGCCGGCACCAGCTGTTCGAAAAGGGTCACCTCCAGGGCCAGGGTACGGATGGTGGAGAAGCCCAGCAGGACCACGGCCTGTTGCACCGAGGAGATCTTGCGGGGCAGGGCATAGGCGGCCGAGTTGATGATGCGCAGCACCTTGGCGGTCAGGGCCGGATCGGTCTCCACCACCCGGGCCAGGTCCTGGGAGGAAGATTGGACATCGCTGGTGAGCTTGAGCAGCTTGAGGGCCACCACCGGCAGGGTTGGCAGTTCGTTGACCGGCCGGTTGAGGACGGCCGCAACCGCTTTGGGCTGGGGCAGCAGGGCAGGGATATCCTGCATGGGTCGCTCCTTTATCTCAGACAGGGCGACCTGAAGCCTCCCCGTTCTTCAAGTTTAAGATAGTCACCCGCAAGTGGGGCTCATTGCTGTTAGGATAACAGAAACATAAATATCGGCCAATGACAAATGATCAGGATGGTGATCTATCTCGGTGGTTCGGGACTTTTTAATATGGATGGGGCCGGCAGCGGCTTGGCGGTCTGGGAGCAGGATGACGGCACGTTTTATATGGCAAGGGGAGGGAGCCCCCCCCCTTTTACCCGATCTGGCCTTTTTATTCTGAACTTCCCTTTCCGGGGGTTACTCACCCAGAATCTCAAGCAGTTGCGAAGGGGTGTCGATCAGGGCGTCGGCGCCGTTTTGCCGCAGCTCTTCGGCGGGGCGGAAGCCCCAAAGGACCCCAACCGCGAACATGCCGGCCCGCTTGGCGGTCTGCATGTCGATGCCACTGTCGCCAACGTAAATAAATTCCGCGGGAGGCAGGTTCAGCTCCTTGGCCAGGGCCAGGGCGCCGCCGGGGTCGGGTTTTCTGGGGGTGTCTGGGCGGGCGCCGCGCACGAGGGCGAAACGGTGGGGCGCCAGCAACTCCTCCACCGCCTGGCGGGTGAAATCATCCGGCTTGTTGGAGAGTATCGTCAGGGGGATCTCTCGCCGATTCAAGGTGGTGAGCAGTTGGGGGATCTGGGGGTACGGCCGGGTCTGGTCGCGCCAGGAGCGGCCATACTCCTCCCGCATGGCCGCCAGGGCGACTTTCTCGGTTTTCTGGTCCCGCAGCGGCTCCAGGGCTCGGCTTACCAGGGTCGGCATCCCTTCCCCGACCATGAAGCGGTAGGCCTGGCGGGGATGTTCCGGCAGTTTTAGCCCGGCCAGCACTCGGTTCATGGCATCGGCGATATCGGCCAGGCTGTCCAGCAGGGTGCCGTCCAGGTCGAACATTATGGCTCGGGCCCGGGGCATGGGGGTGTTCAGGCTCCGAACATCAGGCCGATCTCGGCCCAATGGGCCGGGGGAACCTCCCGGGCCAGCTTGAGCGCCCCCACCGCGCCGATTCTCTCCGGATCCTCGACACAGGTGACCTTGACGGCCCCATAATCCTTGAGGGCCGCGGCGATCATCCGATCCAGCCCCCGGATTCGTGAGCCGCAACCGGCCAGGTAGATGTTCTGCAGGGCCTCCTCCTGATCCTCCGGATCGAATGAGGCGATCAGCAGCTCCACCTGTTCGACGATATTGGGGACCATGCTTTCGCATACGGTGCGAACCTCGTCGGTGATATCGAAACGGGCCGGTTTGCCGTCCACCCGCAGGGTTACCTCCACCGGCTTTTCCGGTTCGCCGACAAAGGAGTGCTCCTCCTTGATCCGGCAGGCCAGGGAGCGGGTGATCTGCGCCCCGGGGTGGCGGCGAATGATCGCCGCTTCCAGGCGGTCATCCAGGTAATCGCCGCCCTTGAAAGTGGTCACCTGATCTTCCGGGGCCGGCACCGAGCCCTTCATGCAGCAGATATCCACGGTGCCGGCGCCGATATCAACGACGATGCACCGGTTGAGCTTGCCCAGGGCATACGCGACCATGAACGGTTCCGAGACCACCAGGGTCCGGTTCATCACCTCGTGGGCCACCTTGAGCAGAACTTCCTTGTTGACCACCGAAGCCCGGGCCGGCACCCCGATGATTCCGTTGATTTCAACCCCGCTGTCGCCGCCCCGGACCTGGTCGATCACGTGGTGAATCAACTCCCGGGCCGCCTGAAAATCCCGTTCACTGGCGTCCCGGATCACCCCCTCGGCCAGGGGGAAACAGAGGTCGAGAAAGTTGCGTTTGTCCAGGGCCTCGGTCCCGAACAGCGGCCCGTCCCCCACGGCCTGGCGGCTGATGATATCCTTGGGGTAGCCCACCACCGAACGGATGGCCAACTCTTCGCCGCCGTCGGTGATGACCACGGTGCGGCAGGTGCCCAAGTCGATCCCCACCGTAATCTGCCGGGTTGCCGCCGTCGGGGTCGTTGCTGGGGGCTCCTCCGGTTGGGGTTCGGTGGTTTTCTGCTCCTCGGGCTGCTGAGGTTGGAACAGGTCCGGTTGCCGTTCTTCGGGTTTGCCTGCCGCCACCACCATCTCTTCCTCTTGCTGAAACATGGTCATTCTCCGTTTCCTCTCTTCAGGGGTTGGTCATGCCCGGTTGCTGGCGATAAGATTGCGCACCACCCGGCCCGGCAGGTAATGACTGCCCTCCACAAAAATCAAACACTCCGCCAGGGATTTTTTCTCGGCCGCCAGCTCCTCCTCCAGGCTGATTCGCGCGGCGGTGAGGGTCTCGATCTCCCGCTGGCGGGTCCGCAACTCCTCCTCCTTGCGCTCCAGGTCGGCGGTCAGGGGGGGGATTTTGCGGTTTTCCGCCTCGGCGGCGGCCAGTTTACCCTCGCAAGCCCGCAGCTGGTTCACCAGTTCCCGATACTCAACGTGGGTGGTGGCCAGCAGTTGGGCCAGCTCGGCATGCTTTTTGTTGAGATCGGCCAGCTCCTGGTCGCGTTGGTCGATCTGTTTCTGCTGGCTGGTCAGCTCCTCATTGAGCTTGCTGATCTCCTGGTTGGTTTTGCCGATGAACTGGCGGGTGGTTTCGTCGGTGGCCTCGATCCTTTCTTCAGCCTGGCGGAGCTTGCGTTGCTGGAAGAGCCAGGCTGCTCCTCCCCCCAGAACTCCGCCGGTTACCAGATACAACAGAATCAAAGATTCCATCCCATTCCTCCGCGCCTTTGCCGGGGCCCACCCAAGGCAGGTCAGCCCAATTGCGGCCATTGACCGGGGCCCAGGCTGGCGGCTAAACGCAGCGCCCCCCGGGCTCCGGCATATTCGGGGTCATCGATGCTGCTGACCCGGACCCGACCGTAATCGCGCAGGGAGTCGGCGACCATGGCCTCCAGGTGGCGGATGCGGGCCCCGCCGCCGGTCAGATAGATGTTTTGCAGGGTTGTATCCAGATCTTCCGGGTCCATGCTTTGCAGCAGAATGGTCAAACGTTCAATTATATCCGGAACGATGCTCTCGCAGGCCATTTTCATTTCCGAGGTCAGGTCATACTCCTTGGGTTTGCCGCCAACCCGCAGCCGCACGATCACCGGATCTTCGACCTGGCCGACAAAGGCGTGCCGCTCCTTGATCCTCCTGGCCAGATCGCGGGAGAGTTGTACCTCGGGATGGCGCTGGCTGATAAGCTCATAAAGCTGCTGGTCGATATAATCGCCGGCTTTAAGGAGATTGACCTGGTCCCGGGCGGCGGGGGCCGCGCCTTTAAGGACGCAGATATCGACGGTGCCGGCGCCGATGTCGATGATCAGGCAGTTGTCCAATTGGTTGAGATGATAGCCCACCAGGAAAGGGTCGGCTATCACCAGCGAAGGAGAGAGCAGTTTGGCGGCGATCCGGGTCAGATACTCCTTGCCGGCGCTGGAGGTTCGGCTCGAAATCCCGATAATTCCGCCCGCCGGGCCGGACTGCCCTTGGGTGGCCAGCTCGATGACATGGCGCAGCAGTTCAAAGGCGGAGTCGTAATCCTGCTTGCCGTCCCTGAGGACCGCGCCTTCGCGCAGGGGATAGTAGAGGGTCAGGGCCGACTTTTTCTCCAGGGCCTCGTCGCCGAAAACCTGGGGTTGGCCCACCATTTTCAGGGCGATGATATCCTTGGGATAGCCCACCACCGAATGGATGATATTCTGGTAGCCCAGGTTGGACACCACCGCGGTGCGCGTGCTTCCCAGGTCGATTCCCAGCAGGAGTTGCTCACCGTTATGCTCCTGATCAGGCATCCTCACCCCTACCATTTGATTGATCGGACCGGATATCGTTTTCGGCACAGACAATGCCCGTGATATGAGGAGATGATCCCGGCAAGTGGATTAGCTGATCCTAGTGGCAAGACCAGGTGATGTCAACAGCAAAAAGGGGTGGCTGCCCGCCGGCCGGGCGGTTTTTCGGTAAGAGTGGCGGTGGTTTACGGAAACGATTATATTCCCGTTGTCAACTAAAGGTGATCGGCCGGCGCCGCGAGGGTCGGGCCGGTTGTACGCTGGCCTCAAACCACGCGGTTTGGGGTGTCCACATGGTGGAGTGAACTGATGGATCTGCATCGGCTGGAGGTGTTTTGCCGGGTTGTCGAATTGAAGAGTTTTACCAAGGCGGCCGAGGCCTCCTTTCTCTCCCAGCCCACGGTGAGTGAACATCTGCGCAGTCTGGAGGAGACCCTGGCGGTCAAGCTGGTGGATCGCCTGGGCCGGGAGGTGCTGCCCACTCCGGCCGGCAAGATCCTTTATGATTACGCCCGGCGGATCCTGCGGCTGCGTAATGAGGCGGTGGAGGCGATCGCCAACCACAGCGGGCGCTATGCCGGTCATCTCTGGGTGGCGGCCAGTACCATCCCCGGCACCTACCTGCTGCCGGAGTTGATCGGCCGGTTCAAGGAAAGCTACCCCGAGGTGCTGGTCACCATCAAGATCGCCAATTCCCGCCAGGCGGCGGAGCTGGTGGTGCAGGGGGACTGCGAATTCGGGGTGGTGGGAGCCCGCTGGAGCGAGGCGGTCCTGGAGTGGGAGCCCCTTTTTGCCGACGAATTGACCCTGGTGGTCCGCCATGACCATCCCTGGGCCCGGCGGGGCGAGATCGAACCGACCGAACTGGTCGAGGCCCCCTTTGTCGACCGGGAGCGGGAATCGGGAACCCGCAAGGTGATGCACGAAATTCTCCAGCGCCATGGCCTGGAGGTCGCCAAGCTGCGGGTGATTGCCGAGATGGGCAGTACCGAGGCGGTTTGCCAGAGCGTCAAGGCCGGGATCGGGGTGGCGATCCTCTCCCGGCAGGCGATTCGCGATGATCTGGCCTGCGGCTCGTTGGCCGAGGTAGCCATCAGGGGAGTCAGTTTTGCCCGGCCATTCTACCTGGTGCGACGGCGCAAACGTCAGCCTTCTCCCATCGCCACCCTGTTTCTTGATTTCCTCAAAAGCAACGCCGGCGGTTGAGCGCCGATTTCTTTATTTTCTGTCTGCTTATTTTCCCGATAGAACGCGCTGTTTTTTATAGAAAGTTCCTATTGGACGCTCCTGTTATTTCCTGGTTAGTTCTCCGTTAACAGTCCGTTGAAAAAGCCATCCCTGGCTTTTTCAACTAACGGTTGGCCAAAGATGGCTTTGGCCAACCTCACGAATTCATTGCCACTTTCAGTGCCAATGAATTCGGCGGCCCATCCATGGGCCGCTAACAGCCCGTTTTTCAACGGGCTGTTAAGGCGCCCCATGGTACCACTTGCGTGGTATTGGGCCATCAAGGCGTGCCGGAAACCAACCTGAAAGGAGAGCGTTGCCGTGGCAAAGAGAACAAAATTCCTCACCCTGTTGACCCTGTCGTTAATCATATCCGCTCTGCTGCCGGCCTGTGGCGACCGAGGCCAGCAGGCCGGGGGGGAGGCCCCGTTTAAGAACGAGATCTTCTTTGCCGGTTCCTCCACCCTGGCCCCCACCATCTCGCAACTGGCCGATCAGTTCACCAAGCAGTATCGCACCTGGGACCAGGTGGACCCCGCCCTGCCGGCGGCGGAGATCAAGATTAGTGTCGCCACCGGCGGCTCCGGGGCCGGAGCCAAGGCGGTGTTGGACGGAACCGCCAACTTTGGGATGCTGGCCCGCAATGCCCGGGAGGGGGAACGCAATGCCCTGGCCAATTACCGGGAGGTGAAAATCGGCATGGATGCCCTGATGATCGCGGTTCAGCGGGAAAATCCCCTGGCTCGGCAACGCCGGGATATCGGAGCGGTTGAGCTGCGGCGAATCTTTAGCGGGGAGGTCAGCCGCTGGAATGAGTTGAATGCCGCCCTGCCGGCCGAGGAGATCGTGCTGCTGGTACGGGATGTGGGGGGCGGCGCCCACGGGGTTTTCCAGAAAGCGATCATGGGGGAGTCGGAGGTCAGTGATCGGGCCGTGCAGGTTCCCTCCATGGGCGGCCTGGTGAGCCGGCTGGTCGGCAACCGCCAGGCCATCGGCTACGCCTCCTATGGAGTCGCCGACCAGTATCGCGAGGAGCTGGCGGTTTTCAGCCTGGACGGGGTGGTTCCCACGGCCGAAAACATCATGAACGGCAGTTACCCGGTGGCCCGCCCCCTGGTGCTGGTCTGGAACGGTGAGCTTACCGCCGCCGAGCAGGCCTTCCTCGACTACATCAGCTCGGCGGCGGGAGCGCGGGTGATCGCCGAAATGGGCTTTTTGCCCCCGCTGTAGCGGAACTGGTTGCCCGGATTGCTCCATTATCGTTTTGAGAAACTGTTTGCCGTAACCGTTAAGGGTCTGACGGTTACGGCACTGTTTACCCTGCTCTTTATCATTCTTTTTATCCTCAAGGAGTCGCTGGTGGTGTTTCAGCAGGTCTCCATCGGCGACTTTATTTTTGGTGGTCAGTGGCGACCGGTTTCCTCCCAGCTGCGTTTAGGGCTCTGGCCCATCCTGACCGCCAGTCTCGTCCTCTCCGCCCTGGCCCTGTTGCTGGCCCTGCCTCCCGCCGTCGGGGCCGCCCTCTTTCTGGCCCACGTCTGTCCGGATCGGTTGCGGCGGCCCCTGCGCTCCCTGATCGCCATCATGGCCGGCATCCCCTCGGTGGTTTACGGTTTTATCGGGGTGGTGCTGCTGCTACCCGTCCTGGAGCGCCTTTTCAGGATGAGTTCCGGCGATTCCCTGCTGGCCGGGGGGATTGTGCTGGGGGTGATGATTCTGCCCTTTATCATCGCCACCACCACCGAAAGTATGGAGGCGGCGGCCAAAGGGCAGTTGGTGGTCTCCCGGGCCATGGGGGTGTCGCACTGGTATATGCTGCGGCGGCTGGTGCTGCCCGCCTCCCGGATGGGAATCATCGCCGGGGCGGTCCTGGGGGTTTCTCGGGCCATGGGGGAGACCATGGCGGTGATCATGGTGGTGGGCAACTCGCCTTTGATGCCCACCGAGCTGCTGGGCCGGATCAAGCCCATTCCGGCCCTGATCGCCCTGGAGATCGGTTCCGCCCCTTTGGGCAGCATCCACTATCATGCCCTGTTCGGGGCGGGTTTTGTGCTGCTGATGCTGCTGCTGGCGATCAACCTGCTTTTCTATTTTTTACGTAAACGGCTGGTGTCCTGAGGTTTTTTATGTTCAAAAACTGGCAAGATCGCTGCCTGCAGGCCTGGCTCTACCTTTCGATTTTGTTGGTGGTCGGGACGGTCCTGCTGCTTATGGGCTATATCCTGGTCAAGGGTTGGGCGACCCTCAATCTGGATTTTCTCTTTTCCGCCCCCCAGGGGATGCCCCTGGGCAAGGAGGGTGGGGTGTTTCCCGCTCTCACCGGTTCCCTGGCCCTGGGCCTGCTCAGCATGCTGATCGCCTCCCTGCTGGGGCTGGCCACCGCCCTGTATCAGCATCTCTACTGTACCTCACAACGGGTTTATGCCCTGATCCGCCTGGTGGTGCAGTGCATTGCCGGGATTCCCTCCATTGTGCTGGGGCTCTTTGGCTACACCTTCTTCGTGGTCTCATTGGGGCTGGGCCACTCCCTGCTGGCGGGGGGGCTGACCCTCTCCCTGATGATCTTCCCCGTGGTCGCCATCAATACCGAGAAGGCCCTGACGGAGGTACAACCGGAGCAGACCCTGGCCTCCTACGCCCTGGGGGTTTCCCGTTCCTACACCTTTTTTCACATTATCTGGCCGGAGCGCAAAAGCGATATTATCTCCGGTATCCTTTTGGGTACGGTCTACGCCATGGGGGCCACCGCCCCCATCATGCTGACGGCGGCGGTTTTGTCGGCCTCCTCGCCGGCCTCGCTGTTGCAGCCGGTGATGGCCCTGCCTTACCACCTCTATATTCTGGCCTCGGAACGGATCTCCTTGGAAAACGCCTACGGTACCGCCCTGGTTTTACTGCTGCTGCTTTTTGCCGGTTACGGGGCGGCCTTTCTGCTGTTTGGCCGGCGGGGGGAGGGGAGAGGGTGAAGAGTGTAATGGAACTCCGCGACTGGCGTGTTTTTTACGGTGATACCGCCGTGCTCAAGGGGATCAATCTGTGCTTTCCGGCTCGGCAAATCACCGCCCTGATCGGTCCCTCGGGCTGCGGCAAGACCACCCTGCTGAAATCACTGAACCGCCTGCTGGAAGAGGAGATTTCGGCCAGGACCGCAGGGGAGATCCTCTTTAATCGGCAACCCATCAGCGCCATCCCCCATGAAACCCTGCGGCGCAAGGTGGGGATCGTTTTTCAGACTCCAACTCCCTTTCCGTTCTCCATCGAAAAAAACATGGTTTACGCCCTTAACTTCCACCACCGTTTGGGCCGGGAGGAGAAGAGGGCGCTGGTGGCGGAAAAGCTGGAGCTGGCCGGGCTTTACGATGAGGTGAAGGATCGTCTCAAGCTGGCGGCCGGCAAGCTTTCCGGGGGGCAGCAGCAGCGGCTCTGTATCGCCCGCTCTCTGACCCTGGACCCGGAAGTGCTGTTGCTGGACGAGCCTTGCTCTTCCCTGGATCCCGGCTCCACCGCCCGAATCGAGGAAACCCTGCGACGGCTGGCCCAAGAGATGACCATTATTATCGTAACCCACAATCTGGCCCAGGCCCGCCGCATCGCCCACCATGTCGCCTTTATCTCCGAGGGCCGTCTGGTGGAGCAAGCCCCGGCGGAACAGTTTTTTGCCCGGCCGCGACAGGAGCAGACCCGGCGCTACCTGGCCGGCCAGCTTGCTTAAAGGGGAAGGAGAAGCCATGGCGATTATCTTTGCGGTGCCGGGAGGCAAAAACTACCAGCTCGACCAGATCGTTTTCGACCTGAACGGCACCATCGCCAACGGTGGCCGAGTGGCGTCGACCACCAGGGAGCTGTTAACCCGCCTTGCCCAACGGGCCACCCTTTATCTGATCACCGCCGACACCCACCACACCGCTTCAGAGATCGAGGAGGTGCTGGGGGAGGCCGTGCGGTGGCAGTTGCTCAGCGGCAGCGCCACCGCCGCCGCCAAGCAGGAGCTGGTACGGCAACTTGGGTCCGGTCGGACTGCGGCCGTGGGTAACGGGGCCAATGATCTTCTGATGCTGGAGGAGGCGGCGCTGGCCATTGCCGTGGCGGGGGAGGAGGGGTGTTTCGCCCCCCTGCTCAGCCGGGCCGATCTGTTGGTGACCCATATCGATCAGGCCCTGATGCTGCTCCTGGAGCCGAAGCGAATCATTGCCACCCTGCGTGGCTGAAGCTTGGGAGGGTGGCGATCAAAAGGAAGGCCGGGCGGCGGTGAGGCCTGGGCTTAAGGGTCCTGACGCCGGGTGGAATCGTTGCTCTGCCCCAGCCGGGCCAGGCGTTGGGGGATCTGCCACTGGTGGAGCAGCCTGGCGGCGGCGGGGGGGACCAACTGGTCCCAGGGTTGGCCGTCGCGCATCAACCGGCGGATTTCGCCGGCGCTTAACCCCTTCTCCTTGGGAGTTACCTCCCACAAAACGTGGGTGTTCAAGCCCAGATCCCGGAAGGCGGCCAGCTTTTTGCGGCCCCAGTCGTCGTAAATGGAGAGGAAGAAAGTCGCTTCCAAGGGAACATAATAACGGTATAGCTCCGGCAGGTTGATGGGCAGGGGTACCACCGAAAATTGTTCCTCCCGTAGGCCGGCCTCGGCCAGGACCGCCCGCACCAGTCGGTAGCGCTCAAAGTAGGTCAGGGGATTGGCCGTGGGCTGGCTGCGCTGGTTGTCGGTCTGGTCATCCCGGGTCAGGCTGGGGTCCGGATTGGTAATCCCCACCACCAGGTGGCGGCAGAGTTCGGCCCCGGCCAGGAGATAGCGGAGGTGATCATGGTGGAGTACCTGGAACCGGCCATGGATCACCCCCAGCTCATAGGGCGGTTGGCTCATGGCTGCTCCTTCTTCGCAGATCCCGTCAGGCGCAAGGGAGGACAGGGGCCGGGCCAGTAGGCGAGATCATGGGGGGAGTCGCGCAGGCCGGCCAGCTTGGCCCGGTCGAGAAAGTTGATCACCAGGTTGATGAACTCCCCGCCCCGGACGGTACCCAGGGCCCCGCCGGCCACCGCCACCTCGTCGAAGCGATCCACTCCGTCAACCCTAACCCCCCCACCGACAAAAGTCAGGGGTACCGGTTCTCCCGAGTGGACCAGGGGGCCGGCGCTGGGGGTGGAGTGGTCGGAGGTCACCACCAGCAGCACTTCAGGGTCGGCCAGCAAAGAGGGGAGGGCTTCGCCGATTCCCCGATCCAGAGCCTCGATCACCTTGACCTTGCCCAGGGGGTCTTTGGCGTGGGCCGCCGCGTCGGGGGCCTTGGTGTGGACGTGGATAAAGTCGAAATCAACCAGGGCGTCGGTGGCCAGTTGCAGGCGGTGGGCCAGGTCGAGCCCCGGCTCTTTACCATCCTTGACCTTGCGCACGGCCATCCCCAGGAAGGCGGCCAGTCCCCAGTAAACCACCCCCGAGGAGATGCTCAGGCCCCGCAGGCCGTTGCGGGCGGCAAAATCGGGAACCTGCTTGCCCCTCCCGCCCCGCTGGGTGACCAGGCCGTTGATGGGGTAAAGCCCCCGGCGGCGTCTTTGCCGGTTCACCGGATGCCGATCCAGCTGATTGTAAACCCAGCGCAGATAATCCCCCAGCAGCAGGGCGGTCTTGACGGCGGCGGGATCGGCAGCGTACTCCTGCCAGGGCTGGGGCTCCGGCAGTATCCGGCCTTTGGTGAAGATGTTGGTGTCGGTGACAAAAGGGGAAACCTGGCTGCCGTTAAGCAGCAGTACCCCGGAACCGCCCTGGTGGGGAAGGAAGCGGATGGTTTGCTCCCCTTGGGGGTAGGTGGAGAGCGCGGCCACCAGGGCGTCGATCTCTTCGCTGGGGGCGCGGGGGTGATCGGTGGCCAGTTGCAGGGCGCCGTCCACCACCGCCAACTCCACCAGATGGGCCAGGAAGGCCACCTCCCCTTGGGCCAGGGGGATGCCGGCGCCCAGGGCCTCCAGGGCTCCCCGGCCGGGGAACTCTGCGGGGGAGTAGCCGAACATGGCGAAATGGGCGTTTTCACTGGGCAGGGCCTGGCCCAGGGCGGCGGCGTGATAGAGGCCGTTGCAGCCAAGGGCCGCCAGGCGATCAAGATTGGGGGTGCGCGCCGCCTGGAGGGGAGTGCGCTGATCCAGTTGGGAATAGGCCCGATCCCCCAGCCCGTCCAGGAGAACCAGGAGGCACTTACTGGGCATGGGGCGCTCCCAGGTTGACCCCCTGGCAAGCACCAGTTCGCAGGGCCTGAATCAGCTCCCGGCGGTTGCGGACCGGCTGCTCAAATCGGGTGGCCACCCGGCCCAGCTCATCCAGGGTATGGGCATCGCTGCCGCCGCAGACGCTGAGGGGATAACGCTTGAGCCAGCGGTCAACCCGGCGGTTTTCCCGTGCCGAATTGCGCCCGTTGAGCCCTTCCACCACCCGGCAGGCCCCGGAGGCGATCACCGTCTCCTGGGCGGGGCGGAGGGCGCGGAAGGGGTGGGCCGCCACCGCCACGCCACCGCCGCGCTCGACCATGGGCAGCAGCAGATCGGCGGCCAGCCCGGTGGGCATGTTCTCAAATGGGCCGAAAAGGAGGAAATCGCCCTGGGGGGTGGCGTACTCCATCCCCAACAGGACACAGAGACCATCGGGCTGGATCCCCTCCCGCAGGGTTCGGCCCGCCGCCATGGTGTCATGGTCGGTGAGGCAGACCCCGTCCAGGCCCCGGGCCCGGGCGTGGAGGAGGATCTGGTCAAGCCCCAGGGAGCTGCAGGCGGATAGCCGGGTATGGACATGAAGATCAAACAGCATGACTGAAACTCCCCAAAGATTGATAAGCCTGTTTCGCGAGTTTAAACCATCGCTGCCTATTTGACAAGCCGATGGCTGTAATTGGTAATAGTGAAACCGTTGGCCGGTGGAGCAAGGGCGCTCTTAAAATTGATTATTTCTATATTAAAAATAGGTTTAATTAATATTATCTATTAGACAACCCGGCCCGGCTCCGGCATATTGGCCACTGTCGTTAAAATTATGCCGGCTATTCTGGGATTACCCTGGTCTGGCCGGCCGCAACGGAGAATAAACGAGCATGCGCCACCGGCGTTCCCCATACAGCTGAGCCCGCGACCGGCACCTGCCGGTCGGCCTGGTTCGGGCCGAAATCATTGCCTTCCTGCCGACGGAGGTGGCGGTCTCCGCCTTCCTCTTCTCGCCTGACCTCCTTGCCGTTTGATGCGTGGGACCGCGAGCCGGCGGGCACGCGGTCTTCATCCGGGCGTCGCGCCAAGGCGCGAGCTCGCCAACGGAATAGCTTTAAGGAGGTTTTTTCATGGATATCACCGGCGCGGTGATGGTGGTCGGCGGCGGGGTGGCCGGGGTGCAGGCGGCTCTGGATCTCACCGCTTTAGGCTACAAGGTTTATCTGGTGGAAAAAAGCGCGGCCATCGGCGGGGTTATGGCCCGGCTGGATAAGACCTTTCCCACCAACGACTGCTCGCTCTGCATCCTGGCTCCCAAGCTGGTGGAGGCGGGACGGGATCCCAACATCACCATTCTGACCAAGGCGGAACTGATCGAATTGCGGGGCCGGGCCGGCGATTTCAGGGCCATGGTCCGCAAGCAGCCCCGCTATATTGACGAAGAGGTCTGTACCGGCTGCGGCCAGTGCACCCTTTACTGCCTGAAGCAGATCAACGACGATTACAACGAAAACCTGGCCCGCACCGGGGCCGCCCATATCGACTACGCCCAGGCGGTTCCGGCCAGCTATCATATCGACCCCAAGGCCTGTCTGCGGCTCAACTTCGACACCTGCGGCTTGTGTGCCGTGGCCTGCCGGGCCGGGGCCATCCGCTTCGACCAGCAGGAGGAGGTCCTGGAACTGGTGGTGGGCGCGGTGATTTTGGCCCCCGGCTTCGGGAGGATAAGCCGCGATGTGTTGGCCGCTTACGGCTGGGGGCGCTGCGCCGATGTGCTAACCGCCTTTGAGCATGAGCGGCTGATGTGCGCCTCCGGCCCCACCGGCGGCGAGATTGTCCGCCCCTCCGATGAACGGCACCCCCGCAAGATCGCCTTTCTCCAGTGCATCGGCTCCCGGGATGAAAAATGTGGCAATAACTACTGCTCTTCGGTTTGCTGCATGTACGCCATCAAACAGGCCACCCTGGCCCGCGAGCATGACCCGGACTGCGAGATCACCCTCTTTTATATGGATATCCGGACCCACGGCAAAGGGTTTGACGCCGCCCGGGAACGGGCCGTCAGGGAAAACAATTTCCGGGTGATCTACGCCCGTCCCCCCAAGGTGGAGGATGTTTTCCCCGACGGGGGTTTGCTGCTGACCTGGAGTGACGAGAGCGGCGACCACCATTACGAAAAATTTGACCTGGTGGTGCTCTCCCAGGGCCTTGAGGCCCCCGATGATGCCGAGCAGTTGGCCGATGCCGCGGGATTTGATCTCAACCCTTACCAGTTTGCCGCCACCGACACCTACAGCCCGCTTAAGACCAGTCGGCCCGGGGTTTACGTGATCGGGGCCTTTCAGGGGCCCAAGGATATTCCCGATTCGGTGGTCCAGGCCGGGGGAGCCGCCGGCCTCTGTGCCGGACAGTTGGCTCCCGCCCGGGGCAGCGCCACGGTCAAGACGGTATTGCCCGAAGAGCGGGAGATCGCCGGGGAGGAACCGCGAATCGGGGTGTTCGTCTGCCACTGCGGAATCAATATCGGCGGGGTGGTCAAGGTGCCGTCGGTGGCGGCTTACGCCAAAACCCTGCCCGGAGTGGTTTATGCCACCGACAATCTCTACTCCTGCTCCCAGGAC
Source organism: Desulfurivibrio modestus (assembly GCF_044068625.1). NCBI lineage: Bacteria > Pseudomonadati > Thermodesulfobacteriota > Desulfobulbia > Desulfobulbales > Desulfobulbaceae > Desulfurivibrio > Desulfurivibrio modestus. Next base: position 88,410 of record NZ_JBIPKH010000002.1, read on the forward strand.
AGCCAGGGGATGCTGGTGGAAGCGATCCGTCAACACCGGCTCAACCGGCTGGTGGTGGCGGCCTGTACCCCCCGGACCCATGAACCGTTGTTCCAGGCCACCATGCGTGAAGCCGGACTCAATCGCTCCCTCTTCGAAATGGCCAACATCCGCGACCAGTGTTCCTGGGTGCATATGCATGAGCCGGAAAAGGCCACTGAAAAGGCCAAGGACGCAGTACGGATGGCGGTGGCCAAGGCCCACCATCTCACCGCCCTCAGCGAACAGCAGTTGCCGGTGACCCCGGGGGCTTTGGTGATCGGGGCCGGCCTGGCCGGGATGAGCGCCGCTCTGACCATCGCCGACCAGGGTTTTGCCGTTACCCTGGTGGAAGGGCGGGCCCTGCTGCTCAGCGCCGACCGTCATGGTCGTGATCCCCGCCAGGCGGTGAACGAGCTGGCGGCCAGGGTCCGTCAGCATCCCCAGATCGAATTTGTTGCCCCGGCCAAGGTCAGCGCCGTCTCCGGCTACGTTGGTAACTTCACCACCACCCTGACGGTGGGAGATCAAGATCCCCAAAGTCTGGTGGTCAATCACGGGGTGATGGTGCTGGCCACCGGCGGCAACCCCCACCCCCCGACCGGTTATGGTTACGGCCAGTCGGAGAGGGTGGTCACCCAGATGGAGCTGGAAGCCAGGCTGGATCGGGCAAAGTGGCCGCCCAAGTCCCTAAAGCAGGTGGTGATGATCCAGTGCGTGGGCAGCCGGGGCGAGGATCTGGCTTATTGCAGCCGGGTCTGTTGCGGCCAGGCCCTGAAAAACAGTATCCGGCTCAAGACTGCTCGACCGGAAATTCAGATCACCATCTTTTACCGGGACCTGCGGGCTTATGGTTTCATGGAAGATGACTATCGCAAGGCCCGGGAGCTGGGGGTGATCTTTCTGCGCTATCGGCCGGAAAATCCGGCCCGGGTGGATGTCGGCCCCGGCGGAAAGGTGACGGTCAACGGTTTCGACTCCCTGCTCCGGGAAGAGGTACGCCTCAACCCCGAGCTGCTGGTGCTCTCCACCGGGATTGTGCCGGAAGACCCCACCGAACTGGCTCGGATGCTCAAGGTGCCGGTCACCGCCGACAAGTTCCTGCTGGAGGCCCATGTCAAGCTGCAACCGGTGGACCTGCCGGTGGACGGTACCTACCTCTGCGGCCTGATCCACGCCCCCAAGGGAATGGATGAAAGTATCGCCCAGGCCCAGGCTGCGGCGGGACGGGCCTGTCAACCCCTGGCTCGGGGGTTCATCACCCCGGCCCCGATTGTCTCCCGGATCGACCCGGAAACCTGCATCGGCTGCGGGGCTTGCGAGAGCTTCTGCCCTTACAAGGCGATTGAAATCTACCAGGAGGGCAAACTGCGCAAGGCCCGAACCATTACTGCCTCCTGCAAGGGCTGCGGGGTTTGCGCCGCCCGTTGTCCCACCATGGCCATCGACATGGGCCGGTTTACCTTCGACGCGATCTTGGCTCAGATCCACGCCTTTGGAGAACAGATTAATGAGTGAAACCTACAGCCCCAAAATTCTCGGCTTTCTCTGTAACTGGTGTTGCTATACCGCCGCCGATTCCGCCGGAGTCGGCCGTTATCAGTATCCCCCCAATCTGCGGGTGATTCGGATCATGTGCACCGGCCGGCTGGACCCCTCCTTTCCCCTTGAGGGTCTGGCCACCGGGGCCGACGCCATTTTTGTCGGCGGCTGCCACCCCGGCGAGTGTCACTACCAGGACGGCAACTATCACGCCTTGGTTTCCGCGGCCCTGGCCCATGAAGCCCTGGCCCGTCTGGGGGTCAGCCGGGAACGGTTTCTGATCGACTGGGCTTCGGCGGCGGAAGGTCCCAATTTCGTCAAGATCATCACGCGCTTTACCGAGCAGGTCGCCGCCCTGGGTCCTTTGGGGCAAAGCGAAGGTCAGGACCCCGTCCAGTTGCGGGCCAGGCTGGCCCAGGGCGCGGAGTTGGCCCGGGGGCGTAAAGTCCGTCTCGGCCTGATCAACGCTTCCAGGGAGATGTTTAAAAGCGGCGACTTCACCCGGCCCGCCATCGCCGAGCTGGTCCAGGCCAAATGCGCAAAGGCCCTGGCCGAACTGACCAGTCAGCCCCAATAACAAGCGGCGGATCAGCAATGATCTGTAAAGTTCACCATCATTCAAGGAGAAAAAAATGTTCAAGGTAACGGAAGCAGCGCTGGTCAGCATCAGGGATTATCTGGATAAAAACAAGGTGGAAGACCCCATTCGGGTGGTGCTTGAAAATGGTTGCGCCGGGGCCAACCTGGTTCTGACCCTGGACGGTCAGCGGGATGGTGATCGGATCTTTCGCGAGGGCGATATCACCTTCCTGGTGGAGCCCAGCGTGCTGGAGCTCACCGGCGAGATCCGGGTTGACTTTGTCAAGCCCAGCTCGGGGGGCTGTGGCTGTGGCGGGGGAGGGTTTAAAGTGGTCTCAGAAAAACAGTTAACTGGTGGGGGATGTGGCAGTTCCTGCGCCACCGGTTCCTGTGGATGTTAGAAGCTGGAGTTGTAGCGTAAGAAGTTAAAAAACAAATTCCAAGGAGGTAACATCAGATGAAATCCCATGAAATGAAGGACGAAGGCCAAGGTGATCTCAACGTACCCCGCCGCAACCTGCTGGTTGGAGCCGGGGCCCTGGCCGCCGGCATGTTGCTGACCAAGGCCGGCGGCCTGCTTGGCACCGCCCAGGCCAAGGCTCAGGCCATTACCGAAACCTGGCCCTGGCCCTATGTTAAGCTGGATCCGGACGAGACCGCCGAGCTGGCCTACAACGAATGGTACCGGGTTTACTGTGGTGCCGGGGTGTTCAGCAGCATTTTCAGCCAGTTGCGGGAAAAAGTCGGCGAGCCCTACACCCTGATTCCCATCGATGCCTTTATCTTCCTGGAGGGGGGAATGGTTGGCTGGGGGACCATCTGCGGCTCCAACGCCGGAGCCAATCTGGTCACCAATATGATTATCGGCCCGCGTACCGCCGGCTCCGATGATGGGATGTTGATGGGCTCCGAGATCATGCAGTGGTATTCCGATACCCAGTTGCCCACCTACAAACCGAAAAACCCCCGGATCAGCGCCGAGATTCCCACCACGATCAGCAACTCGCCGCTGTGCCACGTTTCGGTGGGCCGCTGGATGAAGGCCACGGGCAAACATCTGGGCAGTGACGAGCGCCGGGACCGCTGCGCCCGGGTCACCGCCAGCGTGGCCCACCAGACGGTTACCTTACTCAACCAATGGCACGACGGTAAGTACCGGACCAAGGGTACTATCCCGGCCGCCTCCTACGGGATTCAAACCCAGCACAACTGCACCAGTTGTCACGGCAGCAATGTGCCCATGCCGCCCATGGCCAAAAGGTAAGTACTTACTGCCCTGTCCCGCCGGAGCGAGCTCGGCTTGACTTCGGCGGGCCAGCCTTATCTCAACCTCCTTTCCGCCCCACTCCCCCAGCCGTTTTTGCCCCAAATTGGTTTTATCTATTATCTGCTCCAGTAACTATTTTCATTACCTATTGGCCGGGTATCGGCTGGGTTGGTTATATCACTTCGTGCGAGTTGATCGCCGGAGTGGTTCGGCGGCTTTTTAATATCAGTTTTCCCCAGAAGGAGTTCGTCATGCCCATTAAATTCTTGTTCTCAATACTCATTGCCTTGGTTGTGGCCCTGGGCGCGCTGGCTGTTGTCGTCCCTGTGGTCCAGGCCGCCAAGGCGCCGGCCAAGCTGACCATTGTTGCCATTCCCGATGACAGCGCCGAAAACATGCGCGAGTTTTTCGGCTTGATCGCCCGCCATATCGAGGCTGCCACCGGCATTCCCACCGAATATGTTCACGTGGAGAATTACGCGGCCACCGTCACCGCCCTGGCCACCGGCCGGGCTCAACTGGCTTGGTTTGGCGCGGTGACCACCGCCCAGGCCTATATGATGATGGGAGATGAACTGGAGGTGGTGGCGGCCCGGGATATCGACAAGGCGTTTATCAGCTACTTCGTGGCCAATGCCGATGCCGGCATCGGCCCGGTTAAGGATCTCAAGGAGCTGGCGGAACTGGCGGCGGGTAAAAACTGGACCTTCACCTTCGGCAGCAAAAGCAGCACCTCCAGCCATCTGATGCCCCGCAGCTTCTTTGCCGAGCAGAGCGGTAAACGCCCCGAGCAGGTTTTCCGCACCGTGGCTTACAGTGGCAGCCATGATGTGGTGGTGCAGAAGGTGGCCAACGGCGAATTCCACCTGGGCGCCCTGGGGCAGCCCCCCTATGACCGGGCTTCCGAGGCGATCAAGGCCAGGGCCCCGATTATCTACACCACGCCCAAGTTTACCAACTACTGCTTTGCCACCCGCAAGAGTCTGGGCCGGCAAACCATCGACCGGATCCATGCCGCTTTGCTTGGCCTGCATGAGTCGGAGGAGGGCAAAAAGGCCCTGGGCTATCTCAAGTCCCAAGGTTTTGTCGATGCCGACATCAGTGAATGGATGGGCTATGTGGAGCTGCTCAAATCCGGGGTGGACATTGGCAACTGATCCCCTGCCGCCGGCTTTCCGCTTACGGGAGGTCGGCAAGAACTTCGGTCGCCAGCGCGTTCTGGACCGGATCACCTTCACCATCGAGGCGGGTGAACGGGTGGCGATTATCGGTCCCTCCGGGGCCGGCAAAACCACCCTTTTTCGTTTGCTCTGCGCGGTACTGCAACCCGACGGCGGCGAGATCAGCGTTTGGGGTCAGTCCTCGGTGGGGTTGCGCGGTCGGGCCCTGCGCCGTCTGCGCCGGGATATCGGGGTGCTTTACCAGTCCGACAACCTGATTCCCCAGTTGCGGGTGGTCCATAATGTACTGATGGGCCGGTTGGGCCACTGGTCACTGCCCCGGGCCCTTTTCTCCCTGCTCTGGCCCCAGGATCTGCCGGCGGCCCGGGCGGCCTTGGCCCGGGTGGAGCTGGCGGATAAAATATGGGCCATGCCCGGGGAGTTGTCGGGGGGGCAGCAGCAGCGAGTGGCCCTGGCCCGGCTGCTGGTTCAGCAGCCCAAAGTGATGTTGGCCGATGAGCCGGTCAGCCAGCTTGATATTCGCCTGGGCCGGGAAATCATCGAGTTGCTCTCCTCCCTTGCCGGCGCCATGGGTAACACCCTGCTGGTTAATCTTCATACCCTGGAGCTGCTGCAAGGCCACTTCCAGCGGGTGATCGCCCTGAAAGAGGGGCGCCTTTTCTGGCAGGGCCCCCCGGAACAACTGAATCGGGAGGTGTTGCGGGAGCTGTACGGCACCGAATATCAGGCCCTGGATTTTGAGGGCGAGTTAGCCCCGGAAACCCCGACCAGGGCCCCGGCGACCGCTTGATGACACAAGGGCGTTCTGAACCGCTGGGGACCTGTAACGTCCCGGGCCGCGGCTTACGATCAAAACCCGATTTCCGCCCGGATCTCGACGGGGGAAAACGGCCGTGGGGGGTCTGGGGGGCGATCTTCACCCTGGCGGTGCTGCTGCTGGCCGCCTTCACCGCCGCCGAGTGGGATTTCACCTCTCTGACCGATTCCACCCAGCGCCGTCTGGCCCTGGGGCGGATGGGAGCCTGGCTGGCCGCTTTTGCCAATCCCGACTTCAGCCCTCAATTCCTTCGCCACAGCTGGGCCCTGACCCTTCAAACCCTGTCGGCGGCGGTGATCGGCACCTTTCTGGCGATTATCGCCGCGGTGTTGTTGGCCATGGGCTCCTCCCGGGCGGTCAGTGTCGGAGAGGAAAACCTGAGCGGCTGGCGGCGGGATTTTCCCCTGCGTCGACCGGCGGCCCTCTTCTGCTCCCTGTGCCGGATCAGCCAGGATATCCTGCGGGCGGTGCCCGATTTTGTCTGGGCGGTGATTCTGGTGGCGATCATCGGCCTGGGGCCGTTGACCGGGGCTCTGGCCCTGGCTCTTAATATCACCGGAATCCTGGCCAAGGTTTACAGCGAGCTGTGGGATTCGGTGGAGGAGGGGGTTTACGAACAGGTTCGGGCGGTGGGCGGCGGTCGTTTGGCCGTACTGTTTTACGGGATCGGGCCGTTGGCGGCCCGCAGCGTGCAAAGCTTTACCCTGATGCGGGCCGAATGCGCCATTCGCAACGCGGCGGTGATCGGGGCGGTGGGCGGGGGTGGCCTGGGCTCCGACATCTGGTATCAGATCCAGTTTGGGGCCTGGTCCAAGGTGACCACCCTGCTGCTCTTCACCCTGGCCCTGACCCTGACGGCCGATCTGGTCAGCAACTTCATTCGCCGGCAGTTGCGCAGCGATCCCAACCATCCCCGGGCGGTCAAAGATCATCCCCCGGCCCGGCAACTGCTGCGGGGATATGTGGCGGTGGGGGTGGCCCTGGCCATTGTCGGCTGGTCTTTCTGGTTTATGGGTTGGGGCAATAACGCGCCGCCGGGCCAGGAGCGGCGCAATTTTCTGCTGCCGGCGGTGGAGTTGGTCTCCGGCGAGGCCTGGCGTAATATCACCTTTTTTGAGCGGATGCTGCGTCCGGAGCTGGATCTGGCGGCCCTGGGGATCGGTGATCGGGAGCAGACGGCGGCCCGGCGCCAGGCCGGCACCGCGGTCCTGCTCTTTTCCGATTATGGACCGCTGTCGTTTTGGCGGCCGGCGGCCTGGCGGGCCTGGGAGGCGCAGTTGAACCACTGGTTCGGCTGGCGGGTGATCAAGTCGGCGGCGGTTCCCCTGGCCATGGCCCTGGTCGGCACCCTGGTCGGAGTGCTGGCCGCCGCCTGGCTGAGCTACCCCCACTCCATCTCCTTCATGTGGGAAGCGAACCAGTTCACCGGGGAAGCCACCCCCTGGTGGCTAAAGCTGCTACGGCTTTTGCAACTGGTGCTGGCCCGGCTCGTCGGCTTGATCGCCCGGGGGGTGCCGGAGGTGATGTGGGCCTTTCTCTTTATCGCCTTTTTCGGCCCCGGGTTGCTGGCCGGGGCCATGGCCATCGCCATTCACAGCGCCGGGGTGCTGGTGCGGGTGTTCAGTGAAAGTGTGGACAATATCCCCTATCGCCGCTTCGAGCAGTCCTTCGGCGGCTCCCGGGCGGCCTGTTTCGGCCTGGTGGCGGTCCCGGTGGCCTGGCGGGACTGGCTGACCTACTCCTTCTTCCAGTTCGAGGCCAATGTCCGGACCGCCGTGGTGCTGGGGATTGTTGGGGCCGGGGGACTTGGTTTCCAGTTCAGCTTCAATTTCGAATGGTTCCGCTTTGAGCGGGCCGCCACCTATCTGCTGATGATCATCGCCTTAACCATTATCATCGATCGGATCTCCCGGCTGTTACGCTTTTCCCGGGTCAGCCGCTAGTATAGTTTTATCAAATAAGAAAAATTAAATTTATAAATATTATCTATTTGATCAACCGCTCTCGGTCATGGGATACATTCAAAACCACGAAAGAATGGTCATTCGTGGCAGCTATCAACCAAATGAGGAGGGTTCTATGATGACGTATCGCCATGCTTTGAGCAGCGCCCTGGTACTGCTCGCCCTGTTTTTCACCGTGGGTTGCTCCACCACTCCCGCCCCGGCGCCGACCCCGGCGGCCGCCGGCCACACCCGGATGGTGGAACAGGATCCCAAGCTGAGGATCACCACCGCTGAAGTGATGGAGCTTTTCAGCCAGGTCTATGGCGACCAGGTGCTGGTCAAGGCCACCCTGGACCGCAATGATCGTTTTCTGCTGGTTGACACCCGTCCCCTCGGTCGCTACCAGGAGGGACATGTCCCTGGGGCCATCCACATGACCCCAGGTGAGGTGGCCGCTAAAATTGATCGGTTGCCCCGGGATCGGATGGTTATTTTCTACTGTGGCGGACTGGCCTGCCCCCTGAGCAGCCAGGCGGCCAAAGCCGCCTTGGAAAAGGGACTCACCAATGTGCGGGTCTGGTATGAGGGTGATCCGGGCTGGCACCAGGCCGGTGGCTATATGATCTCCGAAACCGGTTATGTTTACCATATGATGACCCAGAGCGATGAGCAGAATTTTCAGCTCATCGACTCTCGCCCCAGTGCCGTTCATCGTAAAGCCTTTATCCCCGGTTCGGCCTCCATTCCCATCCAGCTCTGGGACCTGAAGAAGAGTCTGTTGCCCAACGACCTCAACACCAAACTGATCTTCTACTGTGGCGGTCACGCCTGCCCCCACAGTCACAACTCGGCCAAGAAAGCCAAAGAGATGGGCTATAAGTGGGTCTCGGTGTATAGCGCCGGGGAACCGGAGTGGAAGCGGGAGGGTCTACCCCTGTGGGGCAACGAGCCCAGTGGCGTGGTTGACGTGGCCACCGAGTTGCCCACCGCCCCCGGTGGGCTGCCGCGCACCATCAGCGGCCCCGATTTTAGCAAGCTGCTGAAGGAATCCCCCAATGACGTGGCGATTCTGGATGTGCGCAGCGCCGGTGAGTTTGCCGCCGGCCATCTGCCGGGAGCGATTAATATTCCCGACGATCAGTTCCATGCCAACTATGAGCAGTTGGTCAAGAAAGTACCCACCGGTAAGAGAGTGATTATCCATTGTGTGACCGGGATCCGGGCCGGTGGTGTCTATCACGCCATCGCCACCCGGGGAGGTTACGACAATCCCAAAGGGATTCAGTATCTGGATGCCTCCATGTTTGTCAATTCCGACGGTACCTTCGAGATAAACTAATTTGGACGAGTAAAGCTGAAAACGTAAAAGCCCGCCGGATGGCGGGCTTTTACGTTAAGGCATGATGTGGGAAAGAGGGAGGAAAGTTAGCTTCGGCAGGAGCTTTCCCGGCAGAGACCACGAAATACCTGGCGCAGGGTTTCCTGGTCGATCTTCTCCAGCAGGGCTTCCTCGTAGGGATCGTAAGCGGGGTCATCTGCCAGGGCGAACTCCAGGAGATTCTCCTCCTCGTCCTCCTCATCGGTGTCATCAGTCAGGGCGTAATCAGTCAGGTCAACCAAACGGTCGCTGCGCTTGAGCGCTTCCGTATCCAAGGTTGTTTCCCGTTGCTTTTCCAGCCAGAAGTGACACTCGTCGTGACTGCCGATCCAGGCCAGGATCAGACAGTCATCGTCATGGACGGTGATCAGACGATAGCCGCCGCTGAGATCGTACTTGCGGCAGTTACTCAGGCGCATCTCCCCGAATTTGGTCTCTTTGTGCCTAAGATCATAGAGGGAGGTCGCACTATCACCCAGCATGGCGATAATGGTTCCGGCCTGGGCCGCCACCATATTGCCTTTGCGGCCCGAGAGCTTCAATTTGCTGAGTTGGCGCATGAAACCTTTGGTTTGATATATTTTTTTATCCATACAAGGGATTATCTAATGCATATATGCTATATGTCAAATCGGTAATTCTTATTTTAAAAGGTGTTGGTGATCGCCACTGCAAATTCCTCCCGCCTCAACCGAGAGCACCAGTTTATATTGATAATTGCGATAATTTCCTGGGTTTAACATCCGCCTTATCAATTGGACTCGATCCACTAAAACGACTATTTTTATCGGCTAATTGCCCCAGGGGGGGTACTCGCTGGAGCCCGGTAATGATCGATTGAGTGGATAAATTGTAAAAAAACTAAAGGGGGGGTTAATGATGTTCAAACACGCGGTTTTGGTTGGCCTTTTTCTGCTGGCGGTGGGGGTGGGCAGCGCCCAGGCTTTTCTGTCCATTTTCAGCGGCGGTTATCAGTATATCAGTGCCGAAGAGCTCAACAAACGGATCGAGGTCGGTGACGCCATGGTCCTGCTTGATATCTGCCCGGCCGACGAGTTTGCCGCCGGCCATATTCCCGGCTCCATTGAAACCAACGCCTATCCCACCCAGACCGACGAGGAGCGGAGCCGTTTGAACAAGGGACTGGCGGCCCTGCAGGCCGGCAACGAGGATATCATCATCGTTTGTCCCGGCGGCGGGGGTGGGGCCCGGCGGACCGTCGACTACTACAAAGCCCAGGGGGTCGATGAAAAGAGGATGTATATCCTCCAGGATGGCCTCAAGAAGTGGCCCTATAAGAAGGTGCCCAAATCCTGAGTTTGATGAATTCCCGCAATGGTAAAAAGATTGCCCTGGCCCTGGTGGTTGCCCTCCTGGCCGGGGCTTTTTTCTGGTTCGATCTCCATCACCAGCTGACCCTGGAGAGCATTCGGGGGTTCCAGGAACAGGCCGGAGAGTTTTACGCCCAACGGCCCCTTCTGGCCATCGCCGGCTTTGCCGGGGTCTATCTGCTGGTGGTGGCCCTCAATCTGCCGGGGGGGGCTCTGCTGGGGTTGTTGGCCGGCGCGGTTTTCGGCGTGCTGGTGGGCACGGTGGTGGTCTCTTTTGCCAGCACCATCGCCGCCACGCTGGCCTGCGCCCTAAGCCGCTATCTCTTCCGCGACCTGGTGCGGTCTCGGTTTCCCCAGGTGGTGGCCAGGGTTGATCGGGGGATGGCCCGGGAGGGTTCCTTTTACCTGTTCTCCCTCCGCCTTATCCCAGTGGTCCCCTTTTTTGTGATCAACATGGTGATGGGGCTGACCGCCATCCGCCTGCGGACCTTTTACTGGGTTTCGCAGTTGGGGATGTTGCCCGGCACCCTGGTTTTTGTCAACGCCGGCAACGAACTGGGCCGGCTGACCTCCACCGGGGAGATCTTTTCTCCCCGGTTGGTCCTGGCCTTTGCCCTGCTGGGCCTGCTGCCCCTGGCGGCTAAAAAGCTGCTTAACTACTATCGCGCCCGGACCCCGGAAGCGGAGAAACTGCCGACCGGCGGGGTGGCGGCGGCAGGGCCGGGGGAGAAAGAACTTAGAATTCAGGCTCAATCCCTGGCCTCGGGTTGCACCGCCTGTGGAGCCTGTGCGGTTCGTTGCCAGTTTCTTAAGCGCTCCGGCCTTCCCGGCGAGATCGCCAACGCTTTTTTAGCCGGTAAATCCCTGGCCGACCCTTTTGCCTGCAGCTTATGCAACCTCTGCACCACGGTCTGTCCGGAAAAACTGGAGCCCGGCGATTTTTTTCTGGCCTTGCGCCGCGGGATCGCCGACCATTCGGGATGGGACAGTCGTCCCTATAAGAGGATTCTCAGTTACGAACGGCTGGGAAGCTCGCCCCTGTTCAGCACCGAATATCTGCCCCCAGCCTGCCAAACCGTCTTTTTCCCCGGCTGTAACCTGCCGGGAACCAGGCCGGAGAGCACCTGGCAACTATTCCGCCGTTTACAGGAGCAAATTCCCGCTCTTGGACTGGTGTTGAACTGCTGCCACAAACCCTCCCACGACCTGGGCCGCTGGCAATATTTCTCCGACCAATTCGGCGCCCTGCGCCGGCGGCTTTATGACTCCGGGGTGCGGGAGATTTTGCTGGCCTGCCCCAACTGCTACAAGGTTTTTCTCAACCATGGCCGGGAAGTGCGGGTCCGCAGCGTCTGGGAGGTGCTGGCGGCCGGGGTCGAGCAGCAGGGGCCGGGACCGGTCGGGACCACGGTGACGGTCCATGACCCCTGTCCCCTGCGTAACCTGCCGGAGTTGCAACGAGCGGCCCGAACTCTGATCGCCGGGCAGAACCTGGCCATCAAGGAGATGCGCTCCGCCGGGGCCCGCACCCTGTGCTGCGGCGAGGGTGGTGCGGTGGGTTTTATCGACCCCGAACTGGCCGCCGCCTGGGGGACTCAGCGACGGGAGCAGGCCAATGGCTTGCCGGTGGTGACCTATTGCGCCGGCTGCGCCGGTTTCCTGGGCCGAGCCGGTCTGCAAACCATCCATTTGGCTGATCTTTTGGCCGAGCCCGCCCAGGCCCTGGTCGGGAAGGCTGTGGTTGCTACTCCTCCCCGGACCTACCTTAACCGCTTGCTTTTGAAATACCGCCTTGGGCGGTTACCCAAGAACCCTTCAGCCGCCGATTCTCCCAAGCCCTAACCCCAATATCTGGTCAGCGGCTCCCCATATCGCCGGATCGCCATCTCTCCGAACTTCCGGTTGACAACCCTGCCGCCAATCGCTAAAAGGTAAATTCTGACCCAGATGTCCGGAATTAGCTTGCCTGCCCTTGGCATTCTGCCATTTACCATGGGCCGGCGGCAGCACGGCCGGCCCATGGTAAACCGGCCCGGAGCCTTAGGAGGTGGGATGGTCGAGTGCCAGAAGAATTTGCGGAGCAAAGAGATCTGGGCCATCGGCGGCGGCAAGGGGGGGATCGGCAAAAGCCTGATCATCGGTAACGCGGGGATCACCCTGGCGCGGCTTAATAAAAAAGTTCTACTGGTGGACGCCGACCTGGGGGGCGCCAATCTGCACACCACCATCGGGATGGGGTTACCGGAGGTTACCCTCTCCGATTTTCTCAAGCGCCGGACCGAGAAGATCCAGGATGTGGTTATTCCAACCGGGATTCCCAACCTGAGCATCATCAGCGGCGCCCGGGACATTCTCGACGCGGCCAATCCCCATCATGCTCAAAAAGAGCGTCTGCTCAGACAACTGAACACCATTGACGCCGATTACATCCTGCTGGATATCGGAGCCGGTACCTCCTACAATATTCTCGATTTCTTTCTCTTCTCCAACCATGGCGTCCTGGTGGTGCTGCCCGAGCCCACGGCCATTGAAAACGCCTATCGCTTCATCAAAAGCGCTTTTTATCGGCGATTCCGCAAGATTGTCCGCAATCGGCAGCTCAAGGAGCTGGTGGACAGCGCCAAGGATCAAAAAAACACCATGGGGATCCGAACCCCGTATGATCTGATTAAGCACGTAAAAATGGTTGAGCCGGCGGCGGGGGAGCTGCTGGAGCTGGAGATGCGGAAGTTCAAACCCAAACTGATCGTCAACCAGGCGCGCGGCAAGGAGGATATCCAGGTCGGTTTTGCCATGCGCAATGCCTGTGAGACCTTTTTCGGCATCAGTCTGGAGTATCTGGGCTATCTTGAGTATGACGACTGTATCTGGCGGTCGGTGCGGAGCAATCGACCGCTGGTCTTGGAGTATCCCGGCTCCGGGCCCGTGCGCTCCATCGAGAGTATCGTGCGAAATTTGCTTGGAGGAGAACAGCTGGTCAGCGGTACCAATTACTGAACAGGGAGTTGCTGATGCTCAATAGGATGGCGGAACTGAATCATTATGAGCTTCTGCAGGTGGATCCCGGCGCCAGCGCCCAAGAGATCCGCCAGGCCGGTGAGCGGATGCGGAGTTACTACAGCCCGGACTCCCTGGCCATCTATTCTCTCTTTTCCCGGGAAGAGATCGAGCGGATCCGGCAGCGGATCGACGAGGCTTACCGGACCTTGATCCAGCCGGAGCGGCGAGAGAGCTACGATGCCGGCCTGCGGGGCGAGGGGGGCAAGGAAGGGGGCGGGCAATATCGGTCGGCCCCGGCGGCCCCGGCCAACGTCGCAGTTGAAATGTTCTCCTGGGGAAAGGGGGAGCCCGCTTCGCCGCAGCCGGCAATGCCCAGCCGGCTGAACCCCGCCCCGGCGGCCATCGGGGAGTTTTCCGGCTCAATTCTGCGAGGCCTGCGGGAACAGCGTAATTTATCAATCCGTAATATCGCCGATATTACCAAGATAAGCCCCCGCTATCTGGAGTATATCGAGGAGGAGAGATTCCGACTGCTCCCGGTTCGTCCCTACCTCAGAGGTTATCTTACCCTTTACGCCAAGGCCTTGGCCTATGAGCCCGAGCGAATTGTCAGCGATTATCTGAAACGCTATGAAACGGCCATGGCGACAACGGCCAGGCCATGATTTTTAATCGACTTTTTTATAAGCGAGATCTGTAACGATGAAATATGTCGGGGCCCATGTTTCCGCCGCCGGGGGCGTGCAGAACGCGCCACTTAATGCCAAAGCGATCGGGGCCACCGCCTTTGCCCTGTTCACCAAAAACCAGCGACGCTGGGTGGCCAAACCCCTTGAGGCGGCGACCATCGCCGCCTTTCGCGAGAACCTGGCGGCCGTGGGCATCGCTCCGGAACACGTTTTGCCCCACGACAGCTATCTGATCAACCTGGGTCACCCCGAGGCCGAGGGGTTGGCCAAATCCCGAACCGCTTTCCTTGATGAAATGCGGCGCTGTGCAGAGTTGGGACTGGTGACCCTCAACTTTCACCCCGGCAGCCATCTGCGGCAGATCAGCGAGGAGGAGTGCCTGCGGCGGGTGGCCGATTCGATCAACTGGGCCTTGGAGCGGAGCCGGGGAGTCACGGCGGTGATCGAAAACACCGCCGGCCAGGGCAGCAATGTCGGTCATCGCTTTGAACACCTGGCGGCGATTATTGCCCGGGTCGATGATAAAAGCCGGGTGGGGGTCTGTCTGGACACCTGTCACAGCCTGGCCGCCGGGTACGATCTCCGTACCCGGTCCGGCTGCCAGGCGGTTTTTGCCGAGTTCGATCGGGTGGTCGGTTTCAACTACCTGCGGGGAATGCACCTCAATGATGCCAAGTCGGAGTTGGGCTCCAGGGTGGATCGCCATGCCAATCTGGGCCAGGGCCGGCTGGGGCTGGAGGTTTTTCGCTATCTGATGAACGATCCCCGTTTCGACGATATCCCCTTGATTCTGGAAACCATTGATGAAACCAGATGGGCCGAGGAGATCAGCATGCTCTACGGCCTGGTGGAGGGGAGCTGAGCGTCGGAGGGGCGGATATAGAGGGGAACGGCTCGCCCCGGATCGAGAAACTGCTGCTGCTGCCAGGCGGCAAGGGCCAGGTGGCCGATGGCGGCGGCCCGGGGAAAAAAGAGGGCGGGGGAGGCGAAATGGGCCAGGCTCCCCAGCTTCTCCTGGAGTAGCGGGCGGTAGAGTTGAGCGCCACTGCCGATCAGCAGGGTGGGGGTGGTGATCCGGTCGACCAGGTCGGTCGGGGGGATCGCCAGATATTCTTCCAGCCGCTGGAGCTGATCTCCCCCATCATAAAAGCCGGCAAAAACCTCCTGTTTGCGGGCGTCGATCAGGGCGCAGATCGGGTAGGGGGAGGGCAGGACCTGGTCGGCCAGGGCATCCAGCGAGCTGATCCCCAGCAGCGGCTTGCCGGTGGCCAGCGCCAGTCCCTTGGCGCTGCTGAGGCCGATCCGCAGCCCGGTGAAGCTGCCCGGGCCCAGTCCCACCGCGATCCCGTCCAACTCCGGCCAGGTCACCCCATCTTCGGCCAGCAGGCGAGCCACCGCCTCCAGCAGGCGGCGGGAATGGGTGCGGCTTGACTGCAGGGAGTGTTCGGCTCGGCAACCGGTCTCGTCCACCAGGGCGACGCTGCCGCAACTCCCCGAGGTTTCCAGGGCCAGCAGTATGGGCATCTATTCCTTCCTTTGCCTAGCGCTGCAAGTTCATCCGTTGAACAAGCGCATGATATCATTGTAGAAAACGAAGAACATCAGAGCGATCAACAAAACCAGTCCCACCTGCTGGGCCAGCTCCCGCACCTTCATGCTCACCGGTCGGCGGGTGAGGGCCTCGACGGTGAAAAAGACCAGATGGCCACCGTCCAGCACCGGAATCGGCAGCAGGTTGAGAATGCCCAGGTTGATGCTGATCAAAGCGATAAAGTAGATGAAGTTGATCCAGCCCACCTCCATCTGCTGGCCGGCCAGCTGGGCGATCAGTATCGGCCCGCCCAGCTCCGAGGCGGGGATGATCTGTTGGAACATTTTGACGATGGCCACCAGGGTCAGCCAGATCAGGCTCCAGGTCTGCTCCAGGCCGGCCATCACCGCCCCGGGCAGGGAAATCGGTTGATAGACCGTTTCGCTGCTGCGGGTAATCCCCAGCATGTAGCGTTGCCCCACCACTTCGCCGAAGATGTTTTTCACCTCCTGTTTGGCCGGAACCCCCGCCGTTGCAAAAACCTCATCACCCCGCCGGACGCTGATGGCCACCTCCCGCCCTTCACTGTCGCGGATCAGGCGGGAAACATCCTCCCACTCCTCGGTGGCGACCCCGTTGACCGCCAGAATGATATCCCCCTGCTCCAACCCGGCCGCCGCCGCCGGTGAGTCGGCGGCGACTTCGCCGATGGTGGTCCCCGGGGCCGGGTGGGGCATCCCCACCGCCGCGAAGATCAGGAAAAAGAGCAGCACCGCGAAGGCCAGATTGAAAAAAGGGCCGGCGGCGACGATGATGAAGCGCTGCCAGACCGGCTTGGTGGCGAAACAGCGATCCCGATCGGCGGGGTCGGTCTCATCGCCGGGATTTTCCCCCAGCATATTGACATAGCCGCCCAGGGGGAAGGCGCTGATCTGATATTCGGTTTCCCCCACCTTGCGGCCCACCAGCCGGGGACCAAAGCCCAGGGAAAATTTCAGGACTTTGACCCGGAAAAGTTTGGCGAAGAGAAAATGGCCCAGCTCATGGACGAAAATAAGCAGTCCCAGCACGATGATGAACGAAATAATGCTATTCATGGTCAACTCTTTTTTTGTTGGCGGCGATTATCGGTTTTGATCATCAAGGCCTCAACCACCGATTCAGCCAGCATTCGGGCGGCGAGGTCCATGGCCAGCACCGTGGCGATCCGGTCGGCCTCCTTGAATTCCGCCCGGCTCAAGGTCTCCGCCACCACCAGGGCGATCTCGGGAAAGCGGATCTTGCCGGTGAGAAAGGCCTCCACCGCCACTTCGTTGGCGGCATTCAAGGCCGTCGGCATGGTCCCCCCCCGCTTGCAGGCCTTATATGCCAGTTGCAGGGCGGGAAAACGTTCGAAGTCGGGGGGAGAGAAGCTGAGATCGCCGCATTTGCTCAAATTGAGTCGGGGCAGACCCAGCCGAAGCCGTTCGGGGTAGGAGAGGGCATAGACAATGGGGATCCGCATGTCGGGAATCCCCATCTGGGCCACCACCGAACCGTCGATATACTCCACCATGGAGTGGACGATGCTTTGGGGGTGAACCAGGACCTCGATCTGCTCCACCGGCACGCCGAAGAGCCAATGGGCCTCGATCACCTCCAACCCCTTATTCATCAGAGTGGCGGAATCGATGGAAATTTTACGACCCATGGACCAGTTGGGGTGGCTCAGCGCCTGTTCCGGGGTGACTTCCCAGAGTTCCCGGGCGGCGGTGTTGCGAAAGGGGCCGCCGGAGGCGGTGAGGATCAGGCGGTGGATATCCTGGTGGCGGCCGGCCTCCAGGGCCTGGGCGATGGCATTGTGTTCGCTGTCGATGGGGAGCAACTGCACCCCCTGGCGGGCCACCGCCTTCATCACCAGGTCTCCGGCCATCACCAGGGTTTCCTTGTTGGCCAGGGCGATATCCTTGCCCGCCTCAATGGCGGCCATGGTCGGGGTCAGGCCGGCGGCGCCGACAATGGCGGAAACCACCAGGTCGGCTTCGGCCAGCCTTGCCACCTCTTCGTTGCCGGAGCGGCCCACCAGTACCCTCTCTCCCCAGCCCCGGGGCAGGCTCTGGATCAGATCGCCGGCCAGGGTTTCGTCAGCCACCGATACCAGCAGGGGATGAAAGGCTTCGATCTGGTCACGGAGCAGCTTGATATTGTTGCCCGCCGCCAGGCCCACCACCCGAAAACGGCCGGGATAATGGCGCACCACTTCCAGGACGTTGCAGCCGATGGAACCGGTGGAGCCCAGCAGGGAGATATTTTTGCTTGAGGTCATGGTCTAGTTGCCCAGCAGCAGCAGGTAGTAGAGCAAGGGGGCCACCAGCAGCAGTGAGTCGATCCGGTCGAGAATGCCGCCGTGGCCCGGGAGCAGGCGGCCGGAATCCTTGACCCCGGCTCCCCGTTTGAGCAGGGATTCGGTCAGGTCCCCGACCACTCCCGCCAGGGAAAGGATAAAAGCAAAAAGCAGGGCCTGCAACAGGCTGATGGTCGGGAAAAAGAGCCAGGTGGCCAAACCGGTCACCGTCAGGCCGGCCAGGACCCCCCCCAGCAGACCCTCCACCGTTTTGCCGGGGCTCAGGGCCGGGCAGAGCTTGTGGCGGCCCAAGGTGGTGCCGGCGTAATAGGCCCCCGAATCGGCGGCCACGGCGATCAAGCCGGCGATGATCAGCCACTCACGTCCCAAGGGCATGGCCATCAGGAGCGGGAAATGGGCCAACAGCAAGGCGGGGTAGAATACGGCAAAAACCGACCGCATCAGAAAACCGTGGGGATCGGTCAGGCCGGCGTAACGGAAAATGGTCAGCAGAATCAGGCCGGCCAGGGCGGCCATGGCGGCGGCCCCGATCAGGGCTGGACTGCCAGTGACGGCGGCCAGAACCGGCAGCATGGTCAGGGCAAGAAACAAGGGGCGCAGGCCGGCCTCGCCCCCTTTAACCAGCAGGATCAGCCCATATTCCCGCAGGGCGAGGAGGGCCAGCAGGCAGATCACGCTCCAGAACAGCAGGGGTGGGGCGTAAAGCAGTAGCAGCAGCCAGGCGATGCCGATCACCACCCCGGTTAAAATCCGTTGCATTACGCCTGCTCCCGGTCGTTGACCTGTTCGCCGGTACGACCAAAACGGCGCTGGCGCTGCTGGTAGTCGGCAATTGCCGCCAGGAAATCTTCCCGGCCAAAATCGGGCCACAGTACCCTGGTGAAGTACAGCTCGCTGTAGGAGAGTTGCCAGAGCAGGAAATTGCTCAATCTGGCCTCGCCGCCGGTGCGGATCATGAGGTCGGGGTCGGGGAGGCCGGCACTGTCCAGCTGGGCGCTGAACAGCTCTTCGCTGATCTCTTCGGGTTGGAGACAGCCCTGGGCGACCTCCCGGGCCAGGTGCCGGGTGGCCCGCAACAGCTCGTCGCGGCTGCCGTAACTGAGGGCCAGATTAAGAATCAATCCGTCATTGGCCGCGGTTTTGGCCATGGTCTTTTCCAGAATCCGGCGGACCTTGGGGGGCAACCGTTCGATCCGGCCACAGGTCCGCAACTGGACCTGGTTTTGCAACATCTTGTCCAACTGACTTTCCAGATAGGTCTGCAGCAGTCCCATCAGGTTTTCCACCTCGGAGCCGGGGCGCCGCCAGTTTTCGGTGGAGAAGGCGTAAAGGGTAAGGGCCTTGATCTCCAGTTCGCGGGCGCATTTGACCACTTCCTGGACCGAGCGAACCCCGGCCTGGTGGCCCATGATCCGGGGTTTTCCCTGTTGGCGGGCCCAGCGGCCATTGCCATCCATGATGATGGCGATATGGCGGGGCAGCTGGGACTGATCGAGCATCAGACTTCCATCATCTCTTTTTCTTTATCGGCCATGATGGCGTCGATTTTGCCGATGAAAGCGTCGGTTTCCTTCTGGGCTTCATCCTGCAGGCGGAAGAAATCATCTTCGGGCAACTGCTTGTCGGCCTTAAGTTTTTTAAGGGTATCCAAGGCGTCACGGCGGGAGTTGCGGATCGCCACCCGGTACTCCTCGCTGATCTTCTTTACCTGCTTGACCAGCTCTTTGCGCCGCTCTTCGGTGAGCTGGGGGATGCTCAGGCGGATCACCTTGCCGTCGCTGCTGGGGTTGAGGCCGATATCGGAGGCGAAAATCGCCTTTTCAATCGCCTTGAGCTGCTGGGTGTCCCAGGGTTGAATCACGATCATCCGGCTTTCGGGGATGGTGAGGGTGGCCACCTGGTTAAGCGGCATGGAGGAGCCGTAAGCCTCCACCTTGATGCCGTCCAGCAGACTGAGGGAGGCGCGGCCGGTGCGGATGCGGGTCAACTCACGGCGATAGGCCTCGAGACTCTGCTCCATTTTTTCGGACATCTCCAGAATCACTTCATCCATCGCTCTCACTCCTTGGGAATCTTTTACTTGATCAGGGTTCCGACCTGTTCGCCGCTCACCGCCCTTTTCATATTGCCCGGAACGTTCATGTCGAAGACCATGATCGGGGTGGCGTTGTCCATGGCCAGGGAGATTGCCGCCGAATCCATCACCTTCAGGCGACGAGTCAGGACCTCCTCAAAGCTCAGGGTGTCGAAACGGACGGCATCCTGGTGACGCAGGGGATCTTTGTCATAGACCCCATCGACCCGGGTGGCCTTGCAGACCAGATCGGCCTTGATCTCCAGGGCCCGCAGCATGGCGGCGGTGTCGGTGGTGAAGTAGGGATTGCCGGTACCGGCGGCGAAGATCACCACCCGGTCCTTGTTGAGATGGTGATGGGCTTTCTGGCGGGAAAAGGACTCACAGACCGAGGGCATGTCGATGGCCGACAGCACCCGGGCCGCCACTCCCCGCCGCTCCAGGGCGTCGTGCAGGGAGAGGGCGTTGATCACCGTGGCCAGCATGCCCATATTGTCGGCGGTGGCTCGATCCATGCCGGCGGCGGAGCCGGCCATCCCCCGGAAGATGTTGCCGGCCCCGATCACCAGTCCTACCTGGACGCCCAGGGCGACAATCTCCCGGATCTCAGCGGCGAGATAGTTGAGGACCTCGCCGCTGATTCCATACGCCTGCTGGCCCATCAGGGCCTCGCCGCTCAGCTTGAGCAGCACCCGCCGGTGGGGGCTGTTTGCGGAATGGCTGGTCATCGCTTACCCGATCTGGAACCGAGCGAAGCGCTTAACGGAGATGTTTTCCCCCAGTTTGGCGATCAACTCGTTGAGCAGGTCCTGGATGGTCAGGTCGGGGTTTTTGACATACTTCTGTTCCATCAGGCAGACATCGGCATAATACTTTTCAACCTTGCCGCTGATGATCTTGTCGAGGATATTTTCCGGTTTACCGGAATCAAGAGCCTGCTGCTTATAGATGTTGCGCTCCCGTTCCAGCAGATCCGCCGGCACCTCTTCGCGCTTGATGGCGATGGGGGCGGAGGCGGCGATATGCATGGCCACGTTTTTGGCGAACTCCTGGAAATCGCTGTTTTTGGCCACGAAGTCGGTTTCACAGCCCACTTCGACCATCACCCCGAGCTTGCCGCCGGCATGGATATAGGTTTCCACCACCCCTTCACTGGTGGCCCGGTCGGCCCGTTTCTTGGCTACGGCCAGACCTTTCTGGCGCAGGAAGTCGATCGCTTTTTCCATGTCGCCGCCGGTTTCAGCCAAGGCCTTTTTGCAATCCATCATCCCCGCGTTGGTTTTATCGCGGAGTTCTTTGACCATCTGGGAAGTAATCTGCACGTCTTTCTCCTTTTTTGAAAAGAGCTGTTCACTTACAAGCTGTTATGTTTGGCAATCGATTAACCCTGGATCGGGGTTTCTTCCTCCGCCGGAGCGGCGGCGGCGACCGCGATTTCGTCGGCCTTGTCGGCGGCGGCCTGCTGGGCCATGGCGTGGTTCTCTTTCCCGGCCAGCACCGCGTCGGCCATGCGGGAAGCCACCAGCCGGATCGATTTGATGGCATCGTCGTTGCCGGGGATCAGGTGATCAATGCCGCTGGGGTCGCAGTTGGTGTCGGCGATGGCCACCACCGGAATCCCCAGGCGGTTGGCCTCTTCCACGGCGATGTTTTCGCGTTTGGGGTCAACCACGAAGATGGCGGCGGGCAGCGACTTCATCTCTTTGATCCCACCGATGTTACGCTCCAGCTTCAGGGACTCCTTCTGGATCATCAGAATCTCTTTCTTCTTGTAGCGGTTGATGGTGCCGTCTTCCTGCATGGTGGTGTAGTTCTTGAGCCGGTCCACGCTTTTTTTGATGGTCTGATGGTTGGTCAGCATGCCGCCCAGCCAGCGGTGGTCGACATAATGCATCCCGCAACGGGCCGCCTCCTCCCGGATGATCTCCTGGGCCTGGCGCTTGGTGCCGACGAAGAGGATGCTGCCGCCCTGGGCCGCGGTCTTGGCCATGAATTCACAGGCCTTGTTGAACAGGGGCAGGGTTTTGTCCAGGTTGATGATGTAGATGCCGTTCCGGGCTCCGAAGATATAGGGTTTCATCTTGGGGTTCCAGCGGCGGGTCTGGTGGCCGAAGTGGAGGCCGGCTTCGAGCATTTCACGCATGTTGACTTTGGGCAGTTCTGCTTGGGACATGATTTCTCCTTACAAATATGATTTTGGTTGATCCTCCATTCCTTCTCCCAACCCATAAATTCAAGGGCACCAGAGGGGATCGCCGTCGCGCCGTTTGCTTGTTGGCTGCTCGGGCGGCGGAATGTGTGAAGTAAAAAACCCGCCTACTCTACAGTAAGGAGGGGCCTTTTGCAAGATTGAATCAAGCTTTTCGCAGCGGCGGTGGTGAATTGTCCCCTGTCCCCCTGGTGGCGACCGATATTAACGGATGTTTCAGGTAAATTGCGGAGGAGGGGGTGGGTGTGGTAACCTGCTTTCTGCCCTGTTGGGGTAAGGCTGCGAAACAGTGACAGAGGGAACTTATGACCCTGGGTTTTAATGATGGTGATGGCACTGATGATCGGCCCCGGCTGCTGCTGGTGGATGATGATCCGGACATGCTGACCATGCTTGCCCGTCTGGTCAAGCGTAAATGTGATTGTCTGGTGCAAAGCACCTCCTCGGGTGAGGAGGCCTGTGAGCTCCTGGCCCAGTGGCGGCCCGAGGTGATCATCACCGATCTCAAGATGCCGGGGCTGGACGGCATGAGCCTGCTGCGCAAGGCCAGGGAGCTCAATCCCGGCGTTTCGGTGATCGTGATGACCGGCTACGGCAACGTCGAACTGGCGGTGCTGACCCTCAAGGAGGGGGCCTATGACTTCATTGAAAAACCCTTCGATCAGGAGCGGATTATCCACAGCCTGAAGCGCTGCCTGGAAAGGGTGAGGCTGCTCAAGGAAAACCAACGGCTGCAGCAGCAACTTGGCGCTCAAACCGCGTTTCCGGGCTTTCATGGCAACTCCAGCCGGATGCGGGAGGTTTTTGAACTGATCAACAAGGTGGCCGATACCGATGTTACGGTGTTGATCCGGGGCGAGTCGGGTACCGGCAAGGAGTTGGCCGCCCGGGCTCTGCACGCCAAAAGCGCCCGGGCCGCCAAGCCGTTTGTGGCCGTCAACTGCCCGGCCTTACCGGCGGAGATCCTGGAAAGCGAGCTTTTTGGCTATGTGCGCGGGGCCTTTACCGGCGCCGGCCATGACAAAAGGGGGCTGTTTCTGGAGGCCCAGGGCTCCACCCTGCTCCTGGACGAGATCGGGGATCTGCCCTTGGCTCTGCAGACCAAGTTGCTGCGGGTCCTGCAGGAGCGAGAGATCATGCCGTTGGGGCAAACCAAAAGCATGGCGGTGGATGTAAGGGTGCTGGCCACCACCAATCAGAATCTCGAGGAGAAGATCCGCCGGGGAGATTTCCGCGAGGATCTTTTCTATCGGCTCAACGTGGTGCCGCTGGTCATGCCCTCCCTCCAGGAACGCCCCGAGGATATCCCGCTGCTGGCTCACCATTTCCTGGAAAAGTATGGTGCCGAATATGACCGTGAGGGCCTTTTCTTTTCCGAGGAGGCCCGCCAGTTCCTGCTGCGGCGGCCCTGGCCGGGCAATGTCCGTGAGATGCAGAATGTGATCAAGCGGGCGGTGCTGCTGGCCACCGGCGAGGAGATCTCCCCCGGTGAGCTGGGTTGTGGGGGGAAGGCCAGGGAGGAGTGCTGGGGGCCGGCCACCCTGGGGCAGCTCCCTTACAACCGGGCCAAGCAGGAGCTGGTGGCCGGCTTTTCCCGGGCCTATCTTGACTGTGCCCTCCAGCGCAGTGGCGGCAACGTGACGGCCGCGGCCAGGGCCAGTGGCCTGGGACGGCAGGCTTTTCAACGACTGCTGCGCCGTTTCGGCCGCTCAACTGACCAATCCTCCAACGGCAATGACCAGTAGCTGGGTTGCCTCTTTTCTGTTGCACCGCAACGTAATGGTTGCACCAATAACTCTCCCTGCTTGGATGATAACGAAACCCGCTCCCCGGGATCTCCTTTTATCCTGTTAAATTTGCGCAATACATAAAAATGGCTCTGTTTAATTAAAAGAGGGATAAGCCGCCGAGTGGCGGCACTGTTCTTGCTAGGTCCAGTTGGCGGGCAGCCGCCTTTCCCGCGGCTGCTGATTGGTTTCGGCAGGGCAAAAAAGACCTCCGCGGGTCCGGGAGGCGCAACCAAACAGGGAGGAGTGTTATGCCAAAAAAAGTTTTGTTAACCCCGCTGCTGGCCATGGTGATTTTACTGACGGTGCTGGGAGGGCTGGCCTTTGGTGGTGATGACCGGTTGGCCGAGACCATCAGCCAGGGCATCACCACCGGCGCCATCAACGCCGAGGCCGAAAGCGGCTATCTGGGTATTCCCGGGGGACCGCAGATCAACCTGGTCCTGGCTTTCTTCTGGGCCATCTGGGTGGGCTGGATCTTTTCCACGGTGGGGGCCTTTGGTGGAATCATGGCCGGTATCGGCCATATCTCCATCTATGGTCTGGGTAACTATGCCAGCGGTTTCAGAGAAAGCGCCCCAAACCTGAACAAAACGGTAACCGACTCGATTCGGGTCTCCAACCAGTTCATGGTGGGCTTCAGTGCTTTGGTTTCAACCTTTAACTATCTCAAGCTGGGGCGGCTGGTCTGGCCGGTCGGCCTCTTCCTGGCCATCGGCTCCATTGCCGGCAGTTACCTGATCCCCACCCTCACCGCCGGCAAGGTTTCATTCCGTGAATATGTGGGTTACTTTGGTGTTTTCGTGCTGGTTCTCGGTATCTATATGCTTTACGAGACCACCCCCGCCGGGGCCAAAAGGAAGAAGAAGGCCAAGGAGGCGGCCAACGCTTTCGAGGCCACCATGAAAAGAAAGCGGGCCGGGGAAAAGGTGGATACCAGCGAGCTTGGCGTCAGGATGAACAAGTGGAGCCTGGGCAAAATATCCTTTAACTTTTACGGGGTGGAGTTCTCCTTCAGTCCGCTGCTTCCCATTGTCGGCGGGTTCGTGATCGCCGCCATTGCCGCTTTTCTGGGGGTTGGCGGTGGTTTCATGCTGGTTCCTTTTCTGACCAGCGTTACCGGCCTGCCCATGTACCTGGCCGCCGGCACTTCGGCCATGGCGGTCGTGATCGGGATGATCACCAGTATCCTGAGCTATCTGGCGGCCGGAGCCTTGGTGCACTGGCCCCTGATCGGAACCCAACTGGTGGGAATTTTTGTGGGCTCGATGGTCGGTCCCCGGACCTCCCAGTATATTCCGGATAAAATCCTGACCCGGATCTTTATCGTTATTGCCTTCTACGTTGGCCTCAACTTCATGGCCCGGGGTTTCCTGGGGAAAGACCTGATCGGTCTTCTCTTCGGCTAGAGGCAGGCTGATTCGTCCACGGGACAACATCTATCCTGAACGTTCGGCAGTGATCGTGCCGCCGAACGTTCAGGTCTGGTAATTAACTGATTAATGGGGATAACCGTGGCCGTTCGCCGGATCCTGTCACTGATATGCCTTGTCCTGCTGCTGGCTTTACCCGGTTGCGAGGATCGCCCCGCGCCTTTGAAGGTGGATCTCAGCGTGCGGGAGGAGATCAGCCCGGAAGCGCGACAACCGGTGATCACTTATGCCTATCTACCCCAGTATTCGCACACGGCATCATTTGAGCGGCATCAGGCGCTGACAAAGTATCTGGCCGCCACCACCGGCCTGAATGTCCGGCAGGTTTTTCCGGAAAATTTTCAAGAACATATGCAGATGCTCGCCCAGGGCAAGATCGATATCTCCTACGCCAACCCCTTTGTGCACGCCCTGGCCGTCGAGCGTCACGGGGCCGGAGTGTTTGCCAAGATCATCGAATTGACCGGGGAGGCCACCTTCGGCGGGCTGATCATCAGCCGGCGGGATAATACCGAAATCGCCAGCCTGGAAGATTGCCGGGGCAAGCGCTGGATTGCGGTGGATCAGTTTTCCGCCGGCGGCTACCTGTTCGGGTTGGTGCACTTCATCGATCACGGCCTCACCCCTGGAGATTTCGCCGAAATCGCCTTCGCTCCGGGGCCAGGCGGCAAACAGGAGAGCGTGATCCTGGGGGTCTATTTCGGCCACTACGACGTGGGCACGGTACGTGAGGGGGCTTTGGAGCTGCTGGCGGACAAGATCGATCTTGCCCAGATCAGGGTGCTGGCCCGCACCCCGCGTTATCCCGGCTGGAGTTATGCCGCCCGCCCGGGGTTGGCGGAAGAGGTGGTGGAGCAGATCAAGCAGGCCATGCTGGCCCTGGATCGCGGGAACCCCGACCATCGGCTGATCCTGGAACAGGCGGCCATGGACAGGATAGTCTCCGCCTCCCCCGAGGATTTTCAACCGGTGCGCGACCTGGTGCACCGGACCGGACTCCAGTGAGGTTGATGGCTAATTGATGCGGATCATATGGCGTTTTCTCACCCATCTCTCCTTCCAGGCTAAAATCAGCCTGGGGCTGGCCCTGATCATTATCTGTTTCGGGCTGTTGCTGGGCGCCATGAGTTATGCCATCAGTTCCCGTACCGTTCTGGATGAAACCATCAAACGGGGCCAGATTCTGGCGATCAATCTTTCCGCCCGGTCGACGGAATCGATTCTGGCGATGAACTTTTTGCGCCTCACGGTGCTGGCCACCGAGATCACCCAGCTCGGCGAAGAGGCGGATATCTCCTATGCTTTTTTTCTGGACCGGGATGGCCAGGTCCTGGCCCACAGTTTCCGGGCGGGATTCCCGGTGGCCCTGCTCAAGGTCAACCCGGTGGCGGATGATCAACCCTACGCGGTCCGGTTTCTCGATACCGGCGATGAGCGGCTCTATGATTTTGCCGCCCCGGTTATGCTGGGGGAAACCCGCCTGGGCACAGTGCGGGTAGCGCTCTCCTACAGCTCGGTAAAGGCCTCCCTGGATCGGCTGATGAAGATCAGCGTCACCATGACCCTGGGGGCAACTTTGCTGGCCCTGATCGGCGGCGGTCTGTTTGCCCGCACCGTGACCAAGCGAATTAATGCCCTGCGAACCTCGGTGGGCAACGTGGTCAAGGGCGACCTGGATGTGCGGGTCAGCAGTTCCCTGGACCGCAACTGCTGGGAGATCATGGATTGCCGCCAGGAGAACTGCCCGGCTTACGGCGACCGGCAACGGCGCTGTTGGTACGTGGCCGGCACCCTCTGTCCAGGCTGTGGAACCGGCGAATTTCCCGACAAGGTCGTCAACTGCCTGAATTGTCTGGTGTATCGGCGTAACGTTGGGGATGAGATCCAAAGTCTGGCCGAGTCGTTCGACTACATGGCCTGGAGCCTGAAGAACCATATCGACGAACTTTCCCGCTCTGAAAAAAGATTGAGCAGGCAGAAGCAACTGTTGAAAACCATCCTCGATGTCACCCCCGATCTGGTCGCCCTCCAGGATGAGAAGCTGGTCTATCTGGCGGTCAACAAGGCTTTTTGCCGTCACCTGGGCCGGGAGGAGGATGAGATCGTGGGTCTTACCGACTTTGATATTCTGGGCCCGGAACAGGCCGACCGCAATTTCCATGAGGACCGTCAGATTCTCCTGACCAAAACCCCCCTCTCCAAGGAGATCATGACCAGGGGGGGGGAAGGCAAGAAGTGGCACCACGTGGTCAAGGTGCCGGTGATCGAGAATCAGCGAATCATCGGCCTGCTCTCCACCGCCCGGGATATCACCGTGGTTAAGCAGTACCAGGAAAAGCTGATCCATTCGCAGAAGATGGAGGATCTGGGCCGGCTGGCCGGCGGGGTGGCCCATGAGATCAACACCCCGCTGAGTATTATTCTGGGCTATGCCCAACTGCTGCTCAAGGATATTCCGCCCGATGAGCCGGTGGCCCAGGATGTGGCGATCATTGAAAAACAGACCCAGGCCTGTCGGAAAATTGTTGCCGATCTGCTCAGTTTTTCCCGGGGGACCGATCAGGCCCGGGAAAAGCTGGATATCAACCGCTCCATCCGGGAGGTGGTGGATCTGGTGGAGCAGATTTTCCGCCAGAACCGGATTGTTATCCTGGCCAACCTGGATGAACAGATTCCCCCCATCTTCGGGGACCGGGAGCGGCTGCGCCAGGTCTGGATGAATCTGCTCAACAACGCGGCCGACGCCATCGGCACCGACGGCTGTATCGCGGTGAAGACCAAGCTCTGCCCCCATCGCCGCCGGCTGGTGGTTTCGGTGGCGGATACCGGGACCGGCGTTGCCGAGGAAGATCTCGATAAAATTTTCGAACCTTTTTTTACCACCAAGGCGGTGGATAAGGGTACCGGGCTGGGACTTTCGGTGACCTTCGGGATCATCAAGGATCATGGGGGCCGGATCACCGTACTCAGCCCAGTTCCCAGTGAATACCTGGATTTTACCGGAGATTGTGAGCATGAACCCGGGCCGGGCACAGTATTTTTTGTGGAGTTGCCCCTGGAGGGTGAAACCCTGCCCGATGATGAATGTATCGAAATTCCCAAGAAAGGGTAACGTGCCTTGGTCCCGGGCTTCGGGATTCCGGGGCGGCGCAAGGAGGCAAGATGGCGGAAATTCTGGTTCTGGACGATGTCCCGGACGTGGGCGTGATGATTCGGCGGATCCTGAGCCGCAAAGGACATCAGGTGCATGTCTACAGCGACGAGGAGCCGGCCCTGGCCCACGTGCGGGCAACTCCTCCCCAGTTGGCCATTCTGGATATCAAGCTCAAGAAGATGAGCGGAGTGGAGGTGCTGGAGGAGATCAAGAAGATCAATCCCGGAGTCCGGGTGATGATGCTCACCGGTTATCCCACCCTGGAAACCGCCAAACTCTCCCTTGAGCTCGGGGCCGATGAATACTGCATCAAGCCCATCGATATCGACGAGCTGGAGGAGAAGACCGGCCAGATCCTGGCCAAGGATGGTCAAGCGTGACGGTGACCAATGACCGATAGGGCCAGTTCCGCCACATTTTGGGCTAGAATCAACTCTTGGGCCCAACGGACATTTACCCCGGACAAGGTGGTGCGGCGGCGGTTTGAACTGTTTCAGCGCCTGCTGCGGGCGGATCGCAGCTGCCTGAAGCTGATCACCATGCTGGAGGAGATGGAGCAGCGCCCGATTCCCGCCGACTGGTCGCGGGTCACGCTGCTGGTGGAGGCCCTGGCCACCGCCCTGGCCCGACTGGTTGACTGCCTGCAAAAGATGCGGCCCGAGGTATATGACCAGCTGACCGGCAGCCATGCCCGGATCCTGGCGCAACTCCGCCACCTGTTGCCGTCTCCGGAGGGGGACGCGGCTCCTCCCTTTACCCTGTTGTTGGAAGAGGCCTGGGCTCATCCCGAGCTGTTGGGGGGCAAGGCCGCCACCCTGGCCCGGATTGCTCATGAAACCCGAATCCCCGTCCAGCCGGGCCTGGTGGTGACCACCAGTGCTTTCCACGCCTTCCTGGAAGAGAACGGCTTGCGGCCGGCCATTGCCCGTCAATTACGGAGCCTCAGCCTGGGGCGGCCCCAACACCTCACCAGGGTGGCCGCCGTTTTGCGGGAGATGATCATGGCCGGTCGGGTGCCGGAGCAGATCAGGGTGGCCATCGGCGAGGCCATCGACCGGATAACCAGGCAGAGCCCGGTGGCGACCTGGGCGGTACGCAGCAGCGCCATGGCCGAGGATGGTGAGATCTCCTTTGCCGGTCAATATGCCAGCGTTCTCAAGGTCGCGCCGCGGGATATCTTCACCGCTTACAAAACCGTGCTGGCCAGCAAATACTCTCCCCGGGCCTTGACCTACCGGCTGCACAGCGGCCTGGAGGATGGGCAGACCGCCATGGCGGTGCTGCTTCTGCCCATGCTCGACCCCAGGGTCAGCGGGGTGATGTATACCCTGGACCCCCTGGATCTCTGCCGGGGGGCTTGCCTGGTGATCACCGCCGTACCCGGCCTGGGGAGCCGGCTGGTGGACGGCAGCACCGTGCCGGATATCCTGCTGGTTTCCCGACAGGACCCCCAACAGTTCCTGGCCCGGCAGCCGGCTCCGGGGAGCAATGGTGGCGGGAACACGGCTGCCCGGGGGGCGGAGAGCGACAGGCTTTGCCTGGCCGATGATTCCGCCACCACCCTGGCCAAGTGGGGTTTGGAGCTGGAGGCCCTGCTCGGCACGCCCCAGGATGTGGAGTGGGCCCAGGACCAGGCCGGCGGGCTGATTGTTCTCCAGTCCCGGGCCATCGGCGGGAGCCGGTCGGCGGCGGGACAAACTTTGCCCGGGGAGGAGCATCCGGCCACGCCGCCGCCGGCCAAGCATATCGGTGTCCTGCTGGAGGTGGGCACCCCGGCCAGCGTGGGGATTGCCGCCGGTCCCGTCTATCGGATCAGCGGCGAGGCGGAGTTGGATCAGGTTCCCGTCGGCGCGGTGCTGGTGACTCCCGGTATTCCCCCCGCCCTGGTGCAACTGGCCCAAAAGGTCCAGGCCGTGCTGGCCGAGCACGGCAGCAAAGCCAGCCATTTTGCTTCGGTGGCAAGGGAGTTCGGGTTGCCGGTGGTGGTGGGCCTGGGGGGACTGGTCAATACTCTCACGCCGGGCCGGACGGTCACCGTGGATGCCTATCGGGGCGTGGTTTACGAGGGGGAGGTGGAGGAGTTGCTGCGCTGGCAGGAGCGGCAACAGACCAGACCCCCCAGCCCCTTCCAGCGCCGCCTGGCGCCCATAATGGAATTGATTAGCCCCCTTAATTTGACCGATCCCCAGGGGGCGGATTTCGTCCCGGCTAACTGCCGGAGCTTCCATGATCTGGTTCGTTTTGTCCATGAAATGGGAACCCGGGAGATGTTTGCCCTGGCGGAGGAGGGGGGAAACCGGTGGCGCCGGGCCAAAACTCTGGAGACCGATATTCCCATCGTGATGCAGGTTCTGGATCTGGGTGATGGCCTGGCCGCCGCCGCTAAGGCCGCCCGGAGTGTAACCCCCGAGCAACTGCAAAGCGCCCCCATGCGGGCGGTGTGGGCCGGGCTGACCGATGGGGAGATCAATTGGGCCAAGGGGCTGCTCCATCTGGATTGGGAGCGTTTCGATCAGCTCAGTGGCGGCATTTTCAGCCTTAAATCTTCCCAGCTGGCCAGTTACGCCCTGGTGGCCAGAAATTATGCCCACCTCCTGCTGCGGTTCGGCTACCATTTAGCCGTGGTTGACGCCCTCTCCGGCCGGCGGCCCGAGGAAAATCATATTCAGTTTCGCTTCAAGGGTGGGGGAGGCAGTCCGGAAAAAAAAGGCTGGCGGCTGGCCATGATCGCCAGGGTGCTGCTCCATTTTGGTTTTCAGGTGCAGGTGCGGGGTGATATGCTGGAAGCCAAATGCATGCGCCGGGACCAGCAGGCCACCCAGCTCCGCCTGCGGATTCTGGGCTACCTCCTGGGGCGGACCCCCCTGCTGGACATGGCTTTGCAAAACCAGGATGACGCCCTTCGGATGGCCGACCAACTGGTAAAAAAATGGACCACTCCATGAGCGGTAACCCTTATCCCATTTACTGGATCACCGACCATCTGGCCACCGGGCCGGCGCCCATGTCCTACGATCACCTGGATGGTTTAAAGGCGGGGGGAATCGACGCCATCATGAACCTTTGCGCCGAATATTGCGACCTGCACGATATCCAGGCCGGCCAGGGGTTCGAGGTCTATTACCTGCCCATCGAGGATGAGGAGACCCCCCAGTTGCAGGCCCTGGAGGAGGCCCTGGACTGGCTGGACGAGGCTATCTACCTGGGCAAAAGGGTTTATGTACACTGTCGTTACGGCATTGGCCGTACCGGCACGGTGATCTCCGCCTATCTGTTGCGGCGGGGGTTGGGCAGCAAGTTGGTAAAGCAAAAAATAAAGAAGATGCGCTCACGACCGGCCAATTTCTACCAGTGGTGGCTGGTGCGCAAGATCGGCAAGAAAGAGGGGCGGTTGACCATCCGGGAGCCGGCCCTGGAGTGGAAGAGCCTGGTGGACCTGGCCCCCTTCTTCGCCGATCATGAAGCGCTGTTGAGCCGGATTGATATCTTCCTTGACCGCCAGGGGGTAACGGAGCGCTGCGGCACCGAACATGCCGCTTGTTGCAGCAGCTACGTGGAGGTTTCCCTGATCGAGGCCGCCTATCTGACCCACCACCTCAACCGTAAGCTGCACCGTGAAGAACGTCGGGCGGCCATCACCCGCTGCGGCGAGATTTATCGCCGCGGGCGTGAGCTGGGCGGCGGCTCGGCCAACCAGGCCGCCGGGTTTGCCCGGCTCTACGCCGATAGGCCGCCCCTTTGTCCCCTGAGCCAGGCCGGCCGTTGCCTGGTGGCCCCATCCCGCCCCCTGACCTGCCGCTTTTTTGATCTGGCCGACGGGGAAGAGGGGCAGAGCTTGGAGGCGGCCTGTCGCCTGCGGGCCGCCGAGCTCTCCGCCGGATTGTTCCTGGCTCTGGTCGGTGAATTATCCAGCCGTGAGCCGGTGACCTTTCCGCTGCTGGATGTAGTCTCCGGTAAATTTGTCCAAACTTTTTTTTACCTGCTCTCCCGCCCGGCGGATTAAACCGTGAACAGCCAGCAAAGGGGATAGGTCGGACCCATGAATCTTTTCAGGCAGCTCTACGCTTACCTCGACGCTCTGCTGATCGCCCCGTTCCGGTTTTTTGAAACCCCCATCGTGGGCTTCTACTTCGGCACCTTTATTCTCTGCGTGTGGTGCATCCTGCTCGGTGAACTCACCTTCCGGCTGGCGGCCCTGGCCAATCGTTCCCACATGAACCGGATCAGGGCGGAAGCGGTGAAGATGCACAATCTTTCAATCAGGGCGATAGCGCTCAAGGACAAGGAGAACTATCGCACCTGTAACAAGCAGGCCAATGAGGCCTTTGGTAAATACTTTTTCAATATGATCACCCATGGCGCGGCCTATCTCTGGCCGGTGCCCTTTGCCCTGGCCTGGATGTCGCTCAGGTTTTCCCAGGTGGAGTTTGAGCTGCTTTTCCCCCTGCCGATTGTGGGTGATACCCTGGGTTTTGCCGCCGTGCCGGTCAACATCTATATCTTGAGCCGGGTTATCTGGGGCCGGCTCAAGCCCCATATCTATTTCTTCAATCGGGATCCCCGGATCGGCCTGGAGCAGGGAGAGGAGGAGATGATCCCCTGGGAGAGCCTTGGCAAAGCGGCCGCTCCACCCGAGAAAAGCCCGCCCGCCGATCATTCTTGAGGCTGGGCTGCCGGTTACGCCCACTTTTGGTTGCAGTGCAACAAAAAAGTTGCGGCCATGGCTCGGCGGTTGGGGCCCCACCGGGGGCAGACCGCTCCTTTTGGTTTAACTAACTGAAATTACGACAGCAGAAATTGAACTTCAAGGGCACTTCTGGAGTGGTCGGTGGCACCGTTCTTGCTTGAGGGGTGGGGAAGCGGCACGGCTGAAGGCAAGGGCGCGGCCCGGGGTTTTTTCCCCGCGGCCTGGTTTTTTACTCAAAAGGAGGAACCAGACAGATGGCAAACAGATCGGTATGGACCATGTGCGGGATGTGCACCGTTCGCTGTCCCATCCGGGTGGAGACCGAGGGAGACGAGGTGAGCTGGATCGAGGGCAACCCCCATCTACTGGAAGGGGCGTTGTGTGCCAAAGGTTCGGCCGGCACCGCACTGCTTAAGGATGAGGAGCGACCGCTGCAGCCGATGATCCGCAAAAGCGGGCGGGGGGCCGGGCGCTGGGAGCAGGTAAGCTGGTACGCGGCCCTGGATTACGTGGCCGAAAAGCTGCAGAAAATTTCCCAGCAATATGGGCCGGAAAGCCTGCTGATGAGCTGTCGGGGCGGTCCCTTTGTCGAGATTATCAAGACCTTCTGCCACGCTTTTGGCTCACCCAACTTCAGTAATCATGACAGTGCCTGCGGCCGGAATGTCCACCATGCCAGCCTCTCGCTCTACGGGCTGGGGCGCAAAGGTTTTGTCTATGACATTAAAAAAAGCAAACATCTGGTCCTGTTTGGCCGTAACATTCTGGCCTCGTTGCGGGTGGCGGAGGTCAACCAGGTGCTGGACATGCTTGATGCCGGCGGCAAATTGACCTATGTCGATGTTCGTCAGACCCAGACCGGACTTAAAGCCAGCCGGTTTTTCCAGGTGCGGCCGGGCACCGATTATGCCCTGGCCCTGGGAATGATCCATGAAGTTCTGCGCCAGGGGGTCCAGGATCAGGAGTTTATCGACCGGTACGTGGCCGATTTTGACCGCCTTGTCGAATTCATCACCCCCTACAGCGCCGAATGGGCCGCCAACGAGTGCGGGGTCAAGGTCGCGTGGATCAAGGAGTTTGTCACCGAGATCGGGTCGCAAAGGCCGCGGGTGGTTTTCCATCCCGGCTGGATGCTCTCCCGTTATCGCGATTCCTTCCACGCCAGCCGGGCCCTCCAAATTCTCAATGTGCTGATGGGCAATATCGAGGTGGAGGGGGGGCAGATTTTTGCCAAGGGTCCCTCCGACTGCGGGGTCAAGGGGTTGCGGGCCATCGGGGACGAGGTGGTGAAGCCCACGGCCCAGCGGGCCGACGGGGTGGGGTGGAAATATCCCCATTTCGACAAAGGGCCGGGGCTTTTCCATCTTTTCTACGAAACCATGCGCAGCGGCAAACCTTATCCGATCAAGGGGCTGATCTGCGTGCGCCACGACCCCTTCACCTGCTTCCCCGATCCCCAGGCCCAGAAGGAGGCCCTGGACAATCTGGACCTGCTGGTTTCCCTGGATACCCACTACAGCGAGTTCGGGTGGTATTCCGACGTGATCCTGCCCGAGTCAACCTATCTGGAGCGGGACAGCATCATCGCCACCCAGAAGGGTCCCAAGCCCCGCTTTATCATGCGGCGGAAAGCCCTGGATCCTCGCCACGACACCAAGGACCTCTATACCATCCTCAAACAGTTGGCCGATCGGCTGGGGTTCGGTCACCATTTTCCCGGCAACAGCATGGAGGAGGTCTGGAAGTGGCAGCTGGCGCCCACCGGCTTTACCCCGGCCGATTTCCAGGCCAAGGGGTTTGTTTCCCTGGCCGACAAACCGGTGATGTACGACCGTGACCAGTTGGAAGGCAAATTCAAAACCCCCTCGGGTAAGATCGAGATGGTTTGCGCCAAGCTCTCCGAGGCCGGCCTGGAGTCACTCAAACCCTATGAGAGTCCCCACAAGCCCCCCAAGGGCCAGTTCCGTTTGGTTTTCGGCCGCTCCCCGATCCACGCCCACAGCCACACCATCAACAACCCCCTGCTCCATGAACTGATGCCGGAGAACACCATGTGGATCAACCGGCGCAAGGCCAACAAGCTGGGTATTGCCGATGGGGATCTGGTGGAGGTGACCAACGAATCGGCGGGGGTGACCGGCACCATCAAGGCCCATGTCACCGATTTCATCCATCCGGAAGCGGTTTATACCGTCCACGGCTTCGGCCGCCAGGTACCGTTGCAGACCCGGGCCTATCATGCCGGACTGGCTGATCAGAAGCTGATGAAGGGACTGCTCCAGGACATGGATCCGGCCGGTGGTGGTCTTAACCTCTGCGAATGTTTCGTCACCGTCACCCGCAGTGCCAAAAACCCGAAGCGAATGGTGGAACTATGAACAAATACATGCTCTATCTCAACTCCAAACGCTGTATCGGTTGCCACGGCTGCGAAATTCACTGTAAAACCAACAAACGGCTGCCGGTGGGTCCCATCCTCTGCGAGATCAGCCATGAACCGCTGAAGATGGTGGGGGGGATTCCCAAAACCGAGTATCGCTTCCGCTCCTGTTACCACTGCGAAGACCCCTATTGCGTGCCGGTTTGCCCCACCGGCGCCATGCAGAAGCGGGACGACGGCATCGTTTTCGTCGAACAGGAAAAATGTATTGGCTGTATGGCCTGTATCGGGGCCTGTCCCTGGGCGATTCCCCAGGCTAATCCCGAAACCGGCAAGGTGGTGAAGTGCGACTACTGTCTGGATCGGGTGGACGCGGGGTTCAAGCCGGCCTGCGTGACCAAATGCACCAGCCATGCCCTGAAGTTTGTCAGTCTGGTTGAGCTGTAGCTCGGCCGGGCTTTCAGCCACCGGCGACGATCCGCTCCGGGACGGCCCCAGCCCCTTCCAAGGAGGAATCGTCGCCGGCCAGGGGCAGCTCGACGATGATCGCCGTGCCGGGGCCCGGGTGGCCATGCTTCCGCACCCACTCCAGGTACTCTGCCGGGGGTGGAGAGTGGGCCGTGATCCGCCCCCGATGATCCCGGATCACCCCGAAGGCGATGGAGAGCCCCAGGCCGGTACCTTTCCCCGCCGCCTTGGTGGTAAAGAAGGGGGTGAAGACCTTTGCGAGATTTTCCCGGCTGATCCCGGAGCCGGTGTCGACCATGGCCATAACCACCCGCTTATCCTTGGCGCAGAGCCGGGAGCTGATCAGGATGCCGCCGTTTTGGCCGATGGCGGCCAAGGCGTTGTTGAGCAGGTTAAGCCACACCGATTTAAGCTTCTCCCGATCGCCCGGAATGGGGGGGAGGGTAGGGTCGAACTCGGTTTCGATGACTACCCCCTCCTTGCTGAAAATGGTTCTGGTCAGGGAGACCACCTCATCGACGGACTCATTGAGGTCCATGCTTTGCGTGATGTTGGCTCCCTGGCGGGAGAAACCTAACAGCCCGGTGACGATCTGCTGGCAGATCCGGGTCTGTTTCTCGATGACCAGCATATCCTCCCGCGACTGGGAGTCGGCGGGCAGGTCCTCCAGCAGCATTTGGGTGTAACCCAGGATAATCCCCAGGGGAGTGTTGATCTCGTGGGCCACCCCTCCGGCCAGTCGTCCCAAATCCTCCATCTTTTGCGACTGAATGAGCTGGTCCTGGTAATTTTTCAGCTCTGAGATGTCACGGGCGGTCATCAGCAGACCGACGATGCCGCCTTCCTGGTCCCGGACCGGAACCTTGATCACATGGAACCAGCGGCGGTTCGTCGGATGCGCCTCCATCACCTCCCTGGAGATCGTGGTGCCGAGGCTCAACACCTTGCGGTCTTCGACCGGGTCGATGACGCCCTTTGGGGTGGTAGCCGCCGCAGCGGTCACCAATGTTTGGTCCGGGTTGGGCCTGTCATCCATGTAGCGGCGGAAGGCCTGGTTGATCGCTTGGTAGTTGCCGTTTAGATCCTGAAGAGCGACCAGGTCCGGGGTTACGTCGAAGATGGTCTGCAGCAGTTGCTGCTGGTGGGTCAGGTCATGTTGGGTGTTATGCAGTTGCCGGAGGCGGTCGCGCAGGGCCAGGGTCATGAAATCGAAGGCGGTGGCCAGATCCTCGATCTCGTCTCCCCCTTGCCGGGGGGTGGGCAACGGCGGTTCAAGATTGCCCTCCATGATCTCCGCCGCCGCCGCCCGTAATCGGGCGAGCCGTCGGGTGATGGTCCGGGCGAAGAGGGAACCCAGCCCCACCGCCAGCAGGGCCACCAGACCCACGGCCATGATGATGGCCAGGGCCAGCTCCCGGCGGGCGGCCTGGATTGAGGCCCGGGTCAGTCCCACCCGGGCCGTGCCCAGCCAATTGTTGCCCAGGACCACCGGCACGGCAAAGTCGTGGATCAGCCCCGAACCGGTATCCAGCAGTTTGCTGGCCGGGCCGTGGTTGGGGAGGGAGGGGGCGGCCGGTTGCGGGTGGACGGTCAGCAGGGCCCGGGGAAAACCATTACCCGGGAAGGAGTGGGCCAAGACCTGGCCCCGGGAATCGAGGACGAAGGCGTAAATAATGTCGGGTCCGGAATTGACGGTTTCGTCGATCAGCTGGTTGAGGCCCGGCAGGTTAAAGGTCAGGAGCGGCTCGATGGCCCGGGCGGCCAGACTTACGGTCAGGGACTCGGCCCGACCCCTGGTCTCTTCCGTCAGGGCGTTACCGGCGATGGCTGTGGCCAGTAAAGTGGTCGCGATACCGGTGGCCAGCAGCAGGCTGCCCATGGCCAGATGGATTTTGGTGGCCAGGGGCAGACGGTTCAGGGCCCGGCGCCCGCGGGCCAGCATTTGTTTCATTGGATCTTGGTGATCAGATCAGGATATTGACCACGGTTCCTCGTAGGGAGGTGAGGTTGCCGCCCACCGCCTGCAGCCGTCGGGACCTGGCCTCGCGCAACTGCTGCTCGGCCTTCTGCTCGTCGGCCCTGGCCTGGCGCAGGCGCTCGATGGCCTGCTGCTTGTTGCGTTGGGCCTGGCGAACCTGCTCCTCGGCATCCTGGCGCTGGCTCTCGGCCTGACGGACCTGGCGGCCACTGCGGCTCAGTTCGCCGTTGGTCCGGGTCGAGCCGCGGCCCACCAGGGCCTGGGTCAGTTGAGGAGAAGCCGGTGCTTGGTGGGAACCGATTTCCGGGGCCATGCTCTCTCCCTGCTGGCGGTTTGACAAAGATGACAGCTATCTTCTAGCACAGAACGGTTAACCTTGGCAAGGTGGAAGCTGATCCCTCACATATCCCTTGACTATTCCAGGTAATATTGCCAATATTTCTTGTAAGTAAAATCCAATCGAGGAGAGGTAACCAGGGTGTTGCAGGTGGAAAAGGCAGCCAGCGATCCGGTTGAGCCGGGCCAATCCCCAAGGGAAATCCCCTTGGGCGAACTTTTGGTCCGGGAGCGCCTGGTCGGTCGGGATGATATCAGGAAGGTTCTCGCCATCCAGGAGGAGGAGAAAAATCTCTCCGGCCTCCCTTTGGGTCAAATTCTAGTCAGGCAGGGCAAGCTCAATCAGCAGGATCTTGACCGGATTCTCGATCACCCCAATCTGCGTAAACATCTTGGCGCCCTGGCGGTTGAAAGAAGGTATCTCACCCAGGAGCAGCTCAACCACTGCCTGCAGAAAAAAACCCCCGACAAACATATCGGCCAGACCATGCTGGAGGAGGGTTTTCTCGATGCCGAGGCCCTGATCGAGCTGTTCCGCGATCACGCCTGCGCCGAAAAACTGGGCGATCTGACTGTCAGGCTGAACCTGGTCCCCCACCACGATGTCGAGCTCGCCCTGAGAACCCAGAAGGCCTACCGGAGTGTGGGGGAGATCTGCTGTGATCTCGGTTTGATCAACCCCCTTGAGCTGGACCGGGTACTCAATAAGTACGGCAAGCAGTCCAAACTCGGGGAGATCCTGGTCAATCTGGGCTATCTTGACAACGACAAGCTGACCAAAGCCTTGCAGGAGCAGCAGTATGGCACCGATCTGCTGGGAGACCTGCTGGTCCGCAACAAGCATGTCACCCGCTCTCAGATCCAGGAGGCGATGTCCAAACAGGTCAGCGTCCCCTTCAAATCCCTCGACGGGTTTGTCTACAGCGAGAAGGATAAGCGCACCCTGGTGGGGATCATCGGCCAGAAATACGCCGAGAAGAACCTGATCCTGCCGATTTCATTGATCGGGAAAAAGCTGACCGTCGCCATCCTCAGCCCCGACAAGATCAGCATGGTGCGGGAGCTGAAAAGGCTTTACGGCCAATTCGACATCGCCTGCATCTTCATCAGTGAAGCCAAGTATGGTGAACTGTTTGAGATTCTTTACAGCCGGAAGTTAAGCGGCCTCAAGACCCATGAGGAGGAGGCCAGCGGCGAGGTGGCGGCGGCGGAGGAGGCGGGTGACCAGACCGACTTCATGCAGATCGAACTCTCGGAGGGAATCGAAGAAGGCCCCGGCAATGCCGTCGATTACGGGGTTCAGGATATCGAGACCGAAGAGCTGGTCAACTATATCATCAAATATGGCATCAGCCACGGGGCCAGCGATATCCATTTCGAGCAGGATCGCCGAGGGGCGAAGCTGCGCTACCGGATCGACGGGGTGCTGCGGGAGGTGCCGACCAGCTGGCTGCGCAAGAAGATCAACGAAAAGCCCGCCTCCATCGTCTCCCGGATCAAGGTGATGTCCAACCTGGATATTTCCGAAAAAAGGGTACCCCAGGATGGGGTTTTTCGGATCAACTATTACGATCGTCCCAAGGGGCAGAAGTGCGATCTCGATTTCCGGGTCGCCACCTGTCCGGCCATCTCGGGGGAGAATATCACCATCCGGATTCTTGACTCCCGCAAGGCCAATGTGGGCCTGGAAAAACTGAACCACTCCCCCCATGTTCTCGAGCTCTTTCGGGTCTTCCTGAAAAGCGCCGCCGGCATGGTCCTGGTGACCGGCCCCACCGGCAGTGGCAAATCCTCCACCCTCTATGGCGCTCTCCAGTATATTTACGAGCCCACCCTCAAAATCATCACCGCCGAAGACCCCATTGAGTACAGCTTTCCCGGCATTATGCAAACCCAGGTCAACCAGAAGATCGGGCTTACCTTTGTCAAGCTGTTGCGCTCTTTTCTCCGCCTTGATCCCGATGTGATCCTGGTGGGCGAGATCCGCGACAACGAGACCGCCCATATCGGATTCGACGCCGCCCAGACCGGGCATCTGGTACTCAGCACCCTCCACACCAACGATGCCATCAGCACGGTGGGGCGGCTGGAGGATCTGGGGATCGATCGGGCCCAGATTTCAGCCAGCCTCAGCTGCGTGCTGGCCCAGCGGTTGGTGCGCCGGATCTGCCCCACCTGTATCACCCCCCACGTGCCGGAAAAGGATGAGTGGGGGATGCTGTTTGAGGAGTACCCAGCCCATCTCAGTTTTTTCAAGGGGGCGGGTTGTGATGATTGCGGTTTTACCGGTTTTGGCGGCCGGACCCTGATCTCCGAACTGTTTGTCCCCGGTGATTTTAAAACCTTGGCCAAAGGGGCAAGTGTGGATGAGCTGAAACTGGAGGCGGTGAAGAACGGGGCCAAGACCCTGATCGACGACGGCCTGCTCAAGCTCGGCGACACCACCCTTTCCGAAATCTTGCGGGTAGTCCCCCATGAGATGATTCAGATGTATCGCCGCCGGAAACAGATCATGGCGGGGGAGGGGCTGACGAGCGGGGTTGAGCAAGGAGCAAAAGCTCCCCGGGGGTTCACCATCACCGACCCGGCGGGGGAGGGGGTCCTCATCGACCAGATGTTTGAGGAGTATCAGGCCCTGGCCGCCATGGCCAATCTGGAGCTCGACTTGGATCGCGACCTTTTCGGCCGGTTCATTGCCGAAAATTACGCCGAGATCAGGAGCTCCAGCCAGTGCCGCCGGATCCTCTTCCATATCCGGGGCGGAGATGACGATGTGCAGATTTCCGCCGCTCCGCTCCATCAATAAAACCGACTTCTTTAAATCGAGATGACAGGCAGTCCGTCAGGGGAAAGATGATGAGCAGGACCATCGCGATAACCAGTGGCAAAGGGGGCGTCGGCAAGACCAACCTGGCGGTCAATCTGGCCATCCACCTGGCTGAACTGGGCCACCGTACCTGCCTGTTTGACGCCGATCTGGGCACCGCCAACATCAATATTCTCCTGGGCATCCACCCCGAATATGACATCGGCGATGTGATCAGGGGCGACCGCTCCCTCCACGACATCATTATTCGGGAGTCATCGGGCATCGATATCATTCCCGGCAGCAGCGGGGTGGAGGAGATTGCCAACCTGGACGGCAAGAACCTCGATACCCTGGTCAAAACCTTTGCCAACGCCGGCAAATATGACTTCTATATTTTCGATACCTCCGCCGGAATCTCCCGCAACGTGGCGGCTTTCTGCCTGGCCGCCTCCGAGCTGCTGCTGGTGGTGACCAGTGAGCCGACCTCACTCACCGATGCCTACTCTCTGCTCAAGGTTCTGGTGAAAAACGGTTATCAGGGCCGGATCAGGGTGGTGGTAAACCGTTGCCCCGATCTGGCCTCGGCCAAGGAGGTTTTTAAAAAATTCCGGATGACGGCTGATAAATACCTTGGTATCAAGCTGGAGCCCTTGGGCCTGCTTTACCAGGATGAGGTGATCAACAAGGCCCTGCGCGAGCAGAAGCCGTTTATGACCCTCTACCCCCGGTCAAACGCGGCCAACTGCATTCGCTCGCTGGCCCGTCGGTTGACCGAAGAGGATGGCGTGCCGGAAGATGTTGTCGATATGACCACCTTCTGGAACCGCTGTTTTCAGTACTTCCATACCCTGCTCGATCTGCCGGGAAGCAAGAAGGGGAGCGCGCCGGCCCAGGCTCCGACCGTCGGCGTTGCCGCTCCCGAGGCTCGGTCGCAAGAGCCGGCCGGCCGGGAGGATTCCGTGGTGCCAGTGGGGGCCACGGTCAAGCCGGTGGCGGTGGGGGCCAGTGCCACCGTACCCAAAAACGGCAGCTCCACCACCTCCCTTGACACGGTGCAGGCGCTGCTGCCCATTGTGGAGCGGCTGACTGACAGTATTCTCGCTTTCTCCCAGGAACTGAGCCGGGTCCGGGGAACCATGGCCCCCGACGCCAATCCTTTGGGGCCGGGCGGTAACCGGGGGCAGGAGGGAGGGGAGGGCAGATTGGGCCAGGAGTACCAGCTTGATCTGCGGGGTTTTCTCCAACGCAACAAATCTCAAAACAAGGCGTCATAACCCATGCCAATGCGCAAGCTGGACCTGATCAATGAGCGGATCATGGAAATTCCCACCCTGCCGGTGGTCGCTCAACGGATCATGGATCTTCTCAACTCGGAGATGGCCGACTACGGCAAGGTGGCCAGGCTGATCGAACAGGATCCCGCCCTGGCGGTCAAGATTCTGAAAGTGGCCAACTCCTCATTCTACGCCACCATAAGCGGGGTCAGCACCATCGAGCATGCCATGGCCATTCTGGGGGGCGATGAGGTCTGCAACATTCTGACCTCCTTTTCGGTCTATAATTTCTTCCGGGACAAGGAGAGCGCGAACTTTGACCGGCGCTACTTCTGGCAGCATGCCATTGTCACCAGTCAGGTGGCCAAATATCTGGCTGCGTACAGCAAGCTGCCAGATGAGAGCATCTTTCTCTCCGGCCTGATCCACGATGTGGGTAAAATCGTCCTGGATTACTATTTTCACGACGAATTTGCCGAGATTCTGGCCTACGTCATCAAGCACCAAGTGCCCTTCAGCGTGGCCGAAAAAGAGATCATCGGCGTGACCCACTATCAGGTGGCGGCCAAACTGTTACAGCGCTGGAAATTCCCCGACCGGGTGATCCGCCACGTCTTCTATCACCACGCCCCGTGGCACGATCAGACCTACACCGAAGGATCGATTGTCATCTATTTGGCCAATCTTTTAGCTAAAATCGCTGGTTACTCCAGTCTCAAAGAGGAGCGGCCCACCGATTTGAGTCTCCTGACCGATGCCAAGTTGCTCCGGTTTCTGGCGGCCAACGGCTTTGATCTCGATGAGAAAAAACTGAACATCATTATGGCCAATATCCGCCAGTTCATCGAGCGGGAAAAGGATAACGTCCTGTTGCTTTTTGCCGAATAAGTTCCGGCTGAAGATCAGGCCGCAAAATCCCGCTCCACCCCCGCCAGCATTTCGTCGATCACCTCCAGGCCACCTTCCCAGAACCGAGGGTCATCCAGATCCACCCCGAAGGGTTCGACCAGCCGGTAGGGCGAAGCTCCTCCCCCGGCCCGCAGCAGTTCCAGATATTTGGGCACAAAAACCTCCCGGTCCTGCTGATAGAGCCGGTAGAGGGCCAAAACCAGCAGCTCTCCGAAGGCGTAGGAGTAAACATAGCCGGGGGTGCTGAGGAAGTGGGGGATATAGGACCACCAGGTCATGTAGTCATCGCTTAAGGCGACGCTGTCGGCAAACATCGCCTGCTGGGTGGCGCGCCAGTGGCTGGCGATCTCCTCGGCGCTCAGCT
Source organism: Desulfurivibrio modestus (assembly GCF_044068625.1). Taxonomy (NCBI): domain Bacteria; kingdom Pseudomonadati; phylum Thermodesulfobacteriota; class Desulfobulbia; order Desulfobulbales; family Desulfobulbaceae; genus Desulfurivibrio; species Desulfurivibrio modestus. Next base: position 131,895 of record NZ_JBIPKH010000002.1, read on the forward strand.
CCCCTTGCTCTCGCCGAGCCCGGTGGACGCGATCCTCGAAGCGATTCATCGCCACCTGGCGAAAAACGGTGGCGAAGATCGATTCCAGTTTCTGGCAGATAAAGGCGCGCCGGGCTTCGGCCCCCCGCAGCAGCTCCAGCTGGCTGTTGAACAGCAGCAGTTCGGCGAACACTGAGGCGGTTTCCGCCAGGACCAGGGGGGTGGAGGAGTTGTAGTAGCCCTGGGAGGCGGCTAGATACTGGTGAACCCCATGGCCCAGTTCGTGGGCCACCGTGGAGATATCGCGGAGGTTGCCGGTGTAGTTGACCATGATGTAGGGGTGGACCTCCGGCACCGCCGGGTGGGCAAAAGCTCCGCCCCGTTTACCCTCCAGCAGGGGGGCGTGGATCCAGCCCCGGCTGAAGAATTTTTCCCCGATGGCGGCCATCTCGGGGGAAAATTGCGCAAAGGAATCGAGTACCATCTGGCGGCACTGCTCCCAGGGCACGGTGGTGGTGGGCAGGTGGGGCAGAGGGGCGTAGCGGTCGTAATCGGTCAGTTGCTCCAGCCCCAGCAGACGGCGCTTGAGCCGGTAGTAGCGCTGGGGAATATCGTAACGACTGGTAACCGCCTCGACCAGGGTGACCACGGTCCGATCCTGAAGTTCGTTGTGGAGATTCATCGAACTGAGCCAGTCGGGATAGCGGCGCAGGCGGTCGTCGATCATCTTGTCGGCCAGCAGGGTGTTGAAGGTGTGGGTCAACACGTGGAGCTGGCTGTTAAGGCCGGCGGTCAGTTCGGCGGCGGCCTGACGGCGCTGCTCCCGATCCGGCAGATAGAGGTCGCTTAATACCTCCTCTTCACTGCGCCCGGTGGGCCCGAACTTGAGGTGGCCCATTACCTTGTCGAAAAGGGTGGTCCAACTGCCCCGCCCCGCCGGGGCCTTTTCGATCAGCAGGGTCTCTTCGGCGTCGCTGAGCAGGTGGGGGGCGTAGCGGCGCAGGCCGGCCAGGTAGTGGCGATAGGGAGCCAGCAGCGGCTCGTCGAGCAGCCGCTCCGCCCGTTCCTGGGGCACCCGGTTCCATTCCAGTTCGAAGAAAACCGTTTCCTTGCCGATCCGGCTGCCCGCCTCCCGAACCTTCTGCATAAAGGCGGAGGCCTCGGCGTTCTTGGTGTTGGCGGCGAAATTGAGAAAGGCAAAGGTTGAGATCCGGCCCGCTCCGGCTTCCAGCTTTTCCAGACGGCTTACCAGCTCGAGGAGGGTGGCGGCGTCAAGCTCGGCCAGGCGTCCGGCAAACCCGGCCCGGATCTCTTGGGCCTCGGCCTCGTGGTTCTTCAGATCGGCGGCCAGGGCGGGGTCGTCGAGGGCGGGGTACAGGTCGGCCAGATTCCAGATGACATTTTCGGTACCAAGGGTGCTGTTCAGTGATTCGGTCACGATGGTTCTCCGCTGGTTGATGATGGGCCGCTGGGGCCAAAGGGAGCCGAAGTGTAGTCTGCCGCCGGTGGCCCTGTCAATCGGCTTTGGACCAAATTGTCGTTGCGCCGTTTGGCCAAGCGAGATATACAGGGCAGTCGAAATCCGTCCTTGGTCGGCGTTTTGCCGATAACTCTGTGCCGTTTGGTTGCTTGCCATGACCTCTTCTTCCATCGTTTACGATGAAAGTAAAATCAAAACCTTAAGTTCGCTGGAGCATATCCGGATGCGGCCGGGGATGTATATCGGCCGCCTGGGTAACGGCAGTCACCCCGATGACGGGATCTACATCCTGCTCAAGGAGGTGATCGACAACGGGGTGGATGAGTTTATCATGGGGGCCGGCCGGGAGATCGAGATCAACCTGGCCGCCGATGGTACGGTGACCGTAAGGGATTACGGGCGGGGGATTCCCCTGGGCAAGCTGGTGGAGTGCGTGTCGGTGATTAACACCGGGGCCAAGTACAACACCGACGCCTTCCAGTTTTCGGTGGGTTTGAACGGGGTGGGGACCAAGGCGGTCAACGCCCTGTCGCGCTACTTTATGGTGACCTCGTTTCGGGATGGCGAGTTTGCCCGGGCGGAGTTTGAGAATGGGGTCCTGGCCCGGGAGGAGAAAGGGCGGAGTGGAGAGCGCAACGGTACCCTGGTGACCTTTCACCCCGCCCCCGAGATGTTTCCCGATTACAGCTTCAACCGCGAGTTTATCCGTAAGCGGCTCAAACGCTATTCCTACCTCAACGCCGGTCTTAAACTTCATTTCGACGGCGAAACCTTTCATTCCGAAAACGGCCTGCTGGATCTGCTGGAGGTGGAAACCAGCGGCACCCAGCTTTACGAGCCGATCCACCACCGGGACAAGACCATCGAGTTCGCCTTCTGCCATACCGAAGGCTATGGTGAGAGCTACTTCTCCTTTGTTAACGGAACGTACACCAATGAGGGGGGCACCCACCTCTCCGCTTTCCGTGAAGGTCTGCTCAAGGGGGTCAACGAATTTGCCGGTAAGAAGTTCGACGGCGAGGATGTCCGCGAAGGGGTGGTGGGAGCGGTGGCGGTCAAGGTGCGGGAGCCGATCTTCGAGTCCCAGACCAAGAACAAACTGGGCAATGCCGATATCCGCGGCGAGATCGTCAACGCGGTGCGGGAGGCGGTGAGTGCTTTTCTCTATAAGCACACCGACCTGGCCGAAATTGTCATCGATAAGATCCAGCAGAGCGCCCGGATCAGGAAGGAGTTGCAGCATGTCCGCAAGGAGGCCAAGGCCAAGGCCCGCAAGGTGGCGCTCAAGATTCCCCAGCTCAAGGATTGCAAATATCATCCCGCCCCCGGCAAGCCCTCCCCCGAAGGCCGGGGCAATATGATCTTCCTGACCGAAGGCCAATCCGCCTCCGGTTCCATCGTCAGCTCCCGCGATCCCATGACCCAGGCGGTTTTTTCCCTGAAGGGCAAGCCGCTCAACGTTTACGGCCAGCCCATGGCCCTGCTCTATAAAAACGACGAGATGTACAGCATCATGCGGGCCCTGGACGTGGAAGAATCCATCGGCCGGCTGCGCTTCGACAAGATCATCATCGCCACCGACGCCGATGTTGACGGGCTCCATATCCGCAACCTGTTGTTGACCTTCTTCCTCCACTATTTCGAGTCCATGGTCAAGCGGGGTCATATCCATATCCTGGAAACTCCCATCTACCGGGTACGCAATAAAGAGGAGACCATCTACTGCTACAGCGATCGGGAGCGGAGCGAGGCGGAGAAGAAACTGGCCGGCCGGGGCAAGGTGCGGCGCCCGGTGGAGGTTACCCGCTTCAAGGGGCTGGGGGAGATCTCACCCAAAGAGTTCAAACAGTTTATTGGCCCGGAAATGCGCCTGAAGCAGGTGGATATCGATACTTTGAGCGAAGTGCCCAAGGTGCTGGAGTTCTACATGGGCAAAAACACCCCCGCCCGGCGCGATTACATCATGTCGCACCTGGTGGTAACTCCGGCCTGACAGGCGCCGGGGAGATGGATATGGAAACAGCAAAATACGGCGGTCTGCACCGGCTCTTTGATGAAAATTTTCTCGATTACACCTCCTATGTGATCCGGGAGCGGGCGATTCCCGATCTGGCCGACGGCCTGAAGCCGGTCCAGCGCCGGATCCTCCAGACCCTGCACAACATGGATGACGGTCGCTTTCACAAGGTGGCCGGGGTGGTGGGGGAGACCATGAAGCTCCACCCCCACGGCGACGCCTCCATCTTCGCCGCCCTGGTCAATTTGGCCAACAAGGGCTTTCTCATCGAGCGCCAGGGTAACTTCGGCAATATCTTCACCGGGGATTCCGCCTCCGCCGCCCGTTATATCGAATGCCGGCTCTCTCCCCTGGCCCGGGAGGCCATGTTCAACAAGGACTTGACCGAGTTTGTCGATTCCTACGATGGTCGGCTGAAGGAGCCGGTCAGCCTGCCGGCCAAGCTGCCGCTGCTGCTGCTCCAGGGGGCGGAGGGGATCGCGGTGGGGATGGCCACCAAAATCATGCCCCACAACTTTGTCGAGTTGCTGGAGGCCCAGAAGAAGATCCTGCGGGAGGAGCCCTTTGCGGTTTATCCCGATTTTCCCCAGGGCGGCCTGCTGGACGTGAGCGGCTACGAGGATGGCAACGGGCGGCTGCGCTGCCGGGCCCGGATCGAGTCCAAGGATGACAAAACCATCATCATTCGGGATATCCCCTACGGCACCACCACCCAGAGCTTGATCGAGAGTATCGAAAAGGCGGTGCGGGCCGGCAAGTTCAAGATCCTCTCCATCGATGACTACACCGCCGAGGAGGTGGAGATCGAGATCAAGCTGGCCCGGGGGGCTCGGGCCGAGGATACCATCAAGGCCCTTTACGCCTTCACCGATTGCGAGATTCCCCTGAGCCCCAACCTGACGGTGATTCGCGAGACCACCCCGGCCGTTATTTCGGTAAGTGAGGTGCTGCGGGAAAATACCCGACGCCTGCGCGAGCTGCTGGAGCGGGAGCTGCGGATCGAACTGGATCGCCTCAAGGAGCGGTTGCAGGCCCACCTGCTGGAGCGGATCTTTATTGAGGAGCGTCTTTATAAGCAGATCGAGGAGTGTCCCACCTATGAACTGGTGATCGCCGCCGTTGACCAGGCGCTGCAACCCTTTTGCCAGGATCTGGTCCGGCCGGTGACCCGGGAAGATATCGAACGCTTGCTGGAGATCAGGATCAAGCGGATCTCCCGATATGACATCGAGCGCAAGAAGAAGGAGATCAAGGCGGTGCGCCGGGAGATCGGCGAGGTGGAGGTCAGCCTTACCGATCTCACCGGTTTCACCATCCGTTACCTGGACGATCTGCTGGGCCGTTACGGCCAGGACTACCCCCGCCGCACCGAACTGGCCACCTTCTCCGAGGTCCAGGCCCGGCAGGTGGCGCTGAGCAACCTCAGTGTCGGTTATGATCGGGAAAACGGCTTTCTGGGTGCCCAGGTCAAGGCCGGGGCCGAAAACACCCTGGCCTGTTCCGAGTATGACAAGCTGCTGCTGATCGATCGCAAAGGCTGGTACAAGGTGATCAATGTGCCGGAGAAGATCTTCATCGGCCATGATCTGCTCTGGTGGGGCAAGGTCACCGAAGGAATCATCTTCAATCTGGTTTACCGCGACGGCGGCCAGAACCTCTGTTACGTCAAGCGTTTCACCACCCCCAAATTCATCCTGGAGAAGGAGTATCGCCTCTTTGAAGAGCATCGCCGCTCGGAGATCCTGTTCTTGAAAACCGGCGAAGGGGTCAATATCCGGGCCTATCTTTCCCCCTCCCCCCGAACCCGTAAAAACCGGGAGATCTACCGGCTGGACGACTTCCTGCTCAAGGGGGTGGGTGCCATCGGCAAGCGTCTCTCGGTCCGGCCGGTGCGTCGGGTGGAGGAGGTGAGCGAGGCGGTGGCGGTCAAGGCCCTGGGGGCGGCGGTGGTGGAGGATGAAGAACCCTCACCCCAGGTGCCGCTGTTCGGCGACAAGAAGTAACCCCACCCCATTTAACCGGAACTCGCTTTCCGGAAAACCGAACCCAAAAGGTTCCGTTTTCTGTACTTTTCTTGTCGGCCAAGCTGTGACAGGGCGAGGGTTTGTCCGTGTATCAGCTTGATATTGCAATTATTTTTTGGTCCCTGCTTCTTGTTTCGTTGCTGGCATGCAATTTGCTGACTTTTGCGTTGCGCGGCACAAGCTATGATGAAACCGAAAAAAGGGGGGCACCGATGAGAAGGATCTTTGGTTGGTTGTTGCTGGCGATATTTTTAATTCCATCCTGGTCCATGGCCGCGCCAGTCGCGGAAGTGGACCTGAAGATGTCCTACTCTTCGCCCACCGGCAAAGTAACCTTTCCCGGGCCGGTTACCGGGACTTATTATCTCGACTATGACGCTGAACTGACCTGGGACGGCACGACCCATAGCCTGGAGATCTTCTGTGTTGAGAATGTCCCCGGTACCACTGCAAACGTTCCCTATCAACTCTATACCCTGGATTCATTGGGCGATATCGGCCTCGATTCCGAGAAATACCTGACCGCCGCCTGGATCGCGGAACAGTATTACGACCAACCCGACAATCAGGATTACTGGAAAGCCATGGCCCAGATCGCCATCTGGGAGGTCATTTTTGATTTTGGCTCCGCCTCCGGCCTGGACGTTACCACCGGGAGTTTCCGCTCCCACACCTACACCCAAGCCCCCCAGGCGATCCTTGCCGGCTTGCCGGCGTCAATTCCCAGCAGTTCGCTGTGGCTGCTGGCGGTAAACCCCGATTTCCAGAACTATCTGGTGAGAAACCCCGCCCCGGTTCCCGAACCGGCCAGCATGCTGCTTTTTGCCACCGGCCTGGCCGGATTGGCCGGCTTCCGGCGGCGGCAGCGGCGGCTGCCCACAAGCTGATCCGGCTCCCCACCAGGGCCGACAGCGGCTATTCCACCACAATGCAGCAGCGCGGCTTTTTCTCCTCCACATTTCTACTGACCCGCTTGTCCGGATCCGGACAAGCGGGTCAGTAGGTTCATGGAAACGTCCCGGTAATCCTCGCAGAGACCGGCAAGCTGTAGAACCGCTTATCCCGCCAGTTGGACTAAACTATTTCCGGCGCCCGTATAATGGCCACCGGAATGGCGATCCTGGGGGTTATCCCACCGGGGAAAGGTGTTACTCCTTCTCGTAGGCCTTTTGAATCACGATATCCTTAGCCGGAACATCCTGGAAAAACCCTTTGCTGGTGGTGGGCTGGGCGGCGATGGCGTCCACCACCTCCATCCCCCTGACCACCCGGCCGAAGACCGCGTAGCCGTACATGTTGGGGCTTTTGCCCCGGTGATCCAGGGCCTTGTTGTCGGTGAGGTTGATGAAAAACTGGCTGGTGGCACTGTCCACCACGCCGGTGCGGGCCATGGAGAGGGTGCCGCGCAGATTGTCGAGGCCGTTGTCCGCCTCGTTCTTGATCGGTCCCCGGGTGGGACGTTGCTCCATCCCCGGGGCCATTCCCCCGCCCTGGATCACAAAACCGGGGATCACCCGATGGAAGATCAGGCCGTCATAGAAGCCATCCCGGACATACTGGCGGAAGTTGGCCGCCGAGAGTGGGGCCTTGTCGTCGAACAGCTCGATTTCAAGTTCGCCCAGAGTGGTTTCAAATACCACATTGGCCCGGGAATGTTCCTGGGCGGCAACACTTTTTCCGGTCATTGAGAGCGTCAGGCAGAAGAGGGCGGCGAGTAACAGCAGTTTCATTTTTTTCTCCTTTTGGGTTGGCTGAACCCTTTTGCGGGGGGTTCGATTATATGGTATGCTTAAAAGGTTTGTTTTTAGAAAATTTACCCAGATCCACAGATCCACAGATCCACAGATCCACAGATCCACAGATCCATGGGGAGTGCCTATTGATGGTGAATTTGGAAAAATTAACACAAACCAACCACGAGCGCCATTACTTCGGCTTGAGTTCCGTGGACCCGGGCATGACCCGCCTGGTGACCGGGTTGGGGCTGGCTTTGGTGCTGACCCTGATTATTAACCTGAAACCCCTGGCGGCGGATGCTCCCCTGGCGGCCATCAACGGTACCCAGGTGCGTTTGATCGAAGTGGACGATGCCGCTTCCCTGGTGAGGACCCTCCAACACTTGGGCCTCTGGGAACTGGATGGCCGGGAGCGCTTACCGGCGGTGGTTTTCAGCTCTTTCCCCAACGACATTGGCAGACTGCGGGTCGAGACCCGCAAACGGGTTTTTTTGCACTCCCTGGCCCCCATTGCCGTGGTGGCTTTGGCCGAGGTGGAACAGGAACGGGCCACGCTGCTCCAGATCATCGGCCGGATGGATCTGCGGGAGTGCTCCCTGGAACAGCTGCTTGATGGGTCGGTGGATCATCGTCAGTGTGGGATCAGCCGCGCCGAGGCGGATTTTTTGGAGGAGTTGAGTTCCAAATATCGCAGCGAGCAACTTGATGTTTTGCTCAAGCGGGTCAATCCGGTGCCCATCAGCCTGATCCTGGCCCAGGCGGCCCTGGAATCCTCCTGGGGAGCCTCTCGTTTTTCCCTTGAGGGCAACAATATTTTCGGCATCTGGACCTGGGGGGAGCATGGGATGGTTCCCGCCAACCGCCCCGCGGGCATGACCCACCGGGTGGCGGTTTATGATTCCCTGCTCGACGCGGTACGCTCCTACCTGCTGATGCTCAACCGGGTAACGGCCTATCGAACCCTGCGGGATATCCGGATGGAAAGCATGAACTCCCTGGCCTTGATCAACGGCCTGCGCTACTACTCCGAAAAACGGGACGCCTATGTTGATGATCTGCGCATCCTGATCCTGGCCAATGAGTTGCAGCGTTATGATAATTTGAAGATTTCTCCCATAGCCCGGTGATGGTCGGAACGAAATGACCGGTCATGCTGGGGTTGCCGACCACTCTGAATCCCTGAAATAACTGTCCACTCAATCCGGAGGATCAGCGATGGCTGTGCGAATCTGTTTGTCCGTTGTCTGGTTACTGTTTCTGCTCCTGCTTTCTCCTTTGCCGACCACCGCCGGCGGCGGTCGGGGTGATGCCACCATTTTCATCTATCATCACTTCGGAGATGATCGTTATCCCACCACCAATGTGGGGATGGCGGAATTCAAGGAACAGATGGCCTACCTGGCCGCCCATGACTATGCGGTAATTCCCCTCTCGGAACTGGTGGAGATGCTGGCCTCCCCCACCCCATTGCCTGCCAAAACCGTGGTGATCACCATCGATGACGGCTATCGCACCACCTACAGCGAGGCTTGGCCGGTGTTGCGGGAGTACGGTTTTCCGTTCACCGTTTTTCTTTACGTGGAGGGTCTGGAAAGGCGTTACTCCAATTACCTGACCTGGGAACAGGTGGCGGAGATGGCCGCCGCCGGGGTCGATTTTCAGGACCACAGCTACTCCCACCACCGCTTGGCCGATTGGCCCAGGGGGATGACGGAGGATCGGTACCGGGCCTGGATCCGGGATGATCTGGTCAAGGGGGCGGAGATTCTGGAGCGGCGCCTGGGGCAGCGGCCCCGCTTTTTTGCCATTCCCTATGGCGAATATAACCATATCGTGCTGGATGAGGCCCAAAAACTGGGCTATGAGGCGGTGTTTACCCAGGACGCCGGTTCGGTCAGTGACGATACCGACCTGATGATGATCTCCCGGGAGCCGATCCTGGGCACCAACTGGTCCACCCTGGAACATTTTATCCAGGTGCTGGAGCGGGTTGATCTGCCCTTTACCGAAATGACCCCGGGGTTGACCCCCCTGGGAGAAAACCCGCCGCCCCGGATCGGGGCCCGCCTGCTCTACCCGGAACGTTATCGGCCTGGGAGTTTCGGGATCTTCGTCAGTGAGCTGGGTTGGCGCCAGGCCACCCTGGAGGGTGATCTGGTCTATATCGACAATGACACCGCACTGACCCGCCGGATCAACCGGGTGATGATCAGCGCCCGGGAGCAAGGGACCGGCCGCACGGCCCTGAGATTCTGGATGCTGACCCAGCCCCCCGGGGAATAGGTTTTGACATCACTTGGTAAAGAGGGTATTTCTGGACCCGTTTGTTCAGGACTCCAGCCGATACCGGGGTCTGATGGGAGTTTTCCACACATAACATTTGTCGGCGTCGCAATAAAAGCCGCGCCGCCGCCGGGGAGCGTTTTTTAACTACTTGTTTTCGCGTTACCGACCAATGCGTTTGGCCGGTTTTCGCGAGGTCATCACATTTGCTGGTATGAGGAAAAATAGATGCGTGAAATAAGGGTGGGATTGATCGGGTTCGGCACCGTGGGCAGCGGCACCGCCGAGGTGCTGCGGGTGCAGGCCCAGCGTTTACAGCGGAAAACCGGGGCGAATATTCGCCTGGTGCGGGTGGCGGATATCGCCATCGATCGGTTGCCGCCGGAATTTGCCGGGGTGGAGCTGACCCGGGACGCGGATCAGGTGGTTACGGCCGCCGATATCGATATCGTGGTGGAGCTGATCGGCGGTATCGAACCGGCCAAAAGCTTTATCCTCAAGGCGATTGCCAGCAACAAGCATGTGGTTACCGCCAACAAGGCCTTGATCTCCCAGCATGGCCGGGAGATCTTCGCCGCCGCCGCGGCCAAGAATGTCGAGGTCGGCTTCGAGGCCAGCGTGGGGGGCGGCATCCCGGTAATCAAGGCCCTCAAGGAGGGTCTGGTGGCCAATCGGATCGAATCGATCATCGGGATCATGAACGGTACCGCCAACTATATCCTCAACCGGATGACCGACGAGGGCCTTGATTTCGCCTCGGTCCTCCAGGACGCCCAGGCCCATGGCTATGCCGAAGCCGATCCCACCTACGATATCGAGGGGATCGACACCGCCCATAAGCTGGTGATCCTGATGGGAATGGCCTATGGGGCCCATGTTCGCCTGGACCAGGTGACCACCGAGGGGATCAGCCGGATCGAGCCCATCGATATCGAGTTTGCCCGCGAGTTCGGTTACCGGATCAAGCTGCTGGCCATCAGTCGCAACCATGGCGACTCCTACGAGGCCCGGGTTCATCCCACCATGGTGCCGAGCCGGGAGCTGCTGGCCAATATCGGCGGGGCCTTCAACGCCATCCAGTTCACCGGCGACATGGTGGATGATGTCCTGCTTTACGGCCAGGGTGCCGGCAAAATGCCCACCGGCAGCGCGGTGGCGGCCGATATCGTTGATATCGCCCGCAATATTCTCAATGGGGCGATCAATCGGGTGCCCAGCCTGGGCTTCTTGCCCGATACCTTCAAGGAGATCGAAATAACCCCCCTGGAGCGGCTGCGTTGTCCTTACTACTTCCGGGTCACGGTTCAGGACCGGCCCGGGGTTCTCTCGGCCATCACCGGGATTTTGGGTAAACATGGCATCAGTATTCGCTCCATGCTGCAGCAGGGGCGGGAAGAGGGAGGGGTGGTGCCGGTCATGATGCGGGCCTACGAAGCGGAAGAGTCGGCAGTCCGGGCGGCTTTGGCCGAGATCGACGCCCTGGAGATCTGCACGGCGCCCACGGTCAAGATCCGCATCATGGACGAGGATTAAACTTTTTTATTTTCAACATGTTAACTTTGGGAGGAGTTTGATGAAAACCACGAACTGGCTGTTGATTGGTTGTCTGCTGCTGGTAATTGTCGGCTGTGTTTCCGTTTCCAGCACCCCGTTTCAGCGACTGGAGCCCCAGGAGAGCAAGGCGTTGGTTTATGTTTTCCGGCCGGAAAGCCCCATTGCCCGCGATGGGATTCTGGGGGTCTGGGTCAACGAGGTCAAGGAAGGAAAACTGATCAACAGCTCCTATCTGCCGCTGGCGGTGGAACCGGGGAAAGTTGAAATCACCATTAAAAAGGATTCCTGGCCCCATAATCACCACGACACCCTGGTGCTGGAAAATGTCGCGGCCGGGCGGGTGCTTTATGTGAAAGCTACTCCCAAGTTACTGGGCGCCTTCAGTCTGGAGGAGCTTGACGAAGCGACGGGGGCGGCCGAGATCAGCAAGACCAAATTGTACAGCTATTAAACTCAGGCAGGGTGTGGGAGGCATGAAATACGTTATTTTGGTGGGCGACGGGATGGGCGATCTGCCCATGACCGAGCTGGGCGGCAAAACTCCCTTGGAGGCGGCCGAGACCCCGGTGATGGATTACCTGGCCGGGCGGGGTGTCCTGCGGCGTTTGCGCACCGTGCCGGAGGGGTTCGCCCCGGGCAGTGACGTGGCCAATCTCTCTCTGCTTGGTTACCGCCCGGCGGAGTGTTACAGCGGCCGGGCCCCCCTGGAGGCGGCCAGCATGGGGGTGGAGTTGCCCGATGACGCCATCGCCTTTCGCTGTAATCTGGTCACCCTGGAACAGAGTGACCAGGGGCGGGTCAAAATGGTGGATTACAGCGCCGGCCATATCGACACCGCTTCCGCTGCCGGCCTGATCAGGATGCTCGATGCCGAGCTGGGTAATGAATTCTGCCGTTTTTATCCGGGGGTGAGCTATCGCCATCTCCTGGTCTGGCGGCGGGCTTGCGCCGGACTGGTCACCGCCCCTCCCCACGACCACAGCGGCCAGGATGTGGCGGAACTCTGGCGGCGCTATCAGGCAGTGCCTGGTTTGGGTGAAGTGGTGCAGAGGGCGGCCCAACTGCTGGCGGCGGCTCCGGAGAACGAGCGACGGCGACGGGAAGGGATCAACCCGGCCAATGCCATCTGGCTCTGGGGCGAGGGCAAGCCGCCGGCCATGGAGACCCTGCGGCAACAGTTCGGGGTAAGCGGAGCCCTGATCTCGGCGGTGGATCTCCTCAAGGGGATCGGGGTTTACGCCGGGATGGAGATCATCAATGTCGCCGGGGCCACCGGCTATCTGGACACCAACTACCAGGGCAAGGTGGCGGCGGCTCTGGCGGCCCTGGATCGCCATGATCTGGCCTTCGTCCATATCGAGGCCCCCGATGAGGTCTCCCACCAGGGGGATCTTGGCAAAAAGCTCCAGGCGATCGCTGATTTCGATCAACAGGTGGTGGGGCCGGTTCTGGAGGGCTTGCAGCGACGGGGTGAGGATTTTCGCCTGGTGGTCACCATGGACCATTTCACCCCCATCAGTATTCGCACCCATACCGATCTGCCGGTGCCTTTCCTGCTTTATGATTCCCGCCACCATTGCCGTAACCCTGCGGATTGCCAGGGTTCCTGCTGGCAAGATCCGCCGGCCGGGGCTTACAGTGAACGGCGGGCTGAAAACAGCCCCCTGTTGCCCGATGGTCGGGCCTTTTTGCGTTTTGTCCTGGATCGGGAGGGGGGGGAGGCGGAATGAACGGCGGCGAGTTCGAGCTTACCCCCCCGATCAACCGCCACTTCTGCCGGGTGCTGTATGGTGATACCGATGCCGGCGGCGTGGTTTATTATGCCAACTATCTGCGCTTTTGCGAGGCCGGGCGCTCCGAGTACATGCGCGATCAGGTCCGGCACTCCTATCGTAGCCTGGAGGAGATGGGCCTGATCCTGCCGGTGGTGGATTGCCGGGTGCGCTACAAGGCCTCGGCCCGTTACGACGACCTCCTCACCGTGGAAACCTCCCTGGCGGCCCTAAAATCGGTTTCCTGCCGTTTCAACTATCGGATCAGCAATCAGGAGGGGAAGTTGCTGGCCCTGGCTTACACGGTTCATGCCGTGGTTAATCGTCAGGGTAAACTGACCCGCCTGCCCGCTGAGGTTCTTGCCCGCCTGGGCCAAACCGCCGGCATCCCCGAACGATAGATCTGGGCCGCCTCTCCCCCCCGCCATCACAATCACTCCTGGCAATCGGCACTTCTCCCGTGCTAATCTCTAGTTGCAGCCGGCTGGCAAGGACAAAGGGATTGGGACGGGGCCATGAAGCAGGTAATCACCAGCGAAAAAAAACCGATCAAACTGTGGCTTGATGATATCGAGGCCGGGGCCTTCGAGCAGGTTCGGAATCTGGCCAATCTACCCTTTATCTTCAGCCATGTGGCGGTGATGCCCGATGCCCATCTCGGCTACGGCATGCCCATCGGTGGGGTGATGGCCTCGGAAGAGGTGGTGATCCCCAACGCGGTGGGGGTGGATATCGGCTGCGGCATGTGCGCGGTCCAGACCTCCCTCACCTCCCTGTCCAGTGAGCAGTTGAAGGGGGCGCTCAGCGAGATCCGAAAAACCATCCCCCTGGGTTTCAAGCACCACCAAAGGGCCCAGGACCCCGCCCTGATGCCCAAGAGCGAGGTGCCCCTGGCCGAGTTGCCCATCGTGGCCGGTCAGTATCAAAGTGCCCTTACCCAGCTGGGGACCCTGGGCGGGGGGAACCATTTTATTGAAATCCAGCAGGGCAATGACGGCCATATTTGGCTGATGGTGCATTCCGGCAGCCGCAACCTGGGTTTTCAGGTGGCCAACTACTACAATCGACTGGCGGCCAAGCTGAATCGTCAGTGGGGATCGAAAATTCCCGCCAGCTGGCAACTCGCCTTCCTGCCCCTCTCCACCCCGGCCGGCCGGATCTATCTCCAGGAGATGCAATATTGCGTCGAGTTTGCCTATGCCAACCGGCAGCTGATGATGGCCCGAATCAAGGAGGCGATCCGCAAGGTTGCCGGACCGGTAACCTTTGGGCCGTTGATCAATATCGCCCATAACTACGCGGCTCTGGAAGAGCATTATGGCAAAAGGGTGATGGTTCACCGCAAGGGAGCAACCCGGGCCCAAGCCGGCGAGATCGGCATTATCCCCGGCTCCCAGGGAACGCCCAGTTATATCGTCAAGGGAAAGGGTAATCGAGAAAGTTTTGCCTCCTGCGCCCACGGCGCCGGCAGGAAAATGGGCCGCAAGCAGGCCCAGCGGCAGCTTGATCTGCAAGCGGAAAAGAGAAGGCTGGATGAACAGGGCATTATCCATGCCGTTCGTTCCGTCGGCGACCTGGATGAAGCGGCCGGGGCCTATAAAAATATCGATCAGGTTATCGACAGCCAACTGGATCTGGTGGAGGTGCTGGTGGAACTGCGCCCCCTGGCGGTGATCAAAGGTTGATATGGAATTCAGCGGGCGGGAGGGTTCTGGCGCAGGGCCTCGTAGAGAACGATGGCCGCCGCCTGGGCCAGATTAAGGCTGCGAATATGGGGGTTGCTCATGGGAATGGCGAGGCAGCGATCGGTGTAAAGCTCGATGATTTCAGCCGGCAACCCTTTGGTCTCCCGGCCGAAGATCAGGAAATCACCGGGACTAAAGGCGGCCTCAGTGTAAGGGCGACTGGCCTTCTTGCTGAAAAAATGGAGGCTGGTTTCCTCCTGGGCGGCGAGAAACTGCTCGAAATTCGGCCAGTTGACGATTCGCACGTGCTGCCAGTAGTCCAGCCCGGCCCTTTTCAGATGTTTGTCGTCAATGCTGAAGCCCAGGGGGTGGACCAGATGAAGGATGGTGTCGGTGGCCCCGCAGAGCCGGGCGATACTGCCGGTGTTGGGCGGAATCTCCGGCTCCACCAGAACGATGTTGAAGGGCTGGCCAGTCAAGATGCCCGGGGCCTAAAGTAAGGTGAGCCGCTCTTCCGGCTCCAGGGTGATCTCCTTTACCTTGAGGAGGGCCCTGGACTCCCCGCCTTTCTTTGCCAGCCTGGTGAGCTCCTTGACCTGGGTTTGGAAGGCGGCCAGTTCCGCACCCTCCAGAACCGAGCGGGGCTTGAACTTCAGGGCCAGGGGATTCACATACTCGCCGTTATGCTGGATTCGATAACAGACATGGGGGCCGGTGGCCAGGCCGGTGGAACCGACATAACCGATGATATCCTTCTGGCGCACCCGGTCACCCACTTTCAGCCCCCGGCGAAAACCGGAGAGATGGGCATAGGATGAGCGGTAGCCGTTGCCATGGTCGATGGTGACCATGTTGCCGTTGCCCCCGTTCATGGCCCGAAAGACCACCCGACCGTCGGCGGTGGCCATTACCGGCGTCCCTTCAGGGGCGGCCAGATCGACGGCCAGATGGGGGCGCACCACGTTGAGGATGGGGTGCAGGCGCCGGTGGGTGAAGCCCGAGCTGATTCGGGCCATGGGAACCGGCGAACGGAGGAAAGAAGCCCCCAGCTCATTGCCGTCGCGGTCAAAGTAGGAGGAGGGGGTGGCGGCCGATTCATAGCGGAAGGCTTCCAGAATCTCGCCGCCGGCCAGCTGGTAGCTGGCGCTGAGCAGACGGCCGTAGCCGACGAACTCCCCGTTTTTATAATACTTTTCAAAAACCAGGCTGTAGCGGTCCCCCGCCCGGGTTTCCACATTGAAGTCGATGTGGGAAGCGAAGATATCGGCGAAGGTGTAAACCAGCCGGGGATTTTCGCCGTGGGGCTGGAAGGCGGCGAAAAGGGAGGAGGTCACCTCGCCACTGATCTTCTTGGTTCGCATCTCCAGGCTGACATTCACCTTCTCGGCCTGCAGACTGTTGTCGGCGGCGCGTTTGACCTGGTAAATATCCAGTGGTCCGGTCTCGTAACGATATTCCACCAGTTCCCCGTTCCCGTCAAGAACCACCGTGAAGCGGTCGTTGGGGCGCAGGGTTCGGAAATCCAGCAGACCGGTCAGGGCCCTGATGATCTCGGTGCGAACCCCCTCCTCGATTCCTCCCCGCCGCAAGGAGATGCTCAAAGTGTCTCCCGCTTGCAGTACCCCCTCGACAATCTGGTAATCCTCCGGCCAGGAACTGATTGAGCGCTGCTCCAGGTCGGCTGCTGCCAGCTCCTGGCTGGTTGGGCCAAGGCGCTCCAGATAACGATCGGTTGCCTGTTCCAGGGTGGAGAGAGTCATGGGTTCGGGCAGGGAGGCCGGGGTAATGTTGGCAAAGAAGAGGGCGGCGCCAGCCACCGCCACGGTAACAAAGAGGGTGGGGAAGTGGTTGGAGTTGGCAAAAAAATTCCACGTTCTTTTAAAGTGTTGGATTGCATTTTTAATGTGGGTTGACATCCTGTTTTCTTCCTCCAACGCTATCTGAAGCCGCCCGGTCGACCCAATGGGGCAAAACGGGGAGTATCTTAGAATATTCTTTAATTTGCTTACCGTTACAGCTTGAATTAAGGTGGTTTTATTAGTGTCCTTTACTGATGCGGCTTTGCGAACAGTCAGGTTGCAATTTTCTAACAAAATTCGCAAGTTAACACAAGGCAAAAAAGAGCTGCCCGGCAAAATAAATATTGTCGCGACCCACTATCTTAATTTATCGGTTGCCAGCCGCACCCACTTGATTTTTCCGGACTAAAGGGTATGATGCTAAACTTTTGTGTGACCACCCTTAAACCCAGACGGCCTGCGGATCGTGAAGGGCAAGCCGGCGCAGCTCCCCAGAAAGGCGATTGACGACCATGGCATTAATAGTTCAGAAATTCGGGGGCACTTCGGTGGCCAACCCCGACAAGATCAGGGCGGTGGCCCAGCGGGTGTTCAAACTGCACCAGACAGGCCATCGGATGGTGGTGGTGTTGTCGGCCATGGCCGGTGAAACCAACCGTTTTGTGGATCTGGCCCAGCAGATGCAGAACCTGCCCGATCGCCGGGAGATGGACATGCTCCTGGCCACCGGCGAACAGGTAACCATCTCCCTGCTGGCCATGGCGATCAAGGACCTGGGTGGAGATGCCGTATCCCTGCTGGGGGGTCAGGTTAAGATTCACACCGATGGGATGCATACCCGGGCCCGGATTCTCGCCATCGACGACGGCTTGATCAACTCCCAGCTCGACCAGGGCAAGGTGGTGGTGGTGGCCGGTTTCCAGGGGATAACCGAGCAGGGTGATATCACCACCCTGGGCCGGGGCGGCTCCGACACCACGGCGGTGGCCCTGGCGGCGGCGCTCAAGGCCGATAAGTGTGAAATTTTTACTGACGTTGAAGGGGTTTATACCACCGACCCCAATATCTGCACCACCGCCCGCAAGATCGACCGCATCTCCTACGACGAGATGCTGGAGCTGGCCAGCCTGGGGGCCAAGGTGCTGGATATCAGGTCGGTTAGCATTGCCAAGGGGCACAAGGTGCCGGTTCACGTTCGTTCCACATTCACCGATACAGAAGGTACATGGGTTGTCGAGGAGGAAGAAGCCATGGAATCCAATCCGGTCTCCGGGGTCACTTATAACCGTAACGAAGCGCGTATCACCATGAGCAAGGTGCCGGACACCCCCGGCACCGCCTCCCGGATCTTCACCCCCATCGCCAAGGAGGGGATCGTGGTGGATATGATCATCCAGAACACCCGCGACGGCAACCTCACCGACCTGACCTTCACGGTGCCCAAGCCCGACTACAAGAAGGCGATGGGGATCATCGAAAAGGTGGCGGCCGAGATCGGCGCCGAGGGGGTCAGCGGATCGGAAAATATCTGCAAGGTCTCCATCGTCGGCATGGGGATGCGCAACCATCCCGGGATCGCCACCACCATGTTTGACGTACTCTCCCGGGAGGGGATCAATATTCAGATGATCAGCACCTCCGAGATCAAGATCTCCTGCGTGATCGACGAGAAATACACCGAACTGGCGGTGCGTTCCCTGCACGACGCCTTCAACCTGCAACAACAGTGAGCGATGCTCAGGCGGTGGCCATGACTTCCAGACTTGTCATCTACGATACCACCCTCCGGGATGGAACCCAGGCCGAGAATTTCAACCTTTCGGTGGAGGACAAGCTGCGGATCACCCTCAAGCTTGATGAGCTGGGGATCGATTTCGTCGAAGGCGGCTGGCCCGGGGCCAATCCGGCTTCCACCCGCTACTTTGAAGAGATTCGCAACTATGAGCTGAAACACACCGTGGTCGCTGCCTTTGGCAGTACCCGTAATTTCAACAACCCGCCCGAGCAGGACCCCAATCTGGCGGCCCTGCTGGCCGCCGGCACCAGGGCGATCACCATCTTCGGGAAAAGCTGGGATATCCATGTTCGGGACGCCCTGCGGATCGAACTGGCCGATAACCTGCAGATCATCGAGGACTCCCTGGCCCACCTTCGGCCCCACGTCGAGTTTCTTTTCTACGATGCCGAGCATTTCTTCGATGGCTACAAGGCCAACCCCGAGTACGCCCTGACCACTTTGGAGAAGGCGGTGGCCGGGGGGGCTCAGTGCCTGGTTCTCTGTGACACCAACGGCGGGACCCTGCCCAACGAGATCGCCGCCATTGTCAGCGAGGTTCGCAAACATCTGCCCTCGGCCGAGCTGGGGATCCACGCCCATAACGATGCCGAGTGCGCGGTGGCCAATTCCCTGGTGGCCGTCTCCCTGGGGGCGACCCAGGTCCAGGGCACCATCAACGGCATCGGCGAGAGGTGCGGCAACGCCAACCTGACTTCGATCATGCCCGGTCTGGCCCTCAAAATGAAGGGCTACTTCACCGCCGCCGAGAACCTGGCCAAGCTCACGGAAACTTCAAGGTTTGTCTCCGAACTGGGTAATTTGACGCCCAATAAGTATCAGCCTTATGTCGGGCAGGCGGCCTTTGCCCATAAGGGGGGGATCCATGTCAGCGCCGTTAAACGCAACCCCCTGACCTACGAACATATCGCCCCGGAGCGGGTGGGTAATATCCGCCGGATTCTGATCTCCGACCAGGCCGGTCGCAGCAATATCCTCCACAAGGCGAAAAAGTTCGGGATCGATCTGGACAGCAAGGATCCCCTGGTCAGCTCCATCCTCAAAAAACTCAAGGAGCTGGAGACCCAGGGCTATCAGTATGAAGGGGCCGATGCCTCCTTTGAACTCCTGATGCGCCAGGCCCTGGGCACCCGCAAGGAGTATTTTCAACTGAAAGGTTTCCGGGTTTTGAGTCAAAAGGTGCCCGGTGGTGCCGAGAAGAGCGAAATCCAAATGGAAGAGGCCACCATTCTGCTGGAGGTGGGGGGGGAGACCGTACATGCCGCCGCCCTGGGCAACGGCCCGGTCAACGCCCTGGATAACGCCCTGCGCAAGGCCTTAAACGATTTTTATCCCCGGTTGCGGGCCGTGGAGCTGCAGGACTACAAGGTGCGGGTGCTGGCCAGTGAACACGGCACCGGCGCCCGGGTACGGGTGCTGATCGAATCCCGGGATGATTCCTCCACCTGGGGCACGGTGGGGGTTTCCCACGACATCATCGAGGCCAGCTGGCAGGCCTTGGTGGACAGCATCACCTACAAACTGATGAAGGATGAACAAAACCGGGAAACAGCCTGAACCCTGGCCGTTAAGTCACCGGCTGCCGCTGGTTCTGCTCCTTTGTCTGGGGCTGCTCCTCTGGCTGACCGCCCTTCCCTGGGGCAATCCGCGCCCCGGATTGGCTTCCGGTTTCACCAGTAACCCCTCCGGTTACTCCCCCCTCGATTTTCAAAGCTTGACCGGCCAGGTGGAGCCATCCCGCCTGGCCATCTTTACCTTTGCCCCCATCTCCCTCAATCAGGCCGATCTGCAAACCCTGACTTTTCTGCCCGGCATCGGGCCCACCCTGGCTGGGCGGATTATTGAACACCGCCAACTCCACGGCCCTTTCCTGAACAGCGAGCAACTGTTGGCTGTTCCCGGGATCGGCCCTAAAACCCTGGCTCGCCTCCGCCCCCTGGTTTCCCCGTAAAAGCACCTTGACATCCCGCCGCCGGTGGGGGCACAATGTCATTGTTGTTCAAACGGGGAGAAGACATACCTGACGGGAGGATTCTATGACGCGTAAGTTATTGCCGTACGTGGTGCTGGCCTTGGTTGCCACCTGGCCCGGCCTGGTCCAGGCGGCCGAGGGCCAGCTTTTCAGACTGGAAAGGATGGTGGTGGCCGCCGCGGTGGAGGAGCGGGAGCCGGTGGGGGTTGCCGATCTTTTTGCCGGCGAACTGGAAAAGGTCTATGCCTTTATCGAGGCCCGCCAGATCAGCCGGGACACCCAGGTCACCTTCGTCTGGTCCCGTAACGGCCAGGAGGTTGCCCGGGTAATTTTGGGGCTGCGCCAGGGGCCCCGCTGGCGCACCTTTTCCTCGATACTCCTGGATCACCGTACCGGCGACTGGCGGGTGGAACTACTGGACGAGGCGGGCCAACCCTTGCAGGCCCTCGACTTCCAGGTCAGGTAGCCGCTTCTTCCTGCAGATGGATCGACTTCAGCAGTTCCGGTGAGATCTTCTGGCGAATCTCGCTGATTGCCGCCTGGATTTTCCGGACCGGGCAGGCGGAGGGGTAGCTTTCCGCCTGCTCGGCGTAACTGGTCATGAGCAGCTTTTTATTTTTGACCTGGAACCGATGGGACCAGTTGATCTCCAGGGTCTCAGGATCCTCGACGATCTCCACCTCCATGGCCTTCCCGGCCGCCGCCACCTGCAGGGCGTCCATCTCGCCTACCTCCAGCACCCAGGCATCACCCTCCTCGGTGGCAAACAGGATAAAAACTCCCATCACCTTGAAGAGGGGCTGACCCTGGGCGGCCATCTCCTGGAGTGCCTGGATCTCCCGGGTCAGGGAGGGGGGAACGGCGGGCGGGTTGGCAACCCGCCCGGTTTCCCGCTGGAGATTGAGGCAACATTTTTTGAATTTGCGGCCACTGCCGCAAGGGCAGAGGGCATTGCGTCCTATTTTGCTCATCTTAAATTCTCCTTTATTCCATACGGATTACTTTTTCCTGATCGCAATAGTAGCGGACCAGTTCGTTGAAGATGTTATCACGGCCGGTATAGATCTGATTGTTACTGCTTAGTATCTGGGCCAAGGCCTCGGCCAGGCCG
This sequence comes from Desulfurivibrio modestus, assembly GCF_044068625.1. NCBI lineage: Bacteria > Pseudomonadati > Thermodesulfobacteriota > Desulfobulbia > Desulfobulbales > Desulfobulbaceae > Desulfurivibrio > Desulfurivibrio modestus. The sequence continues at coordinate 153,102 of NZ_JBIPKH010000002.1, forward strand.
TCCACCCCGAGCACATGCTCATGGATGGGCTGGCCGCCGGGGCAGTTCCCCTTGAGCAGGGTGTCCATATAGCGGTTGACGTTGGACCAGTAGACGTGGTTGTTGCGGAACCGGGTGTTCTCCTGTTTGGTTGCTTCGATCCGGCTGTCCATCATCTCCTGCAGGCTTTGCTGGAAGATGTGGTTGTAAATCTCGCCGGCGACCTTGACCGGCCCTTCACTGGCCAGACCCACGCTTTTAAACCCCCCGGTGTTGGTGGTGAACAGTACCAGCATGGTGATGGTCTCCTCGGCATGGCGCTGTCGATCCCGGTGGGGATTGAAATGGCTGACAAAAACCGCCGAGCGCGCTTGGGGGGCGGTTCCGGTTTTACCGGAAACCAGGTTGTAATGGTAGGGGAAATTGGGCCTCATCGCCGCCCCCGTGCCCCGGTTGCTCACCTCATAGAGAATTTTCATGGTCGCTTCCCGTTCCCGGCGGGCGTCGAAAAGGGGCAGGGGGCGATGGGCGGGGTCCTGGTCGCGCTGATAGATCACCCGATCATTGACCGTAATTCTGCGGACAAAGGAGGGTTCGCGATATTGACCGTCCAGAAAGGCATTATAGACCGCCAGCCACTGCTGGACCTGGAGATTGGAGGCCCCGATCCCGAAGGGCCAGTAACGGGCATCCTCCCGGTTATATTCCAGGCCGATCCGGTCGAAGGCGTTGAGCATCGCGTTCTGGACCAGGCGGTTGGTGTAAAGGCGGGCAAAGATGGTATTCACCGACAGGACCTGGGCCTCGGTCAGACTGTAGTGGCGGCCCAGATGGCGGTTGCGCCCCCGCCCCGGCTCATCGTAGCTGTACCAGTTGCGGGGTAACCAGACCTGACGCCCCTCCTCTTCCAGGTATTTGAACTCCACCGGCTGATCGGCGAAGGTGTGTTCCGGGCGAACATCCGCCGCCACCATGGCGTAATATCCCACCACCGGCTTGATGGTGGAAGAGGGCACCAGTTGGGCCTGGCGGTTCATCAGGTCGATAACCACCGGCCTGCTTCCGTTTTCCGCTTCCCCCCTTTGGGTCTCGATAAGGTTTAACGCCCCGTTGTTGCTTAAAAACTCCTTTCCGCCCACGTAGGCGACGATCTCTCCCCGCTGATTGACCGCGATCACCCCCGCGTTGATGTGTTGTTCCAGCAGGCGCATGAATCCCTCAAAGTCACGGAAGGGCGGCTCTCGGGGCAGCTCCTGGTAACGGGCCAGCTCCCGCTGCCAGAGATTGCGGTTGCTGCGGCGCAACACCTCCCGGTAGGAGGGGGAGGCCAGGAAATCGGTGATGATCTTCTTGCTGATTTCAGTCAGGCTCAGGTCAATGGCGGTTTCGATCACCACATCACCGGGCTCATCCAACAGCAGTTGGCTGCCGCTGACCTCCCGGCCGTTGATCAGGTAATTTCGGGAAGTAACCTCGCGGATAACGTTCCAGGAGGTCCACTCCTCCTCCCCGTACAGGGGAGAGCGAAAATCGCGGAAGCCGATCCGGCGGATCGACTCCTCGTCGTGGAGCAACCACTCCCGGTATTGATCCTCGCTGATCTCGCCCAGCCGGTGAAGATGGCCGAGGGCCGAGTTGACCTTGTTGATCGCGGCCCGGGCATGGGCGGCCAGGGATTGATCCAGCTCCGCCAGGCTGCGGCCCTGAACGATACGATAGATGGCGATCTGGCGGAAATGGTTGGGGATAAAAGCACCGATGGCCGCCAGCTGCTGATAGTTGAGTTCGGCCAGATCCTTGCGGAAATAACTCTCCGCCGCCGCCGGAAAACCGTAGATGTTGGCCCCCACCGGCACGGTATTGAGGTAGAAGTCGAGGTTTTTATCCTTGCCGAAGCGGGAGACCATCATGTAGGCCAGGACGATCTCCTCCAGTTTATTGGTGATGGTCCGCTCGCTGTTGCCGATGATTTTTTTGGCGTTCTGCATCACCACGGTGCTGGCCCCCCGGGGACGGCCGGCCAGAATATCGCGCACCGCCCCGGCCAGGTTGAACCAGCTCACCCCGGGATGGACCATGAAGGTATTGACATACCAGGGGTGATTGGGGTGGGGGAGAAAGTAGCGGTCCTCACAGGCCAGCACCGCCTTCTTGGCCGCCTCCGGCATCTCCAGGGTTACCTGACGGCGGCCGTAAGATTTGATGACGCTGCCCCCGCGATCGACGATTCTGGCCGAGTGGGCATAACTCTCCAGCGTGCCGGGCAGGCGGGCGATGGGGGCGGTGTCGTAAACGGTTCTGGCCACCACGATCTCGACGATGTGTTGGGTGGGGCCGGGGATATAGTTGAGAACCAGTAACAGCCCGGCTGCCAGCAATCCCCAGCGGACCACCTTGGGCAGCCAGAAAAAGAGCCCGAAGAGAAAGCGGTTGAAGGGGTTGCGCCAGGGGAAGGCCGCCGCCAGGCCGCCGCTGGTTTCCCGCAGGGCCAGGTACTGGCGATAGCGCTCCACCATGCTGTTGCTGCGCCGCAGCTTCTTCTCCACCGTCTTTTCGTTGAGGCCCCGCCTAATTTCTCGCTCGGAGAAGGTGTGGCGAAAGGCTTTGTAACGGATCGCCTTCTCCCGCAGGTCTTCCTGACGGGGCTGGTAATCGCCGGGGGGCCGGGGAGGAGCGGTTTTATGTTTGGTGGAATCGGACATCACCAACCCTTATAACCGACCGTCAAGCGGCATGACAAGAGAAACAAGGGGGAGAAGAGGGTGGTAAATCATCGGGGTCAGGAGCGAAAAAAAGCTCAGGTGTGCGGCCGGTCTGCCGATATGTTACAATGTTGAGTCTCGATGGTTGGCCGGGGGTCTCTGCTCCCCATGGCGGCTGGATCGGATAACCAGGTTAATGGGGTACGACTTTGTCTGCTGAAGAGAAACCGTCAACCGTTTATCATTGTCAAAATTGCGGATTAACCACCACGGTGGCGGCCAAGTATCAAGGTAAAGCCGCCCCGTGTCCCAAGTGCAAGAAAATGGTGGTGGCGGGAGCGGTCGCTGCCGGCTCACCTCCGCCCGCGCCGGCTTTTTTCCATTGCCCAGGCTGCGGTTTTGAGAAGGAACTGGCCGGCCGCCATGCCGGCAAGCTGGTGCCCTGCCCCAAATGTGGGGTCAAGGCCACCATTGACCTCCGCCAGGCCGTCCCCCCCCAACGGGGGTGGCTGCAGACCCGCTCCGGCAAAGCCCTGATGGTGGCGGCCGTGGTGCTGTTGGCCGGCGGTGCCACCCTGGCCGGATACCTGCTGGGGGAGGGGCGCCAACAGCCATTGGCTTCCCGGCTCCCCTTCACTGCCATGACCATTCCCGCCCCGCCTCCCGCCCCCAAGGCCCTGGCCGACCTGGAGGCCCGGGAGATGACCGCCCTGGCCAGACTGCATCAGGCCCTGGCCGGTGATCGTAAATTGCATGGCCAGGATCTCAGCACCCTGAACCTGGCGGAGATGGACCTGCAAAAGGTCGATTTCAGCGGCAGCAGGATGCACGGGGTCAGTCTGCAGAACGCCAACCTGCGGGGGGCCAACTTCAGCGGCGCCGACCTGATGCGGGCCGATCTGGCCGGGGCCGACCTGCGGGGGGCCAAGCTGATCGGTGCCAATCTGGCTCGGGTCAATCTGGCCGGGGCCGATCTTACCGAGGCCGATCTCGCCGAGGCCGATCTCACCCGAGCCAATCTAGGGGGAGCCCGGTTGCGCAAGGCGGTGATGCAGCGGGTGCTGTTCAATGAAACCGACTGCCGTCAGGTTGATGCCCAACAGGCCGATTTTAGGGGGGCCACCTTCCAGCGGGGCAACTTCACCGGGGCCGATCTCTCCCGGGTCAAGCTGGCCGCCACCGATCTCACCGGAGCGATTCTGCAGGAGGCCAATTTGGCCGGGGCCGACCTCCAGGGTAGCGATTTAAGCCGGGTGGTCCTGCCGGGGGCCCGGTTGCTGAAGGCCAACCTGGGCAAGGCCAACCTCTACGGGGCCGACCTGCGGGGAGCGGACCTCAACGAAGCCAGCCTGGTTGAGGCCGATCTTTCCGGGGCCGACCTGGCGGGGGCCAAACTGCACAAAACCATCATGGCCGGCAGCACCATGCACGGAACCCGTTTGATCTCCGTTTCCGCCCGCCAGGTTGACTTGCGGGCCGCGACCCTGACCCGGGCCGAGGCGCGGGGAGGAGATTTCAGCCGGGGGGATTTCAGCGGCGCCAACCTCACCGGCACCATTCTCACCGGGGCCAATCTCACCGGCGCTTTGATGGCCGAGGCCAATCTCACCGGGGCCAACCTGGATCAGGCCGATTTGAGTTCCAGCGCCTCCCTGATTCGGGCCAATCTGACCAATGCCTCCCTGCGCCAGGCCGATCTCACCGGGGCCGACCTCAGCAACGCCATCCTCACCGGGGCCGATCTGCGGGAGGCCACCCTGGCCCGCAGCCGTTTAAGCCACGCCTACCTCAACCGGGCCGATCTCTCCTGGGCCAACATCAGCGATGCCGATCTGAGCAACACCGACCTCAAGGAGGCCAACTTAAGCGGAATCAATCTCGGGGTGGGGGCCTCGGTGCTCAAAAGTCTGCGCTCGGCGGTTTCCTGGGAGAGCCGCCTGGTGCGCTACGATCTGCGTAACGCCAACCTGGGCAACGCCAACCTGCAGGATGCCGATCTGGCCGATGCCGATCTCAGCAACGCCGATCTGAACAATGCCAACCTCCAGCGGGCCAACCTGAGCCGTTCCGATCTGCGTTGGGCCAATCTCACCGATGCCGATCTGACCGGGGCAATTCTAAGCGGGGCCAGCCTCAATGATGCCGACTTTAATCGGGCCAACTTTGATGGAACCAATTTGACCCGGGCCAGCCTGTTTAATATCAAGAACCTGGGCAAGGCCAGGATGCTGGATCGGGCCACCGGTTATGCCGCCGCCGGAGATGATCCCGATGGCGGGGCAGGGGCTCTGGTTGCCGGAGAGGGGGGGGAAGCCACCGTGGCCGGCACCGTGGCCGGTCAGGAGGATCAGCGGCCGGTGAAGATTTGGGGGGTGGATCTGGAGGGGGGCGGTCTGATCGCCGAACAGTATCTGGGGATGAGCGATCTTGATCGGGTTCTGCAGGAATCGACCAATATCGAGGCGGCCCTTTTGCGGCGCCAACTTTTTGAAACTTCGCTGGAGAATATCCCCGGCCGGCCCGGGGCCACCTTCGGCGTACTTTACAGTGTCAATTTTATCCCGGCGGACCGGCCGCTGGCCTTGGAGATCAGGTGGTTCGGCCCCAACGGCCGGCAATTGGCCACGGCCCAGCAGACCGCCCATAACGCCCGCCGCCGGTTGGCCACCTTCACCATCCCTCCCGAAGCCACCAGCCTCAACGGCATCTGGACCATCCGCTTCTACCATGAAGAGCGGTTGATCGGCGAGCAGCAGCTCACCGTCATCCCCGGCCGCAGCCGCGAGGCTTAGGACGAATCAAGCCCGGAGTTCGGCCAGCTTCTCCAGATTTTCCTCGATGGCGCGCAGGGTGGCGTTGAGCTCCGCCTCCTTGCCCTGCTCCTTGGCCACCACCTCGGGCGGGGCCTTGGCCAGAAATTTTTCGTTGCCGAGCTTGCCTTGGATTCTGGCCAGCTCCTTGCCCAGCTTTTCCCGCTCCTTTTCCAGCTTGGCGCTCTCCCCCTCCACGTCCACCAGCCCGGCCAGGGGGACGAAGATCTCCAGCTCCTGGATAATCTGGGAGGCGGCTCCCTTGGGGCGTTCGCCGCTGGCCAGGATGGTCAACTCATCGGCCCTGGTCAGACCCCGGATCGCCTCGCTCAACCGTTTAAGACCGGCCCCTTTGGCCGGGTCGGGGCAGATGATGCTGACCTTGATGGTGGCTGAGGGGTGGAGCATGTTTTCACTGCGGATATTGCGGATGCCCCCCACCACCTCCATCAGCAGTTCGGCGGCCTCCTCCGCGGCCGGATTTTCCCGGGCCGGATCGGCGGTGGGAAAAGGCTCCACCATGATCGAGCCGCGCTCGCCCGGCAGGGCGTGCCAGATCTCCTCGGTGACAAAGGGGATAATGGGGTGGAGGATCTTGAGGATCTCCTCAAGCACCGTGAGCAAAACCTGCCGGCCCTGCTCCTTGGCCGCCTGGTCCTCGCCGTAGAGTTCCGGTTTGATCCACTCCAGGTACCAATCGCAAAACTCCTTCCAGACAAACTGATAGGCCACCGAGGCGGCATCGTTGAAACGATAGTCGTCGAGAGCCCGGCTAACTTCGGCGGCCACCCGGTTGGACCGGCTCAGGATCCACTGGTGGGGCAAAGGCAGCCCGGCGGGATCGAGCCGTAGCTCTTTTTCCCGGCCTTGCTCTTCCCCCACGTGCATCAGGGTGAAACGGGCGGCGTTCCAGAGCTTGTTGATAAAGTGGCGATAGCCCTCGATCCGCTCTTCGGCCAGCTTGATGTCGCGACCCTGGGCGGCAAAGGCGGCCAGGGTAAAGCGGAGGGCGTCGGTGCCGTACTGGTCCATCAACTGGAGGGGATCCAGGACGTTGCCGGTGGATTTGCTCATCTTCTTGCCGAACTTGTCCCGGATCAGGGCGTGGAGGTAGACATCCTTGAAGGGGACCTCCTTCATGAAGTGAAGCCCCATCATCATCATCCGGGCCACCCAGAAGAAGAGAATGTCGAAACTGGTGATCAGCACACTTGTGGGGTAAAACATTTGCAGTTCTCTGGTCTTTTCGGGCCAGCCCAGGGTGGAGAAGGGCCAGAGGGCCGACGAGAACCAGGTGTCCAGGACGTCGCTTTCCCGCCGCAGACCGGTGGAACCGCATTTGGGGCAGAGATCAGGCTCCTCCTCGCTGACGATCAGTTCGCCGCAGGCCTCGCAGGTCCAGGCCGGGATCTGGTGGCCCCACCAGATCTGACGGGAGATGCACCAGTCACGGATATTGTCCATCCAGTCGTAGAAGGTGTTGTGCCACATCTTGGGGAGCAGGCGGATCTCCTCGTTGCGCACCGCCGCCGCCGCCCGCTGGGCCAGGGGCTTGACCGCCACGAACCACTGGGGCGAGAGGGCCGGCTCCACCACGGTCTGGCAGCGGTAGCAGTGGCCCACGCCATGCTGGTGTTCGGCGATCTTCTCCAGCAGCCCCGCCGCCTCCAGATCGGCGACAACCCTTTTCCGGCACTCGAAACGATCAAGGCCGGCGTAGGGTCCGGCATCGGCATTCATGATGCCGTGCTCGTCCATCACCTTGAGGCTGGGCAAATCGTGGCGGCGGGCGATTTCAAAATCATTGAGATCGTGGGCCGGGGTCACCTTCAAGGCCCCGGAGCCGAAATCTTTCTCCACGTGGGTATCGAAAACCAAAGGGATCCGGCGGCCGATGAGGGGGAGGATCACTGCCGCCTTCCCCAGACCCTGGTAGCGTTCATCGGCGGGATGAACCGCCACCGCCGTATCCCCGAGCATGGTCTCCGGCCTGGTGGTGGCCACCACCAGGTGACCGCTGCCGTCGGCCAGGGGGTAGCGGATATGGTAAAGCTTGCCCGCGGTCTCCTCGTGCTCCACTTCGATGTCGGCCAGGGCGGTGAGACAGCGGGGGCACCAGTTAATGATGTAGTTGCCCTTGTAGATCAAACCTTCCTGGTAAAGCTGGACGAAAACCTTGCGCACCGCCGCCGACAGCCCCTGATCCATGGTGAACCGTTCCCGGTCCCAGTCGCAGGAGCAGCCCAGCCGCTTGAGCTGGTTGATAATCTGCCCCCCCGATTCCTCCTTCCACTGCCAGACCCGTTCGATGAACTTTTCCCGGCCCAGATCATGGCGGCTGATCCCGTCGGCGGCCAGTTTGCGCTCCACCACGTTCTGGGTGGCGATCCCGGCGTGATCGGTGCCCGGCAGCCAGAGCACGTTGTAACCCTGCATCCGCCGGTAGCGGACCATGATATCCTGCATGGTGTTGTTGAGGGCGTGCCCCACATGGAGAACCCCGGTGACGTTGGGCGGGGGAATGACGATGGAAAAATTGGGGCGGGATTGGTCCAGGGTGGCCCGGAAATTTTTGTGAGCCAGCCAGTTCCGGTACCAGCGCTCTTCAACCTCTCGGAACTCATAGGCTTTGGGCAGGGCTTTGTTATCACTCATCTTCAGAAAACACTCCAGGGTTTGGGCAGAAAGATATTGGCATAAAGAGAGAGGGCGTAGCGGTCGGTCATTCCGGCGATATAGTCACAGACCATCCGGGCCCGGCTGGTGCCCTCGGGGTAAGCGAACGGTTTTTCCCAATGGCGGTCGTTGGCCATGAAGTACTCATACAGTTCACGGACCACCTTCATCGCCTTGCTGAAATCGGCGTGCACCTTGTAGTTCTCGTAAACGTTGTCAAAGAGAAAGGCGCGTAAATCCTCGATCCCGGCGATGATTTCCGGTCGCATGGCCAGCTGTTCACCACCCCCGGCCAGGGTCTGTTCCACCAGGTCGCGGACCATGGTGTCGATCCGCTTGGAAGAGGTGGCCCCCAGCAGGGCGATCAACCGGGGAGGGATCTGCCCCTCCTGCAGCACCCCGGCCCGGACCGCGTCATCCAGGTCGTGGTTGACGTAGGCGATGATATCGGCCAGCCGAACCACCTGCCCCTCCATGGTGGCGGGCAGCCCTTGGGAACTGGCCGGCAGAATCTGGCCACGGCCCTTGGAGTGGCGGGCGATGCCGTCGCGGACCTCCCAACTCAGATTAAGCCCCTGGCCTTTGTTCTCCAGTAGGTCAACCACCCGCAGACTCTGTTGGTAGTGATGGAAGCCCTCGGGATAAAGCTCGTTGAGAACCGCCTCCCCGGCATGGCCAAACGGGGTGTGGCCCAGATCATGACCCAGGGAGATCGCCTCGGTGAGGTGGCCGTTCAGACGTAGGGCCACCGAGATGGTTCGGGCAATCTGGGAAACCTCCAGGACATGGGTCAGCCGGGTGCGATAGTGGTCGCCGGCCGGGGCCAGGAAGACCTGGGTTTTGTGTTTGAGGCGGCGGAAGGCTTTGCAGTGGATGATCCGGTCCCGATCGCGCTGAAAGGCCACCCGGATGGAGCATTCCTCTTCGGGGCGTAAGCGCCCCCGGCTGTCCCGGCTGCGGGCCGCCACCGGGGCCAGGTTGAGGGCCTCACGCTCTTCGATCTGTTGACGTATCAGGGTCATGGGGCGGGAAGATACTGATAAAATGGCGCTTGGTCAAGAATAAGGTGCGCTCTCCGCTGGGCAACGGCTGGCCCCGGTGAGGACCGCCGGCCGGGCTTTCAGTTGTCGGCGGCGGCCTGCTCGATTTCGGCCTGCAGTTTGTCCCACTGTTCGTAAAGGCGTTCCAGGCGGCGCTCAAGATCGGCGTACTCCTTGCTCAATTCGGTGAACTCCTCCTGCCGGTTATAGGTTTCCGGGTCGGCCAGCAGCCTTTCCAGCTCTCCCTTGCGCCGCTCCAGCTTTTCCGCCTCGGCTTCCGCTTGGGCCGCCTTCTTGCGCAGCGGTCCCAGGGCCTGATTGAGGCGCTGACGTTGCTGGGCCTGTTCGCGCCGGACCTCCTTGTCCTTGCCCCGGTTCTTCTCCTGTCCCGCCTTTTCGGAGGAGGACGGGGAGGGATCCTTGCCGACCCTGGCGGGCTGCTCAGCCGCCGCCGAGGCCGCCACCGCCGTTTCCCGGTCACGGCGCAACTTATCCAGATAGTCGTCGATATTCCCTTGGTAGGCCGTGCCCCGGCCATCGCGAATCTCCAGCACCCTGTCGGCAAAGGTGTTGACGAAGTGGCGATTGTGGGAAACCACGATGATTGAACCGTCGTAGCGACGCATCGCCTCCTGGAGCACCTCCTGGGAGGTCATGTCGAGATGGTTGGTGGGCTCGTCCAGGATCAGCAGGTTGGAGGGGACGGCGATCATTTTGGCCAGGGCCAGCCGGCTTTTTTCCCCCCCCGAGAGCACCGCCACCTTTTTGTCCACCTCATCACCGCGAAAGAGGAAGGCCCCCAGCAGGGAACGGACCTGGGTAACGGTCATTTCGCCCGCGGCCTGGAAGACGGTATCGAAAACCGTCAGTTGCTGGTCCAGTTCCTGGGCCTGATGCTGGCCGAAATAGGAGGCCCGGACATTATGGCCGAAGCGGATTTTGCCGCCGTCGGCCTTGATCAGCCCGGCGAGAATTTTCACCAGGGTTGATTTGCCGGCGCCATTGACCCCCACCACCGCCATCTTCTCGCCCCGTTGCAGGAGGAAGCTCAGGCCGTTGAAAACCTGGAGTTTGCCGTAACTTTTGGCCAGGCCCTCCACCTCCACGGCCAGGCGGCCACCGGGCGGGGCGGGAGGGAAACGGAAATCCACCCTGGCCTCGCTCTCCTCCAGCTCGATCCGATCGATCTTCTCCAGTTGCTTGAGTCGGCTCTGGACCTGGCTGGCCTTGGTGGATTTGGCCCGGAAGCGCTCCACGAAACGCATGGTCTGCTGGATATTGGCCTGCTGGTTCTCGTAGGCGGCCCGCTGGATCTCCATCCGCTCCTCCTTCTGGAGCAGGTAGCGGCTGTAGTTGCCCTTGTACACCGTGAGGTTGCCCAGGCTCAATTCCCAGATCGAACTGCAGATATTGTCGAGGAAGACCCGGTCATGGGAGATCATCACCAGGGCGCCGGCGTAGGATTTGAGGAAATCCTCCAGCCAGGTCAGTGATTCCAGATCGAGATGGTTGGTGGGCTCATCGAGGAGCAACAGGGCCGGCCGGGCCAGCAGCAGTTTGGCCAGCAGCAAGCGCATTCGCCAGCCCCCGGAGAAGGCGTGGCAATCCTTGCCGAACTCGCCCTCCTTGAAACCCAGGCCGGTCAGTACCTTCTCCACCTCCGAGCGGATTCGGAAAATATCGTGGCTCTCCAGGGCGTTTTGCAGTTCACCCTGGCGGGCCAGGAGGGCGCGGCACTCCTCGTTGTCTTCGGTAACCGCCGCCAGTTGCCGGTTAACACCTTCCAGTTCCTTCTGCAGGGCCAGGGCCTCGGCAAAGGCGCTCTCCGCCTCCTCGTACAGGGAGCGACCGGGGGGAAAGGCCTCGATCTCCTGGGGCAGATAGCCCACGGTGGCCTTTTTGGCCCGGACCACCACCTTTTCGTCCATGGCCCTTACGCCGGCCATGATTTTGATCAGGGTGCTTTTCCCGGCTCCGTTCACCCCCACCAGGCCGATGCGGTCGTGGGGATGTACCCTGGCTGAAAGATCTTTAAAGAGGTGTTTTTCGCCGAACTGGATGGAAAGATTCTGAATGGTGAGCATAGTGGGGCCGCCTGAATAAAAAGAGACAACCTAGCACAGTAGTCTCAATAAATCCAGGCGAAATAGGGGGAAAACCCTCAGATGTTGACCATGCAGCGGTTGCGGCCGGCGTGTTTGGCGCCGTAGAGGGCCTCGTCGGCGGCTCCTATCACCTCCCCGGCGGTCCGGCCATGGCGGGGGAAACTGGCGATGCCGATGCTGATGGTGTTTTGCAGCTTCAGGCCATTTTGGCAAACAAAGGTATGTTTTTCCACCGAGCGGCAGAGGCGTTCGGCGACCTCCACGGCAGCTCCCGGCTCACCGGGCACCAGAATGATAAACTCCTCTCCGCCGTAACGGCAGGCGACATCATCCCGCCGGATGTGGGAACGAATCAGGACCGCCAGTTGGGTCAGCACCTCATCGCCCACCTGATGACCATGGGTGTCGTTAACCAGCTTGAAGTGGTCCAGATCAAGCATCAGCACGCTGAAGGTGCGGCGCTGCTCAAAAGTGTGGACATCGAGGAGTTCCCGAATCTTGGTTTCGCAGTAGCGTTTGCTGTAAAGGCCGGTCAGGCCGTCGGTGATCGCCATCCGGTAAAGTCTGGCGTTGGCCAGGGTGATCTCGATCTGCTCACTGACCGCCGCCAGCAGTTTTTTCTCCATCTTGTTGAAAGCCTCCCCTTCCCGGCGGTGAAGATAGATCAAGCCCAGGGAGACGTGGTGGGTGGCCAGATTGGCCATGGCGGTGGTGTTGTCCTGGGTGAAGGCGGTTCCCCCCTCGGGGATGTTGTGCCAATACTCCCGGGCCTGGGCCAGCCAGGCCGGCAATTGATCGTCGGGCGGCGGCACCTGATATTGATGATGCCGGTAGCGGCGATCACCGTTTGCGCGCCAGCAGATTTCGCTGATGGCGCTTTCCTGCTTTTCCCGCCTTAAAAGCAGGGCCACCCGCTCGGCTTTGAAGGTTTGCTGCAGCAGATCGATGATTACCCGGCACAACTTGCCCCACTCGTTCTCCCGGTTCAGGTCCCGGACAAAGGAGTAGAGGTGTTCGGTTTCCCAGTTTTTACTTTTTATTTCGGCCATGGCCCGCTTGATCGCCTGGCTCATCACATTGAACTGCACGGCCATGTCCTGGATCTCGCCTTCGGCCTCCACTTCGACCCAGTGGGAGAAATCACCCCGCCCGGCCCGCATGAAGCCGGTTTCCAGCTGCTGCAGGGGGCGGTAGAGGTAGCGCTGAATAATCAGCGACAGCACCGCGGCCACCAGCAGGAAGGTCACCAGCCCGGCCAGCAGGGTGCGGAACATCACGGTGCGCAGCATGGCAAAGGTCTTGGCGAAGGGGACATCGTAGAACATGATCCCCAGAATTTTTTCTTCGGGATCATGGCAGGGGTGGCATTCCGGGGCGTTGGCGATCTTGACCACGTTGCGCAGCACCGGCTCACCGCCGATCTCCAGCAGGACACTCTTGCGGGTCGGCATCATCCCGGTCAGTTGGTGGCAGGCAACACACTCGGGGTTGTGGTCGGCGGAAAAGCGGGGGCTTTCGGAGCGGGGGTTGCCGGAAACCAGCAGGGTCCCGTTACTGCTGAGGATGCCGATATTGGAGGGTTGGACAATCTGGTGGACGCCGGCCACGGTGCGGCGGATCGCCTCCCAGTCGTTTTCCAGCATGGCCTGGCGTAAAAGATGCTCCACGGTCAGGGTCACCCGCATCCCTTCCTCCTGGGCCGCCTCGACGTAACGTCCCCGCTCATGGGAGAGGATGCCGACCAGGGAGAGCAGGATCGAAAGGCCCAGGAGCAGAAACAGGGTGGCCAGCAATCTGAAGCGGATGGTGCGGGTGAACTCGCCGATACCTCTCGCCATCGGGCCTTCCTCGCTTGGGTTCATTTTGCGACTGCAAACAACCATTAACCTACTGTTCTTCGTCGGTGGTGGCAACCCCTATGAGTGCAAAGCAACACTATTTGTTGACAATGAATAGTGAATCCATAACAATTCAAACAGGAATCAATTGCGATTATTTGTCGTTATTTCGAGGGAAGAGAGTCATGCGAGCCCGCCTGCATCCAACCAACAGCGAAGCCTGCCCGCAACTGCCCATCGACCGGCTGATCGCCGTGGTCGAAAAAGGAGGCAAGGTGCGGACCGGCGTGGATGTCTTTAACGGGCGCGGGTTGCTGTTGCTGGAGAAAAGCGTCCTGGTGGCCGACCCTAAAATTTTGCGCAAGGTCAAAGCCCAGGGCACCATGACCGTGCCCATAGCCGATGGGGGAGAGGGCGGACTCTGGGATCAGGAGGGGCGCAAGATCCCCTTGCCCGAGGAAGAGCCGGTTCAAGCTCTTTTCGCGGATAAAGCCTTGATCTGGCCAAAGCTTTCCAAGGATGTGGAGCTTAAGATCAGCGAAATAACCGAGATAAAGCTGGCTGCCGCCCGCAGGTATGAACTGGCCAAGGAGTGCATCCAAAAAACCCTGGATTCAATCCGCCAGGCCGGCGGCGAGTTCGATCTGGAACCGGTTTCAAAAACGGTGGGCGAGCTGGTCGATTTCGTTACCCTGAACGACAACTCGTTTGCCTACCTGACCCGGGAGATCTTCTCCTACGACGATTACCTGTACAACCACTCCGTCAATGTCTGCACCATCGGCACGGTGATCATGCAGCGCTTCAACAACGCGTTCAGTGCCGCAGTCAATTCCTTTCTCAACGATAATCCCCAGGGCCCGCCGGGCGCGGCCCCCCGGGATCCGGGGGCTTTTGTTTACTATACCTCTTCCGAGCTGCGCAACATCTCCATCGGTTACTTCCTGCACGACTTGGGCAAGGTGATGATCGACCCGGAGATCCTTAATAAAACCGGTAAATTGACGGCAAAGGAGTTCCAGGTGGTCAAGTCCCACGTCACCGACAAGGTGGAGCGGATTTTGCGTAAAAACAAGCTGAGCGACCCGCATATCGTCAATGTCTGCCTCTACCACCACGCCGCCCTCTATGCCGGCGAGGAGCGCTGTTATCCCCAGCAGGATCACCACCTGGTGCCCTCCTACGTCAAGGTCTGCAAACTGGCGGATATTTACGATGCCATGACCTCGATACGCTGCTACAAGAACGCCCTCAACCCGGTGAGCGTGGTCTCTGAGATCTTCCACCACTACGCCCGCAAAGATCCCTTCCTCCAGTATGTCCTCCACTCGTTCATCGGTTCGGTGGGGATCTACCCGGCCGGCAGCGTGGTCTATCTCACCAACGGGCAACTGGCCTATGTCCTGGACAGCGACGGCCCCCTCCTGCTGCCGCTCACCGATTCCGGGGGCACTCCCCTGGCCAAAGAACCCGAGGTGATTGTGATGGACCGAGGGCAGACCGGCAACGCGCTGGCCATCGATCGTCAACAGCCGCCCATCTCCCCTTTGGAGGCCTACCGGATCCTGCCCGATTATCTGCGCCGGGCCCTGGAGGCGGGCCGCCGGCAAAAACCGGTGCTGGCCTGATGCTATCACTCTTTTATCCTAAAATATGAGGTTAGACATTTTGCTCCCAAACTCATCTTCCGGTCTTGACGACAACTTCTTCCTCACCGCCCAGCGGGAAAGCGAGGCCCTCAGGGAGCGTCTGCTGGAACTGTACCTGCTTTACGCCACCAGCCGGACCTGCAGTGTCGCAGTCCAGACCAACTCCCTTTTTGTCAATATTGTCGATCTGCTGAAAAACACCTTGCGGGTGGAGGAGTTCTGCCTGATGTTGCGGGATCCGGTCAGCGGTCTGTACGAGATGTGGACCGCCGATGACCGGGTCATGGCCCGGGCCGGTGATTGCAGTTTCCGGCCCGGCGAAGGAATTTCCGGCTTGGTGGTGGAGAGCGGGGAGGCGATCCTGGTGCCCGATGTCACTAAGGAACCGCGCTTTCTCAACTACCATGGCCTGCTGCCCGATATCGGCTCATTCCTTTCGGTGCCGCTGGTTGATGACAATGGCCGGGTTTTCGGGGTGTTGAATATCCACAAGGCCAGCCCCAACAGTTTTCGCGAGCATGACAAAAATTTCTTCTGTGCCGTGGCCAATAATCTGGCGGTGGCCCTGGAGCGGGCCCGGATCTTTGAAAACGCCTGCCGGGAAGCGATGCGTGACGAACTGACCGGCCTTTACAATCGCCGCTACCTGCTGGAGTGCGGCACCCGGGAGCTGCTCAAGGCCCGGCGCGCCCAGGCGCCGATGGCGCTGCTGCTCCTCGATCTTGATAATTTTAAAGAGGTCAACGACCTCTGGGGTCATGCCCGGGGGGATGAGGTGCTGACCGGACTGGCGGCCCTGCTGACTAAAAATCTGCGCCAGAGTGACGTGGCGGCCCGTTATGGTGGCGAAGAGTTTGTGGTCCTCTTGCCCGATACCATGGGGACCGGGGCCCATGGCCTGGCCGAAAAGTTGCGGGCGACCGTGGCCGGCGAACTGGTGCTTAAGGATGGCGATAATTGCCGGACGGTTACCATGACGGTGGGGGTCGCCTCCTCGCCCGAGGATGGCCAAGATTTCGACCAGTTGCTGGCGGCGGCCGATCGTCGCCTTTATCTGGGCAAGGCGGCGGGGCGTAACCGGGTGGTGGGACGGCAGCAGGAGCAACCCGCGATCCAGCCCGCCGCCAACCGGCGCCAAGCCCCGCGGCGGCCCACGGCTCTGAGGGCCTTGGTAGATTACCCCGAATCAGTGCTGCCGGCGGCGGTACGAGCCGTTGATATCCAGCAGGGCCGGGAGTGGAAGTCCTGCTCTCTGCTTAATGCCAGCAGCCACGGCTTTAGCGGGATGGTCGATTTTGCCCCGGAGGTGGGGGCCCAATATCGTTGCCGGGCTTTATCGGGCGCCAAGAAGCCCCGTTTCCTTGACTTCACGGTCCAGGTTCGCCACGTTGAACTGCTGGCTGAAACGCGGTTCCTTATAGGAGTCAGGATTGGCACCGGTGACGCCGGCGAGTGGCAGAGGGTTTACGCCTTGCTGACCGGAAAAGCCTGATGGAGAAGGGGGTGGTATATCACTGCCCGTTTGCCGGCGACTGGGTTGGGGCAACCGGTCGCCTGCTGGACCGGGCCGGCCTGGCGGCGGTATTGGATGACCGGCGACCCATTGTGCTCAAACCCAACCTGGTCAAGGCCGCCCCGCCGCCCATCACCACCCCGGTGGCCCTGGTGGCGGCTCTGGTGGATTATCTCCAGCGGGCCCGGCCGGGGGCGGAGATCATTGTGGCCGAGGGCTGCGGAGCCAAGGAGTACGACACCGACCACTGTTTTACCACCCTGGGTTATGCCCAAATGGCGATGGAGCGGGGGGTAAAGCTGATCGATCTCAACCAGGCCCCCTTGACCCGCCTCTCCCGCCCCCAATACGGGCGCTGGCCGGAGATGCACCTGCCCACGCTGCTGCTGGACGCCTTCCTGATCTCACTGCCGGTACTCAAGGCCCACACCCTGGCCAAGGTTACCCTGACCATGAAAAACATGATGGGAGCCGCCCCCCCGGCCTGCTACCAGCAGGGGGGGCACTGGAAAAAGGCCGCCTTCCATCAGGAAATTCAGGCGGCGGTGGCGGACCTTAACCGTTATCGCTGCCCCGACTTCACTCTGCTTGACGCCACCATCGGCCTTAGTAAGTCCCACCTGGGCGGCCCGCTCTGCCGGCCGTCGCCCGGCTTGCTGGCCGCCTCATTCGATCCGGTGGCCATCGACGCCTTTGGGGCCGGCCTGCTGGGTCATGACTGGCAGACCATCGGTCATATCCGCTCCCTGGACGGGGAACTGGGCCGGGCCCATCCCCTCAAGCTGATCAAGCTGGAACCACTCCCCAAGTAGGGTGGGGCTCAGGACTGACTGTTCAGTTCCGCCGGCTTTTTGCTGATGCCCAGCTCCTGGGTGACCTGGGTGGCGATCTCCTCAATGGACCGACCGGCGGTGGAGATGACCGGAATCTTATAATTGTTTAAGATCTGTTCAGCCTGCTTGATCTCTTCGCTGCAGGTGGCCAATCTGGCGTAGCTACTCCCCTGATAGCGTTTTTCCCTGACGATATGGAGCAGCTCCGGAGTGGTGGTCAGGCCCACGGCCCGGCGGGCGTTACGCCTTAAAGCGTCGGGCAGCTTGTATTCGCGCAGGTATTCCGTGGTCATGGGAAAGTTGGCGGCCTTCAACCCCATCTGGGTGGCGAGGTAGACGCTGACCGGGGTTTTACCGGTGCGGGAAACCCCCAACAGGATGACATCCGCCTCGTCGAATTCGTTGGTTCTTACCCCGTCGTCATGCTCCAGGCAGAAGTGGATCGCCTCAACCCTTTTGGCCATGGTGATGTTGTCCACATGGCGGGAAAACCCGGGGACCCGCAGGGCCTTGGCCTCCAGACAGCCCTCCAGATCTTCGAGAAAGGCCCGGAAGGGGTCGAACAGTTCCACCTCCGGATGATCGAAGATCCGGCGGATCTCCTCATTCATGATGGTGCTGAAAATAATGGGCCGCCGGCCGCCGGAATGCTTCAGGATATAGGCCAGGGTTTTCTGGGCCTCCTCCCTGGTCAGGATAAAGGGGAAGCGCTCCTCATGAAAGCTGACCTCGGGAAACTGGCGGATCATGGCATGCCCCAGATTGGTGGCCAGGATCCCGGTGCTGTCGGAAACAAAATAGATATCTTTGGAGCTCCACATCTCGCATTTCCTCTTGTTGGCCAGGTACGGTTCTGGTAGCGTTGGCAAATGATTTACCCGGTCTCGCAACCGAATGGTAGTTGTCTCCTGATGGTTTTGGCAACAACAAAAGGGTGTACCATATGTTCCTTGAGGAGGGAAAGGGATGAATCTGCGAGAAATGACCATCGCCCAAAAGATTGCCGGGGCATTCGGCCTTATCATCCTGTTGATGATCGTTTTTGGCCTGATCAACTACTGGGGAATCGGGCAGATTATCGGTCAGGAAAATCAGGGGGCGATGCTGGACACCGCCCAAGGCTTGCGCTCCAGCCTGGCCCTGGCCTCTCTGCTGATCATCGGTCTGGTGGTCCTGGTGGCATTCCAGACCCACCGGGGGATCGCCGCCACTTTGCGGGGGATTGCCCGGCAGATGTCCGAAGGCTCGGCCCAGGTGGCCTCGGCCGCCGCCCAGGTCTCCTCATCCAGCCAACACCTGGCCGAGGGGGCTTCAGAGCAGGCCGCCTCCCTGGAGGAGACTTCGGCCGCGCTGGAAGAGGTCTCCAGCATGACCCAGCGGGATGCCGAAAATGCCGATCAGGCCAATCGGGTGATGAGCAATGCCGCCACCGTGGTTCGCCAGGCCGAGGGCTCCATGGCGCGACTGATCTCTTCGATGGCTGAAATATCCCAGGCCAGCAGCGAAACCCAGAAAATTGTCAAAACCATCGATGAAATCGCCTTTCAGACCAACCTGCTGGCCCTGAACGCGGCGGTGGAGGCCGCCCGGGCCGGGGAAGCCGGAGCCGGGTTCGCGGTGGTGGCCGACGAGGTGCGTAATCTGGCGATGCGGGCCGCGGAAGCCGCGCGCAACACCTCTGCCTTGATTGAAGGGACGGTACAGAAGGTTCAGTCCGGCTCGGAGCTGGTCAACGAAACCAGCGACGCCTTTGGCCAGGCGGCCAGCTCGATTGGCCAGATCTCCTCCCTGGTGGCGGAGATTGCCGGTTCCACCGGCGAACAGGCCAAGGCGATCTCCCAGGTCAGCATCGCTGTCAGCCAGATTGACGGCGTGACCCAACAGAACGCGGCCACCTCGGAGGAGTCGGCCGCCGCCGCCGAGGAGCTGAGCGCTCAGTCGGAGATGATGAACGCGACGGTTCGCAATCTGATGCGGGCCATCGGTGGAATGAACGGGGCAGGGGAGGGGGACCCCCAACTCCTGGCTGAATAACGGCTGCTTCGAGTTAATTCTAGGCCAGCAGCCAGCGATCCAGCCGTTGGCCCAGGTTGTGCCGCAGTTCCGCCATCGACCTCGGCAATGGGGGATTGCCCTGATGCTCCCGGGTAAAGAGTTCCGCCGCCCGTTCCATGGCCCTTTCGGCCAGGGCCCGACTGAGCGGGGTTAAGCGGGGATGCCGGCCCATGGTCTCCTCCAGCGCCGCCACCATTCTTGCCGATGGCGCATGGCCACCTTCCTTGCTCCCGTCCGAGGCCGGCGGCAGGGAGGATTGGCCGGTACCGGCCGTTTCAGCTTCAAACCACTCCTTAAGCTGTTGCCATTGGGCCTGGATAATGTCGTGGTAGCGATAAACCCGGCTGGCCGTCGGCAGTTGATCCGGGGGGGCGGCCTGACCGCCGGTCGAAGAAGGCAGGTGCCCCACGGCCCTGGGGCCACGACTGATCAGCTGTTGCGAACTGTAGGATGCCTGGAGAAAGGTGGCGGAGAGCTCACGGATTGAGCCCAACTCCCCCAAATTGAGCGCCCCCTCCAGGGCTCTTTCCAGATCCCCGTTGAAAAAATCGTAGGCGATGCCGGTCAGTTGCTCCATCAACCGTTCAATATCCCGCAACTCCTCGGTGTTGAGATCGCCCTCAACGCTGAGGGAGTAGGATTGGGTTTCCAAATTGCTCAAGCTGTAGGCGTTGAGCAGGGCGCCGCCCCGCTGGACTTGACCAGTGCCCAACTTGGTGGCGCTGCTCCAGTCGGCGGAGATGCTGACCCGGTCACCCTCGGCGGTGGTCAGGGAGATTGAGCTTTGCCGGGCCAGCAGAACCGCTTGCTGGTAAGAGAAGTTTTGATCTCCGGAGACCGAGGTGGCAGCCTGGCGGCCGAGGCCGGGGGGCAAAGGGGCGGGCAGGGGGGAGGTGGCAAACTCATTCATGATCCGACTCCTGGCAGATGGGAGCAAGGGAAGCTATAAAAAGGCTGGAGGGCGACCGGGCCCTCCTTGTTACTCCCATCGGCAGGAAGAGGGGAAAACTTTAACCGTCCAAATCGCTTTGGTACAGGGCACGGAATTTTCTCATCCGCTCTTCAATTTCAGCCGGCAGCAGCAACTGGTAGCGTTCAACATACTCCGCCGCCATCCGGTGGGTGTTGAAGATCGGACAGTTGAGGATCAGGTTGTTGAGGCAGCGATCCAGATACTGGTCCAGACCCTCGGGGTGGTAAAAGGTGCCCAGCAGGTCCGGCAGCATCTCGTAGAATGAGGCGGCATCCTCCCGGTAGAGCAGTTCGGAAGGGTTCTCGCTGAGCAGTTCCGCCTTCACCGGACCTTCGTAGCCGAATTTCCAGCCGGTCTTGCCGTCGTGGTAACCCTCCACCCACCAGCCGTCCATGATGCTGACGTTGGGAATGCCGTTCATCGCCGCCTTCATGCCGCTGGTGCCGCTGGCCTCCAGGGGGCGCTTGGGACTGTTGAGCCAGGCGTGGCAGCCGGCCACCATCATCTTGGCCACCGACATGTCGTAATCGGGCACAAAGACCAACCGGGCCAGCCCTTGGGTTTTTCGATACAACTCCTCCTGGATATCGATGATGCTCTTAATCAGCACCTTGCCGGGTTCATCGGCCGGATGGGCCTTGCCGGCGTAGATGAAATTCACCGGCCAGCGGGAAGCCAGCAGGATCTCCGCCAGGCGATCAAGGTCCTCGAAGACCAGGTCCGCCCTTTTGTAGGTGGAGAAACGGCGGGCGAAACCGAAGGTGAAGGCCTGGCCATCAAGCCGACCTTCGCTCTCTCCCAGGTATGACAGGTAGTTGGGCGGGTCGATCCAGGTGGAAACCCTTTGGTGTCGATGGCGGGAGAGCATGCCGTTGAGATAGGCCACCAGAATGGAGGTATCCTGCCGCCAGGCCTCGGTGAAGCTCCGGCGAAACTTCTTGCTGTTCAAAGCCTTGCCGGCCCGGTTGAAGACGCAGGGCTCCAGACGCCAGTTGGCCAGTTCGGGAACAGTGTCATAGGCCGCCGCCTTGGCGTCGCTGATCCAGGTGAGGTGATGAACCCCGTTGGTGATGGCGCTGATCCGCTCCCTGAACTGGGGAAACTGGGCCTGGGTCACCTCGCGGTGCAAACGGCTGACGCTGTTGGTGGCCCGGTTGACCCGCATTGCCAGGGCGGTAAAGTTGTAAGCGGTCGAATCCTGCTCATCCAGGGCCAGCAGATGGAGAATACGGCGCAAGAATGAGTGCTCAAGACCATGATAAAGGGCATGGGGGAAACGGTCGTGACCGGCTTTGACCGGGGTGTGGATGGTGTAAACCACGTGCCGGGCCGCTTGCTCGGCGGCGGCCAGAATATCCTGGTCGCTGGCCTGCTGGCGGTAATTGTCCCCCAGTTGCCGGTGTAAAATCTCCGAGATCAGGGAGAGAACCAGGATCACCCCATGCTGTTCATTTAAATGGATGGTCTTGGAGGTCAGGCCCAGGGCGCGCATGGCCGGCAACACCGCGGCCCCCAGCAGCCGGCGCTGAATCACCTTGGACGCCTCCGAGCTGCTGTCGTAAAGCTGATGGGAAGCTTTACGGATCCAGTCCGGTGATTGGGGCTGATCGTAATCGAGCAGGAGTTCCGGCACAAAGAAATCGAGGTTGCAACTGACCTCCATCTTCATCCACAGCCGGGCCACCGCCTTGATCGGCTGGTCATCACGATCATGGAAATCCACCTCGACGGTGAGCGGCTCGGTCGGTCGGCCGGGCTGATGCAGCAGATAGAGGCCGGGGGTCTCCTCCGGCTTCCACTCCCGGGACCAGACCACCTGACCCAGATTCATATCAACCAGCTGGGAAAAGTAACCCCGCCGGTAGAGCAGGGACACCGCCACCACTGGAATATGACAGTCGGCAAAACTCTTCAGGGTATCACCGGCCAGAACCCCCAATCCTCCGCTGTAGATGGGAATTTTACTGGGTCCGCTGAGAAATCTACCAGCCTCCGGCGGCAGATCGGCGGCGAGATCCTCCCGGGCGGCGGCCTCCTGAAGTAGTTTCTTGATGGGGTGATAGACATCCCGATCGGCCCCGATCTCCATAGTTACGTAGGTGGTTGAGTTACCTTCAGGAGCGGTCAGGGTTCGCCACACCCGGTCGAAGCACTCCTGGGAAACCCCGAAAAAGCGGCCATGGGGGCCGGTGGCCAGCAGATCCTCGGCACATGCCCTCTTAGTCGTTGTCATGATAAACCTTGTTTGGGTTAACTAAAGTATGGGTCGGTTGGAAAAAATGTGTTGAATTTCCAGGTCCTTTTCTATACACTGCTTCACCGAAGCGTCACGAAACGATGATTCCATCGACGTGCGTGATTAACCTGGAAAGTATACCCTAAATAAGGAGATGGCCAGATGAAAAAAGGAATGGGGCAGATTTTTACCGCAGTGGCAATTGTTTGTACAGTTTCGCTGTTCACCTTCGCTTGCTCCAAACCGGTCAAAGTTGAACCCGTCGCGCCGACAACGACCGCTCCTGCCGCCACGGTCGAGGCCGATCGCCCCGACCATGCTCCCTGGGAGCCCGCCGAAGCCTGGCCCGGACCCGCCGAGGAGGAAGCCCTGACCGACACCGGCGCCCGCGAACTGGCGCTGCGGGAAGGCCGCACCAGCACCCCGCTGTTCCCGGTTTATTTCGACTTTGATCGTTCCAATATCCGGCCCGACCAGGAAGGCCGGATCACCGAGAACGGCAACTACCTGCTGGACAACATGCGGGTCCGGGTGCGGATCGAAGGTAATACCGATGACCGCGGCACCCGCGAATACAATATGGCCCTGGGTGAACGCCGGGCCATGAGCGCCAAGAAATACCTGATGGACATGGGCATCGCTGCCGGCCGCCTGGAGACCGTAAGCTACGGGGAGGAGCGCCCCATCGCCTTTGGACAGAATGAGGAATCCTGGGCCCTGAACCGACGGGCCGACTTCGTTCTTCTCAGGTAATGCCCCATAAACAGTCCAGGAGGCAAGCCGATCCGGGGCGGGGAAACTCGTCCCGGATTTTTTTTAGTTCCGCCATCTTTGCAAGGAGTGTTGATTATGATGAGTAGAAGCCTTTTTACCCCGCTGCTGGCCGCCCTCCTGCTGCTGAACCTCGGGTTGGCCCCGGTCGTTGCCGCGGCTGAGCCGGTCCGGATCGCCGTGATCAGCATCCAGGATATTCTTGATCGCTCCGTCGTCGCCCGGGAGGCCCGGGGGAAGATTGAAGCTGAGATCGAGAAGCAGCGCGCCACCCTCCAGCGGGAGCAGACGGCCCTGGAGGAGATGCGGGAGGAGATAGAAAAGAAGAGTTCGGTCTGGAGCGACCAGGTCCGGGCTGACCGGGAGCGGGAGTTTCAGCGCCGCGTCCGGGCCTTCGAGGGCCTCAATGAAGACGCCCAGCTGGCCGTTCAGCAGCGGGAAAAGGTGTTGATGGAACCGGTCCTGCTGAAGCTGGACGAGATCATCGCCGAATTCGGGCGTGAGCGCAATTATGACCTGATTCTGGAATACACCATGAAGGGGCTGCGAAGCCGCACCGGCCTGCTTTACGCCGCCGAGGCCATGGATATCAGCGAACAGGTCCGTCAGGAACTGGATAAACGTCTCAAGTAACGGTAAATCCCGTGGTGGAGGGGAGCCGTCCCCCTCCACCACCTCAGTTCATGATCTCCACGGCGGCGGCACTGATGGCCGCGGCATCGATTCCGGCCAGTTGCCTAAGCTTCTCCTGATCGCCGTGCTCCAGAAAACGATCGGGCAGCCCCAGGATCTTCACCCGGGGGCAGTTGATCCCCCGGCGGTTGAGCAGCTCCAGCACCGCCGAACCGAACCCCCCGGCCCGGACATTCTCCTCCACCGTTACCACCCGGCCGGTTTTCTCGGCCCAGTGGCAGATCAGCTCACCATCAAGGGGCTTGATAAAGCGGGGATTTATCACCGCCGCCGCAATCCCCATTTTGGCCAACCCCTCGGCGGCTTCCAGGGCCGTGCTGACCCGATTGCCCACCGGCAGCAGCAGCAGATCATTGCCCTCCCGCAACAATTCACCCTTACCGAAGGGGATCTTGCGCAGATCGCCATCCCGTTCAACCCCCAGGCCACTCCCCCGCGGATAGCGAATGGCCACCGGTCCCGGACAGTGGAGGGCGGTGTACAGCATATGGCGTAACTCGTTTTCATCTTTTGGGGTCATCAACAGCAGGTTGGGAATCATGCGCAGGAAAGAGATATCGAACACCCCATGATGGGTGGGTCCGTCATCCCCCACCACCCCCCCCCGGTCAATGGCGAAAATCACCGGCAGATTGGGCAGGCAGACGTCATGGATCACCTGGTCGAAGGCCCGCTGCAGAAAGGTGGAATAGACCGCCACCACCGGCCGCAGCCCCTCGCAGGCCAGGCCGGCGGCAAAGGTCACCGCGTGCTGTTCAGCAATCCCCACATCGAAGAAGCGGTCGGGGAATTTTTCGGCAAAGGCGCCCAAGCCGGTGCCGATGGGCATGGCGGCGGTGATCGCGGTCAAGCGGGGGTCGACCTGCCCCAATTCCACCAGGGTTTCCCCGAAAACTTTGGTGTAAGAGGGTGGCCCGGGGCTGGGCACCGGCTTACCGGTGGCGATATCAAAAGGACCAACCCCATGGAAATCACCGGGATGTTCCTCGGCCGGGGCATACCCCTTACCCTTGGTGGTCAGAACATGGATCAGTACCGGCCCTTCACTGAAATCACGGACGTTGCGCAGGGTTTCCAGCAGCAGATCCAGTTTGTGGCCGGGGATCGGCCCCACATATTTGAATTTTAAGGCCTCAAACAGCATGCCGGGGGTAAAAAAGCCCTTCAAGCTCTCTTCGCTGCGTTTGAGCAGGTGCAGGATATTCTCCCCGGCCCGGTAATTTTTCAGGAAATGCTCCATCTCCTTTTTAATCCGCACCATGGTCCGACCGGTGAGCTTGCGGCTCAAGAAACTGGAGAGTGCCCCGACATTGGGCGAGATCGACATCTCGTTGTCGTTCAGGATCACGATCAGATTTTTATCCAGATGACCGGCCTGGTTCAAACCCTCAAAGGCCAGGCCGCCGGTCATGGAGCCATCTCCGATCACCGCGATGGTCTTGTTGTTTTCCCCCTTCAATTCGGCTCCCACCGCCATGCCGAGGGCGGCGGAGATCGAGGTGCTGCTGTGGCCGGTATCGAAGCTGTCGTATTCGCTCTCCTCCCGCTTGGGAAAGCCGCTGACCCCCTGGTAGCGCCGCAGGGTATGAAAGCGATCCCGGCGGCCGGTGAGCAGTTTGTGGGCGTAACACTGATGCCCCACGTCCCAGATAATCTTGTCGGCGGGGGTGTTGAAGATGTAGTGCAGAGCCAGAGTCAGCTCCACCACCCCCAAACAGGGAGCGAGATGGCCGCCGTTGACGGCGACGGTACTCACAATCATTTCCCGCAGTTCGGCGGCCAGCTGGGGTAGTTTTTCCACAGGCAGCTTGCGCAGATCGCCGGGGGAGTCGATCCGCTCCAGCAGAGAGTTGTTTGCTTCGGTCGCGTTCATGGCGTTGTTATCTTTTCCGGGAGTAGATGTAGTGGGCCAGATCCCGCAGGGGATCGGCGCGATGGTCGAACAGCTCGGGGGGCAGGGCGGCCACCGCCGCGGTCACCGCTTCCCTGGCCTTCTCTTCGGTGACGGCCAGGCCGAGAATGGCGGGGTAGGTGGCCTTGCCCCGGGCGGCGTCGCTACCCGCCGCTTTACCCAGGGTGGCGGTATCGCCGGTGACATTGAGCAGATCATCGACAATCTGGAAGGCCAGGCCCACCTGCTCGCCATAGGTGGTCAGGGCGGCCAGTTGCCGGGAATCGGCTCCGCCGGCAATGGCTCCGACCTGGACGGCGGCGGTTATCAGGGCTCCGGTCTTGCAACGATGAATCCGCTGCAGTTCCTCCAGGCCAACACCTTCCCCCCGGCCCTCCGCTTCGATATCGAGAACCTGACCGCCCACCATTCCCATGGGGCCAATGGCCACCGCCACCTGATTAACGATCCGCAACTGATCGGCCGGGGCCAGGGTGGCGGCGGCCAGGGGCCGAGCCAGCAGCTCAAAGGCGAAGCTGAGCAGGCCGTCTCCGGCCAGAATTGCCGCCGCCTCGCCAAACTTCTTGTGGCTGGTGGGCATCCCCCGCCGGAGGTCATCATCATCCATGGCCGGCAGATCGTCATGGATCAACGAATAGGTATGGATACACTCCAGGGCCGCCGCCAGGGGCAGCAGCGGCTCGGGCTCGGCCCCCAGAGCTTCAGCGGCGGCCAGGCAGAGAATGGGCCGCACCCGTTTGCCCCCGGCCAGCAGACTGTAGCGCATCGCCTCGACATGGCCGGCCAGCGGCCCGGTAAGCGGCGGCAACAGCTCGGTCAGGGCCTGCTCCACCAGCTCACGCCGCCGGTTCAGGTATTGCTTGATCTCCATGGGGTGGGGCACCTCTACTCTTCTTCCTGCTCCGCAAAAGGAACGGCAACTACTTCACCCTCCTTTTTCAACAGGATCTCGACCTTTTTTTCCGCCTCATCCAACGTCTTGCTGCAAAAATCGGCCAGGCGGACACCTTCGTCGAATTTTTTCAAGGAGTGCTCCAGGCTCAGCTCGCCCTCCTCAAGTTCCCGGGTGATCTTCTCCAGCCGGGCCATGGCTTCTTCGAAGTTTTGTTTTGCCATCGGGAATCACTCTCCTTTGCGCGATTGATAAGCACTCAGAATAATTGAAGGCGAACCATTGGGCAATCTCTTTCCAAAAAAAGCGCCCTGTGGTAGGGTGCGAGCAATTTGAGGTGGTGGCGATGGCCGACGGGATGCGAGAACATATCGAAGCCTTTTTGCGGTGGCTGGAGGTGGAAAAGGGGTACTCTTCCCACACCGTCGCAAGTTATAGGCGCGATCTGAACGAGTTTACCGCCCAGGCCGCGGCCGCAAGCGGGCGGGAACTCACGGTCAGCCAGTTGGATGCTTTACGGGTCCGCTCCTTTGTTTACAGTCTGCACTCCCGCAACAAAAGCTCGTCGGTTGCCCGAAAGCTCTCGGCCCTGCGAACCTTTTTCCGTTTTCTCCTGAAAAGGGAAGTGCTGGGGAGTGATCCCGCCGCCGCCATCGCCGCCCCCAAGGGGGAGGGTTATCTGCCGGTGGTCTTGAGCGTGGATGAGGTCTTTTGCCTGCTGGAGATGCCCGGCCCGGGGGACCGTTTTGCCGCCCGCGACCGGGCCATGCTGGAGTTGCTTTATGCCACCGGCCTGCGGGTGGCGGAGTTGGCCGCCCTGGATCTGGCAATGGTCGATCTGGGGGAGGGGATGGTCCGGGTCCACGGCAAGGGCAATAAGGAGCGTTTGGTACCCATGGGCACTGCCGCGGTGGCCGCCATTGAAGCCTACCTGCCCCAAAGGGCGGTTCTGCTGCAGAGTGGCCGGGCCGAAAGGGCGCTCTTTTTGAACAGTCGGGGCGGCCGGATCACCACCCGCAGCATCGAACGACTGGTGAAGATGTACGCCGAGCGGGCGGGCATTGCCGCCCGGGTCAGCCCCCATGCCCTGCGCCACTCCTTTGCCACCCATCTCCTGGAGATGGGTGCCGACCTGCGGGTGGTGCAGGAACTGTTGGGCCATGCTAGCCTTTCGACCACCCAGCGCTATACCCACCTCAATCTGGATCATCTGACGGCGGTGTACGACAAATCCCACCCCCTGGCGGGTGGCTAACATTTGGATGGGAAATACCATGAAGATTCGTTCAACCACAGTGGTGGCGGTACGGCATCGGGGCAAGGTGGCCATGGCCGGCGATGGCCAGGTTACCATGGGTAACGTGGTGGTCAAGCACCAGGCCCGCAAGATCCGCCGCCTCTATCACGGCAAGGTGGTCACCGGTTTCGCCGGGGCCACCGCCGATGCCTTTACCCTCTTCGACAAGCTGGAGCAACAGCTGGAAAAACATAGCGGCAACCTGCTGCGGGGAGCGGTGGAACTGGCCAAGGAGTGGCGTACCGACCGGATGCTGCGCCGGCTTGAAGCCCTGCTGATCGCGGCGGATGCCGAACGCTCACTGCTGATCTCCGGCACCGGCGACGTGATCGAGCCCGACGACGGCATTCTGGCCATCGGTTCCGGCGGTCCTTACGCCCAGGCCGCCGCCCAGGCCCTGGTGGGCCACTCCCAACTGGAAGCCCCGGAGATCTGCCGGGTGGCTCTGGAGATCGCCGGCGGCCTCTGTATCTACACCAATGCCAATATCCACCTGGAAATCATCTAACCGGAGCCTGTTATTTTTCCCATGATTATGAAAGCGCAAATCAATACGGAAGAGGCCGAGGCCGCCGCGGTCACGGTAAACTCCCTTTCTCCCCGCGAAATCGTGCAAAGACTGGATGACTTCATCGTCGGCCAGGGGGATGCCAAACGTTCCGTGGCCATCGCCCTGCGTAACCGCTGGCGGCGCCAGCAGGTACCGCCCCCGTTGCGTGATGAGATCGCCCCCAAGAATATCATTATGATCGGCCCCACCGGAGTGGGTAAAACCGAGATCGCCCGCCGGTTGGCGGTACTGGCCCAATCCCCGTTTCTCAAGGTGGAGGCCTCCAAATTCACCGAAGTGGGCTATGTGGGCCGAGACGTGGAGTCCATGGTTCGCGACCTGCTGGAACTGGCCATCGCCATGGTCCGGGGGGAGGAGCGGGAGCAGGTGATGCAGCGGGCGGAGACCCTGGCCGAAGAGCGGATTCTCGACCTCCTGGTTCCCCCGCCGCCCCGAAATGCCACCGGGGGAGGGGAGCGTTCCTCGCGAGCGGGATTTCCCTCCGGGGGCAACGTTCTGCCGGTACCCCACTGGGAATCGGGCAACGGGAGCACCGCCCGGTCGGCGGCCGGCCCGGTTTCATCGATGACTCCCGAGGATCAGGGGGATGGCAACGGAACTACCCGCGAGAAATTCCGCCGGATGCTGCGGGAGGGCAAGCTGGATGAGCGGGAGGTGGAGGTGGAGGTGGAACAGTCCCGGCCGATGCCGATGATGGAGGTCTTCTCCCCCGGCGGCATGGAGGAGATGGAGGGCAATCTCCGGGAGATGTTCGGCAAAATTTTCCCGGCCAAAATGAGAAAGAGAAAGCTCAAGGTCCGGGAAGCGCTGGAGGTGTTGCGCAAGAGCGAGGCGGAAAAGCTGATCGATCATGAGCGGGTAACCCGCCTGGCCATTCGCCGCACCGAGCAGTCGGGGATAATTTTCCTGGATGAGATCGACAAGATCGCCTCCAAGGGGGGCGGCGGCCACGGCCCCGAGGTTTCCCGGGAGGGGGTTCAGCGCGATCTGCTGCCCATCGTTGAAGGGGCCACGGTGACCACCAAGCACGGAATGGTCCGTACCGACCATATCCTGTTTATCGCCAGTGGCGCTTTCCATGTCAGCAAACCCTCCGACCTGATTCCGGAGCTGCAGGGCCGTTTCCCCATCCGGGTGGAATTGAGCGCCCTGGGGGAGGCGGAGTTTTACCGGATTCTCACCGAGCCGCAAAATGCCCTGCTCAAACAATATGCCGCCCTGATGGCCACCGAAGGGATCGAATTGAGTTTCACCGACAAGGCGATCCACGAGCTGGCCCGGCTGGCGGCCCAGGTTAACGGGCGCACGGAAAATATCGGGGCCCGGCGCCTGCATACCATCCTGGAGCGGCTGCTGGAGGAGCTCTCCTTCGAAGCTCCGGATCTGGGAGAAAAGAGCTTTGAGGTCACGGCGGATTATGTTCGCGGGCAACTGGCGGAAGTGGTGGCAAACGAAGATTTGAGCCGCTTTATCTTATAGCAACCGGAAGGGCTGGGGTGGAGACATGTACGATCTGATGTTGAAATATTGCCCGGTGTGCGGGGGTGAGTTCCGGGCCGAAATCCAGAGTTGCGGAGTCTGCGAGGTCACCCTGCTTTCCGGCGGCGAGATGCAGAGCCGGGATGCCGAACGGCAGGCCCGGCGCAACAGCCGCAGCGGGGAGTTCAGCGGCGGCGAGGATTTGGTTACCCTCCATCGCGGACCGCTGGGGGATCTGCGCCAGCTCGAAGCCCTGCTCCGGGAGGAGCGGATCGCGGTGCGCATCAGCGCCGATGAGCAAACCTGCGGCAAGGGCTGTTGCCCCACCAATTTCCTCCTGGAGGTAAGCCGGGACGACGCGGCGGAGGCGGCCAAAATCATCGAGGCTGAATATCGCCGCCAAACCAGGCTCGACCAGCATCAGCCGGTGGCGAAAGACGCGGTTTTCAATCCCGAGGCCGCCGAGACCACCTGTCCGGCCTGCGGCCACCGCTTCCCGCCGACTTCCAGCGAATGCCCCGATTGCGGCCTCAACTTCGGTTAACCGCTACGCGCCGATAATTTTGATCAGCACCCGTTTTTTGCGGCCGCCGTCGAATTCGCCGTAGAAGATCTGCTCCCAGGGTCCGAGGTCAAGCTTGCCGTCGGTGATCGCCACCACCACTTCCCGGCCCATCACCTGGCGTTTCAGGTGGGCGTCGGCGTTGTCCTCGTACCCATTGTGGCGGTATTGGGCTACCGGCTCGTGGGGGGCCAGTTTTTCCAGCCAGACCTCATAATCATGGTGCAGACCCGCTTCGTCGTCGTTGATAAATACCGAGGCGGTGATATGCATGGCATTGACCAGCACCAAACCCTCCTTCACTCCGGCGGCCCGCAGGGCTTCAACCACCTGGGGAGTGATATTGATAAAGGCCCGCCGGCCCGGCACCTCGAACCACAACTCCTTGCGATAACTTTTCATGGTGGGACTCCTATCTCCTTTTTATATGGTTAATTATGCCGTCTGGGCTTAACCCTGGCGGTGGGTTGGGCCTGCCAGGGATCCTCCGGCCAGTGATGCTTGGGGTAGCGCCCTTTGAGCTCTTTTTTCACCTCCTGGTAGGCGTTCTCCCAAAAGCCCCGCAGGTCTGAAGTGATCTGTACCGGCCGACCGGCTGGCGAGAGCAGGTGGAGGAGCACCGGCACCCGGTTTTCGATAATTCTGGGCGTATCGGCCAGGCCGAACAGCTCCTGGAGGCGGACGGCCAGCACCGGCGGCTCACCGGGGCGATAGCTCAGCTTGCGCCTGGAGCCGCTGGGCACGGTGAGGTGGGTGGGTACTTCCCGGGCCAGATAGTCGCGCTGGGACCAGCTTAACCTGGCGGCCAAAATCTCCGCCAGGTTCAAGCGCCGCAACCGGTCGGAACCGCTGATCCCCTCCAACCAGGGCGTCAGCCATTGCTCCGGGTGGCCATGAAGATAGTTGTCA
Organism: Desulfurivibrio modestus; assembly: GCF_044068625.1. Taxonomy (NCBI): domain Bacteria; kingdom Pseudomonadati; phylum Thermodesulfobacteriota; class Desulfobulbia; order Desulfobulbales; family Desulfobulbaceae; genus Desulfurivibrio; species Desulfurivibrio modestus. The sequence goes on from NZ_JBIPKH010000002.1 coordinate 184,597, forward strand.
TCCACCTCCGGCCAGCCAGCCTCCGGTTGCCAGCAGCCAACGGCGGCGATCCGGGCCTGCAGCTCCCGAGCCTGATCGTTCCAAGGCAACAGCTCCGGCCCCTGCTCCCGAATGGCGGCCAGCAAGGTTTGGGTAACCTGCTCCGGGTCGGGATCGATCAGGTGGGCCTCCTCCAGCACCAGCTCGGCCAGGGTAAGCTGCCGGCGAGCCCTGACGGTTCCAGCCTGGCGATCCCAGAACACCTCCTCCCGCTGCCGCAGGCGATGGGCAAAAATCGAACGCAATTGATCCTCACCCAGGGCCGCCGCCAGGAAGATCCGGCCCTCGCTGCGGCCGGCATCAAGCTCCGGTACCACCAGATAATCCTGAGCGGCCAGAGGATCGTGGCCAGCCAGCGCCGCGCCCCGCCCGGAGCTGAGCTTATACTGGCCCCGCCGGCCGGGGCGGCGCTGGCCGATGCGGTCGGGAAAGGCCACGGCCAGCAGTTCTCCGGCAACTCCGGGCCAAACCGGCTGGTCCTTGGGCGCCGGATCGGGGGCTGCCAACTGCTCGCGGAGTTGACGGCCAACCCGCAGAACCCGGCGGCAAGCCTCGGGGTCCGCCGCCCGGGCCCGAACCGCCGCCGCCCCATCCCGCCGCAACAGGGTCAGGAGTTGCAGGCGCTCCTCGATATCCACCGAGCGTTCTCGCCCCTTGCTGATATCCCGTTCCCCCAGCAGGGCGGCCAGATCACAGGCCAAACCCCGGAGCCCCGCCGGAGCCTGGAGCAACATCAAACCCAGGCGGGGGTGGACCGGCAACTCCTGGCTCCGACGCCCCAGCTCGGTGACCATCCCTTGGGAGTCCAACAATCCCAAGGCTTGCAGTAGTTCCGTGGCCTGATTGAGATTGGCCGGTGGCGGCGGGTTGGGCCAGCGCAGGGCGGCGGGATCGGTGATTCCCCAGCAGGCCAGTTCCAACAGCAGCGGGCTGAGATCGGCGCTGAGTATCTCCGGCGGATCGAAGGGCCGCAGGCCACGATCCTCGTGGGGGCTCCAGAGTCGCAGGCAGTAACCGGGCCCCAGCCGCCCGGCCCGGCCGGCCCGTTGGGTGGCCGAGGCCTGGGAGATCCGCTGGGTGACCAGCCGGTTAAGACCGCTGTTGGGATCGAAGCGGGGGCGGCGTTGCCAGCCGCTGTCCACCACGCAGTGGACCCCCTCGATGGTGATGCTGGTTTCGGCGATGGAAGTGGCCAGGATAACCCGGCGGCGGCCGCCGGGATCGGGCTGTACGGCCGCCGTTTGGGCACTGAGGCTCAAGTCGCCGTAAAGGGGATGGATAACCGCCGCAGCGGCGGCCAAACGTTGGGCCAGCAGCTGCTGGCAGTGGCGAATCTCCGCTGTTCCGGGCAGAAAAGCCAGCAGGTCGCCGGGCTGTTCCGCCAGAACCTGGCCCACCGCCGTGGCCGTATGGCCGGCGATCTCCCGGGCCTGGCAGCTCACCAGGGTCGCGCCACCGGCCCTCTGGCTGACTGGCCGGTAAGCCACCTCCACCGGGTGCTGGACCCCGGCAGCCCGCACCACCGGGGCCCGGTCCAGCAGGGCGCTGAGAGCGGCTGTATCCAGGGTGGCTGACATCACCAGGATTTTCAGGTCCTCCCGCAAGGCGGTCATCACATCCAGGCAGAGGGTCAGACCCAGGTCGGCCTGGAGACTACGTTCGTGAAACTCATCGAAAATAACCAGCCCCACGCCGCGCAATTCAGGATCATTTTGCAGGCGGCGGGTAAACACCCCTTCGGTTACCACCTCCACTCGGGTGGCCGCCGAAACCCGGCTGTCAAAGCGGACCCGATAGCCCACGGTCCGGCCCACCTCCTCGCCCAGTTGCCGGGCCATAAAGGTTGCCGCCAGGCGGGCTGCCAACCGGCGCGGTTGCAGCATCAGAATGGTGGAACCGGCCAGCCAGGGCTCGTTGAGCAGGGCGATGGGGGTTACCGTGGTCTTGCCGGAACCCGGCGGCGCCGTAAGAATCACCGCGCTGCCGGTGATCAGGCGGGAGCGCAGTTCGGGGATCACCTGGTGGATGGGCAGTTTTATTGACACGACACGATCGGATTTGGTGGGAAAAAAAGAGCGGCCACCGCCACCCAGCTAAAGCTGATAGGTTTGCCGCAGCAGTTTTTTTTCATCTTCATAGCTGACCCTGGCCAGGGCCTCGCCCGGGGTCAGCCAACGCAGGCGTTGAATCTCCGCCGAGGGCATAAATTCGCCCTCGGCGGTGGGAGCCATCTTCCAGTAAAGCACCACCTTGGGCAAAGGGCCGTGGTAGTAATGCACCACCCCGGCAAACCCGGTGAAGCGAACCGAGAGTCCGGTCTCCTCCCGTACCTCCCGCAGGGCCGTATCCGCCAGGGTCTCGCCGGGATCCTGCTTCCCTTTGGGCAGGCTCCAGTCGTCATACTGGGCCCGATAAACCACGGCAATCCTGGTCTCCTCTCCGCGCCCTTTTTCCACGATGCCCCCGGCGGCCAGGATCAATTGCCCGGCTTCATCCTCCGGGGTTGGCAGTTTATCCGTTTTGCTGACCAGCCACAACAGTTCCTGCCGGGGCCGTACCAGGGCGGCGGGATACTTGGCGGCCCCGGCCCGGGGATCCTCTTTGATCTCTTGGACGATTCGGGCCTTCCGGCCACCGGTGACCATGATAATCACCGTGGCGGCTCGATTGATCGCCGGCAGGGTGAGGGTGAGCCGGGGCAGGGGGGGGGAGCCCACCGGCTGCTCTTCGGCGGCCACGGTTTGGTCCTTTACCGCCAGCAGTGGAGAGCCGGGAAAGAGGGAGGCGACATGGCCATCAGTGCCCATCCCCAGGAGAACCAGGTCGAAATCGTGACCGAACCCGGCAAGCTCCCGCCGGTACCGCTCGGCGCCCACGGCGGGGGGAAGTTCGCCGGCCATCCGGTGGATATTGGCCGGGGTGATCAGGCCGGGGGGCAGCAACACCGCGGCGGCCCGGCCGAAATTGCTCGCCGGATCGGTCGGTGGCACGCAACGCTCATCACCCTGAAAGATATGGGTCGCGGCCCACGGCATCTCCCGGACCAGGGGAGGGGAGGTCAGCAATTCGTAGAGGGGCAGGGGGGTGGAGCCCCCGGCCAGGACCAGGGAGAAAAAGCCGCGAGTCGTCACCGCCGCCCGGGCCCGGTCGATGATCAGGTTGGCGGCGGCCTGGGCCATGGCTTGGGGATGGGGAAATTTTTTAATGTTCATGGGTTTACGCCGGTCAAAACATGATTTTTTTCAGGATGGAGAAAAGCGGCCCCAACAGGACCCCGCAGGCCACCGCGAAGAGCAGCAGCAGGGGCAGGGCTTGCCCGGCCAGTCGGGCCGAGGTGCGGTGCCGGAGATAACCGTAAAAACCGCCAGCCGCCAGTGACCAGAGGAACAGGGCCAGGATCAGCTTGTATTCCAGGTAAAGATCTTCCGCCGGCAGCAAAACCGGCAACCCCCAGAAGAGCAGGGCCAGGGCGGCGGCCAAAGGCCAGTTCAGGGGGCGGAAGGAGAATTGCCGCCAGCCGGTGGTGTTGATGGCCTTAACCCGCTCCTTCAACCTGCGGGAAAGAACAAAATCGGTGTAGGCGATGAGATAGACCAGCAGCAGGCCGACAAAGGTGCCCAGCAGGAGATTCATCGGCCACCGACCCCCAACCCAGGCCGGTCTCTCAGTAGCAGCCAGGCCTGGGTCGCGGCCCCCCAAAGGCCGCTGTTTTCATCCATGATCAGTTTAACCGGCACTTTGGCCAGCAATTCGCCCATGCTGGAGGAGGCATGAAATTCCCGGCTGAACTCCGGGTGGGTGAGCAGTTCCGGGGCCTTGGCGGCGACGCCGCCGGCGATATAGAGGCCACCGGTGGCCAGGGTTTCCAGGACGTAGTTGCGGCAAACCCGACCGTAAAAGCGGGCAGCCCACTCCAGGGTCCGGGGGTGGCGGGGAAAACCGCGGGTTACTTCCGCCGGGGAGAGCTCCTCGCCACTGAGAAACTGGTGGAGGGAGCTCAGGCCGGAGCCGGAAACCACGCTGTTGCCGCTGATCCTCTCCTCCCGGTTTTTTGCGAGCAAAAAATCAAGATAATCCCGCTCTCGGCCCCCGGCGAAGGGGAAGTCGGCGTGGCCCCCTTCGGATGGAACTACCAGGGGGGTTCCCCGGCCGTCGATATTTGGCCGCAGCAGGGCTTTGCCCAGGCCGGTGCCGGCCCCGATCACCGCCACGGCGCCTCCGACCGCCGCCTCTCCTGGAATGATTTTTCGGGCGGCGGCCCCGGGAGGCGCCAATACCGTCAGGGCCTGGGCGGTGAAGTCATTGATCAGGTGGGCCTCGGCAAAGGAAAACTCCCGGCCGATGGCGGCCAGATCCACCTCCCAGCCCACCAGGGGCAGTTTGCTGTAGCGGCCTTCACTGACCGGACCGGCCACCGCCAGTACCGCCAGATCGGTTTTGGTGGGAGCGAGGGGGAAATCACCCTGATAGAGGGCGCGGAGCTGACCGGCCAGCGAACCGGCCGGCGCGGTGGCCAGCCACCGGACCGCTTTGAGTTCAAGCCCGGCGAGATCACGGCCAGTCAGGGTAAAATGGGCAAACCGGCTGTTGGTTCCGCCAATATCGGCACAGAAAACGTTGATCATGGAGCCTGGGCAACTTGCAGCAACTTTTCCGCCAGTTCGGCGGTGGTGGTCGCCACCGCCGCACCTTCCTCCACCACCGCCGCGCCGCTGCGTTCGGCCCGACGAATCGCGCGGGAATCGGGGAAAAAGGCGATCGGTTCCTCCCTAAGCCCCTCCCGGAGAAACTGCCGATCCTCGCTGTCCTGAACCAGATTGCCCACATAGGATATGTTTTTGATCCGACACTCCTCGGCCAGTTGCCGGATCTTCAAGGCGGTGCGAATGCCGGACTGGGAGGGGATCACCACGATCAACAGCCGGTCCACCCCGACGATGGTTCCCCGGCCCAGGTGTTCGACCCCGGCCTCCATATCCAGCAGGACCACCTGGGCGGGATCGAGCAGCAGCCTGGTCAGCAACCTTTTCAGCACCGTGCTTTCAGCGCAGGCGCAACCACCCTCGGCGTTCTGGATCGCCCCCAGGACCATCAGCTTGATCCCCCCCGGCGCTTCCACAATGAAACGGGTCGGCAGATCATCCACCTTGGGGTTGATGTTGTAAAAGGGGGAGCCCTCCACCCGTCCGGAGCGCTCCTTGAGCATCTCCTTCATCTCGGAGATGGGGATAATCTTCTCCACCTCCCGCACCCCCAGGCTCTGGGCCATATGGGGGCTGGAGTCGGCATCGATCACCAGCACCTCCCGACCCAGCTCGCTGAAATGGCGGGCCAGTAAGGCCATGATCGTGGTCTTGCCCACCCCTCCTTTGCCACTAATCGCGATCTTCATCCAGCCACTCTAAAAATCTTTGAAATCGTCATCATCAAATGGGATTACCTCCGCCGACTTCTGTTTACTTTTGGCCGGAGCGCTTTTCTCCTGCTTTGCCTTGGGAGTTAGCGCCGGAGCCGCCACGGCGGGACGCGGGGGCGCGGTTTTTTTAGCCAGATGTACCGGCGCCTTTTGCAGAGTCTGCTCGCCGGGACAATGGTCGCCGGCCACCAGGGCGGCCAGTTCGCGCACATAATCCTTCATCTGGGCGGCCATGGCGCTCAACTCTTCGGCCGCCGCCGCCGACTCCTCGGAATTGGCGGCGGTACGCTGAACCACCGTGTCCATCTCGCCCATGGCGGTGTTGAGCTGGCTGATCCCATTGGCCTGCTCGCTGGAAGCCACGGCAATCTCGCCCACCAGGCTGCTGGCCTTGCCGGTGCTGGTGGAAACCTCGGCAAAGGCGTCATTGGTTTTGCTCACCAGTTGCGAGCCTTCCTGAACCCGTTTCACCGTGTCATCAATCAGGGTGGCGGTGTTTTTGGAGGCCTCCGCCGCCCGCATGGCCAGGTTGCGGACCTCGTCGGCCACCACCGCGAACCCGGCCCCGGCTTCACCGGCCCGGGCCGCCTCCACCGCCGCGTTCAAGGCCAGGAGATTGGTCTGGAAGGCGATCTCGTCGATGGTCTTGACGATCTTGGAGGTCTCCTCACTGGAGCGGTTGATGGTCTGCATGGCGGTGGTGAGGGCGGCCATGGACTCCCCGGCCCGGTTGACGATGGTGCTGGCTTCCCGCATCAGGGCATCGGCCTGGCCGGCGTTGTCGGCGTTCTGCTTGGTCATGGCGGCAATCTCTTCCAGGGAGGCCGAAGTTTCCTCCAGGGAAGCCGCCTGCTCGGAAGCGCCCTCGGCCAGTTCCTGGCCGCTGGCCGCCACCTGATCGGCGGAGGAGGAGATCTGCAGGGCCCCGTCGTCGAGCCCTCTGGCCAACCGGCTGATATTGCAGACAATGTTTGAGCTGAAGAAGTAGAGCAGGCCGCCCAGGGCCGCCAGCATGGCGGCCCCGCCCAGGGCCAGACCCCAGCGCAGAGCCTGGATCATCCCGATTTGCTCACGAACGTCACGGACAAAGACCAGCACTCCTTTCATTTCGCCGGCATAATCGAACACGGGTTGGCCGATCAGCAGCCGGCCCTCAATCTGGGCGGTGGTTACCCCTTTTTGAACGGCCTGGAGAAAATCGTTGTCGACGAAGGGGTCGGTCTCGGCGGCGGCGGTGGTGAAGATCCGGGCCATGTCGCCGGTGAGCGGCGGGTTGGCGGCCTTGGCGGCCCGGGCGAAATCAAGGTCCCGGGCCAGCAGATAGATGGCCAGGTTGTCCCCGGCTCCGGAGAGGGCGGTGTCCACCATGCTCTGCAGGGAGAAAATCCCTTCCACCGTGCCGAGGAACCGGCCGTTCTGGTTGACAATGGGGACAATGCCCCGCAGGGCGAACCCCTGATCCCCCACCTCCACCCCGGAGACCACGGCCTGATCCCGGGAGGCCTTGAGAATGGTATGGCGAAAAGCGGCCAGATCATCACCCCCATCCCGCTCCCCGGCCCGCCGCCAGGTGCGGAGAAAGCTTTTGGCCGGCGGCAGGTGAAAATGGACCTGGGTTTCAAGGGTACCGCCCAGCAGCCGCTGGGCATCCCTTTGCAGCAGGTCGAAGCTCCGGCGCAACACCATCCGCCCCTGGGCCTCATCCCCGCCATGGGCCAGTTGGTAAGCTTCCTGCACCCCGGGGTAGCCGGCGGCCAGCAGCCCCAGACTGAGGGCCCTCTTTTCCAGGTTTTGGATACTCTTCTCGTTCAGGGCCACCTGGGTCTGGGTCAAGGTCTCGATCTCCTCCTGCCAGAGACCGTTGACCACCCAGAGGGAAACCGCGATCAGCATGGTGATGGCGGCAACCACCAGAGTCAGGGGAATTATCATGACCTTCATACGCAAAGAGAGTTTCATGGTATGCTCCTTGTGGTGATTTGACAGGTGGTGCGGCCACTGGTTAACTTGAACTTAACTTTAATTTTCTAGCTGTTTTCACGTTGTCCGTCAATTGCAATCGTTGCCGGCACAATGGTATTGCTTAATCCGAGCTAGCCGCTTAGAGTGCTAAGTCATGAAAGTTCAGAGGGAAAACCATACCCCACCATCTTCCTCTCCAACCGGCAGTCTGCCATTCGCCCCCGAAACCCTGCCGGAGGCCCCAATCCAACTGATCGAGGCCAGTGCCGGAACCGGCAAAACCCACTCCATCTCCTCCCTCTATCTGCGTTTTATCCTGGAGCGGGAGCTGCCGGTGGAGCGTATCCTGGTCCTGAGCTTCACCGAGGCCGCCACCGCCGAACTGCACGAACGTCTGCGCGCCCGGCTCCAGGCGGCCCTGGCCCTCTTTGAGGGGAGAATCGGCTCCCGCGATCATTTCCTCAACGGCCTGCTGGCCAACAGCGGTGATCGGCAACGGGATCGGTTGCTGCTGCAAAAAGCCCTCACCGAGATCGATCAGGCGGCGGTAACCACCATCCACAGTTTTTGCCACCAGATGCTGCAGCAAGGGGCCTTTGAGAGTGGCATGCCCTTTGAGTTGGAACTGGTCAGCGAAAGCCACCTCCTGCTGGAGGAGATCGTCCGCGATTATCTGGCCACCGTTTTCCATGGCGATGACTCGCGTCTGCTGGCCCTGTTGCCCTTGGGTGAGGGATTGGACTCCTGGCGGCGGATCGCCGAGATCGCAACCCGGCATCGCGATTTTCCGGTGCTGAACGGTTTGCGACCGGCGGGGGAGGAGACCGCTCCCGCCGCTGGGGAGATAAGCAAGCTGATTGCCGCGGCCCTGGCGGCCTTCAACCTGGCCCGCCAGTGCTGGCGGGAAAACGAGGAAACCATTGTCGCGATCCTTAAACAGGGCGAATTCAGGGTGGAGGTCAGCCGCCGAATCGATGCCGGCCTCCTGGGGCAACTGGCCGCTTATCTGGCCGAGCCCCAGCCGGATTCATTTCTGGTTCCCGAGGGCAGTGAACGGTTGACCCCGGAAAAATTCAGGGATCCCGAGGCCAAGGTTTGCCCCAAAAGGGCGATCGCCAAGGGCAGGGTGCCGGAACACCCCTTTTTCCCGCTCTGGAGTGCTTATCTGACGGCCTCGGCCCGGCTTGCCCATCATTACCGTCTTCATACCAGCAAAGGCCTGATCGAGTTTGCCCGCCGGCAACTGCCGGCTCGGCTCTACGCGGCCCGGCTGCAATCGTTCGACGATCTGCTCCACCGACTGGCCCAAGCCCTGACGGGTGCCAAGGGTTACCCCCTGGCTCAATTGATGGCCAACCGTTATCCGGTGGCCCTGATCGATGAGTTTCAGGATACCGATCCGGTTCAATACGCCATCTTCCAGGCCGTCTACGGCCAACCGAAGCCCTCCCCCCCCACGCGGCTGATTCTGATCGGCGACCCCAAGCAGGCCATCTACGGTTTCCGGGGGGCCGATATTTTCGCCTACCTGCGAGCCGCCCGGGACAGCGGCGGGCAACGCTACACCATGACCGTCAACTGGCGGGCCGATGGAGGGATGGTGGCGGCGGTCAATGCCCTCTTCGGTGGGGTGGCCAACCCTTTTCTGGTGCCGGAGATCGGCTTTCCCAGGGTGGAGCCCCGGCCGGAGGCGGGGGATTGCTGGCAGGGGGGCGACTTCGGCGGCGACTTGCCCCTGCAGTTCCTGACCCTGCCGCCGCAACTGGCCGATCACGTTGCCGGAGTGACCAGCAACCGGCCGGTGAAGGGTAAGGTGGAAAAACTGCTCCCGGCGCTGGTGGCGGCGGATATCGCCGGCCTGCTTGCCGGCGGCGCCGGAATCAACCTCCCCGGGGGTTTTCACCCTTTGCGTCCCCCGGATATTGCCATCCTGGTCCGCAGCAATCGACAGGCGGAGGCCATGCAAGCCGCCCTGCGGGAGCAAGGGATCAAGGCCGTGGTCTACAGCCCCGCTTCGGTATTTCAGAGTAAAGAAGCCCGCCAGTTGACCATCCTGCTTCATGGTCTGCAGGAGGGCGCGGGGGATCCCCAGCGGCGGGGGGCCATGCTCACCGAGTTGTTGGCCGCCACCCCCCGGGAGTTGGCCGACCTGACCGACGAAGAGATAAACTGGCAGGTCTGGCTGGATAATTTCAGCCGCTGGCGTTTACTGTGGCGGGAGCGGGGCTTCATGGCCATGGCCCGCACCCTGGGAGCGGAGAAACGGCTGGCGGCCCGCCTGTTGACCTCCCCCGACGGCGAAAGACGGCTCACCAACTACCGCCATCTCTTCGAACTGCTCCATCAACAGGAGCGGCAAGGGCACCTGCGACCCGCCGCCCTGGGCAAGTGGCTGGATGCGAAAATCGCCGGCGGCAACCAGGGCGGTGATGCCGATGAGTTGCGGCTGGAAAGCGATGAGGCGGCGGTGCGGGTGTTGACCATCCATCGCAGCAAGGGGCTGGAGTTTCCCGTGGTCTATTGCCCCTACCTCTGGAAGGGGGAGGGGCGGCGGTCCGGGCGGCGGGAAGGGCTGTTCACCTTCCACGATCCGGCGGACCAGCGGGTGGGTAAAATCGTGATCGATCCCAATGCCGACCAGCGCCTGCGCCGCCGGGAAGAGGAGTTTGCCGAAGAGCTGCGCCTGCTTTACGTGGCAGTGACCCGGGCCCGGCACTGCTGCCTGGTGCCATGGGAGGCGGCCACCGACTATGAGCACTCGGCCCTGGCCTATCTGCTGCATGGTGGCGACCTGGCCGCCCTGGGGCGGGAGGAGATCCTGGCCATGTTGACCCAACGGGTGGCGGGGGAAAACCACTGGGGAATCCGCCGGTTCCCCCTGCCGGAATCGTTGGGACGCTGGCGCAACCCGGAAGATGAAGTCCAAACCGTCGCTCCCTCCTGCCGGAGTTTGTCCCGACCCATCGCCCCCGGCTGGCGGGTGGGGAGCTTTTCCCAGCTGGCGGCCGCCCAGCACCCCGGCGAACGCGATCCCAGCGGTGGGCGCGATTACGATGGTGGGGACAGCCTGGCACTTGCCAGCCCCACCATCACCCCCAAAGCGGCGACGCTTCCCCCGCACCCCCTGCTCGCCAGCCGGGTTCCCCTGGCCGAGTTTCCCGCCGGCTTGGCCGCGGGCAACCTGATCCATCGGATTTTTGAACTGATCTCCTTTACCGACGCCAGCGCCCACCGGGAGATCATCACCGCCCAAACAGCAGCCTTCGGTTTCGGGGCTCGGGGCCCCGCGACCACAACCCTGGAAAGGGCGGTGGCCGCGGTGCTGCATACCCCGCTGACCGACGAGGAGCCTTTCTGCCTGGCGGAGATTGGCGATGGTCAGCGACTCAACGAGCTGCCCTTCATCTTTCCCGTGGGCCGGCAAGGCGGGGTTTTGGGGCCGGCTCGGCTGGCCGCGGCCTTCGCCGAACATCAGCGCCAGTTACCCCCGGGTTATCCCGAGCTGCTACGAACTCTGCAGTTTGTCGACCTGGCGGGCTTTCTCAAGGGGTTTATCGATCTGGTTTTTCAGTGGCGCCAACGCTGGTATATCATCGACTACAAGAGCAACCTGCTGGGGTCCTCCTTCGGCGACTATTGTTCCCCCCGGCTGGCGGAACCGATGAGCCGCCACCACTATATTCTCCAGTACCATATCTACACCGTGGCCCTGCACCGCTACCTGGCGGCCCGGCTGCCGGGCTACAATTACCAGCGCCATATCGGGGGAGTCTTTTACCTTTTCCTGCGGGGAATGCACCCGGAACTGGGTCCGGCCGCCGGAGTTTTCGCCCATCGCCCCCCCGGGGCCCTGGTTGAAACCCTCTCACGGGATATCTTCGGGTGAACAGTCGGGCTGAGGGTAAAGCGGTTGACCTTGATATGCCATTGGCGGTAAAACCAGCGGATTAACCCTGGGAACTGGGCCGACAATAATGACAAACAAGCTAAGGAGTTTAAATTAATGAGCGGTTTTGCTGAACTTTTTGAACAAAGCGGCGTCGAAGACCAAAAACTTCAGCCCGGTCAGAAGATCAAGGCCAGGGTGGTGGGAATCGCCCGGGAGTGGATCTTTATCGATCTCGGCGGCAAGAGCGAAGGGGCGGTGGCCAAGGCCGAATTTCTTGACCCCGCGGGCAACTGCACCGTGGCGGTGGGGGATGAGGTGGAGGTCTATTTTCTGGCCGACAAAAATCAGGAAAAGCTCTTCACCACCAGAGTGGGCGGCAGTGCGGTGCAGGCCCACCTGGAAGAGGCTTTCCACGGCCGGGTGCCGGTTGAAGGCACGGTGGAGGCGGAAACCAAGGGTGGCTTCCTGGTGAAGATCGGGGGGGCCTCCGCCCGGGCTTTCTGCCCCTACTCCCAGATGGGGCTGCGCCGGGTGGATAATCCGGAAAGCCTGTTGGGTCAAAACTACTCTTTTTTGATCATGGAGTTTCGCGAGGGAGGCAAAAACATTCTCCTCTCCCGCCGCCAGTTGCTGGAGCAGGAACGGGAAGCGCGCAAGGAGGAGTTGCGCAACTCCCTTAAGGTGGGGGACCGGGTGACCGGTACCGTCACCTCGGTTCGTGACTTCGGGGCATTTGTCGATATCGACGGCATTGAGGGTTTGATCCCCGCCTCGGAGATCGGCTGGGGCCGGGTGGAGGATCTGCACAGCCATCTGGAGGCGGGAAGCCAGGTTGAGGTGGTGATCAAGAGCCTGGATTTTGAGGCCGATCGCTACTCCTTCAGTCTCAAGGAGACCCTGCCCGATCCCTGGGAGCAGACCCCGACCCTCTTCCCGGAGGGTTCCACCCACCGGGGACGGGTTGTCCGGCTCACCGATTTCGGCGCCTTTGTCACCCTGGCGCCGGGGATTGACGGCCTGATCCATATCTCCAAGCTGGGGGCCGGCCGGCGGATCAACCACCCCCGGGAGGTAGCCAAAGTAGGGGATGAGTTGGAGGTTCAGATCGAGGCCATTGATCCGGCAAACCACCGGATATCCCTGGCCCTTACCCCTCCCGCCGGCGGCGAGGCCGGGGAGGAGGGGGCGGCAAAAACCACCGGTCGCGGCAAGGGGGCCGGCAAAAAACCGGCGGCCGACGATGACCACCGGCGGGACTTTCAGGAATATGCCGGCAAGAAAACCGGCGGCTCCATGGGAACCCTGGGAGACCTGCTCAAAGCTAAACTGGCGGGCAAGTCGTAGGGTGGAGGGGTTCCCAGCCCCCCATAGGCCACCGGTTCGAACGGGTGATCGCCGCCGCCGGCCGGGCTGGCTGCTCGTGCTGCTGACCCTGCTGATCCTCTGGCCCGCCCAGGCCGGGTCGCAGCCACCAAAGCCGGTGCGAATCGGTGTCTCTTTGGGGTTGACCGGCAAATATGCCCCCATGGCCCAAAATCAGTTGCATGCCTTTCGCTTGTGGGAGCGGCAGGTCAATGAGCGGGGAGGGTTACTGGGCCGGCCGGTGGAGCTGACGGTTGTTGACGACCGGAGCAGCTCCGCCACCGCCCTGACCATTTACCGGCGGTTTATTGAAGAGGAGCGGATGGAGCTGCTCTTTGCCCCCTACTCCAGCGAAATAACCCTGGCGGTCCTGCCGCTAACCGAACAGCATCGCTATCCGCTGCTGGCCTCGGGGGCGGCGGCGGATGAGATCTGGCAACGGGGCTATCGTTATATCTTCGGAATTTTCACCCCGGCCGGCAACATCAGCTTCTCCTTCCTGGAGATGCTGGTGAGTCTCGGGATCGACAACCTGGCGGTTTTCCATAGTGACGACCCCTTTTCCCGCCAAGCGGCGGCCGGGATGTTGAAGTGGGCTCGGCGCCTGGGGTTGCAGATCGATCTTGTTGAACTTTTCGAGCGGGAAAGGCCGGACTATCAGGCCATGCTGCAACGGGCCCGGAAGGCGGAAGTCCAGGTGGTAATGATGAGTGGCCACCTGCCCGAGGCAGTGGGGCTGCGCCGGGCGATGCTGGAAGCCGGCTGGCAACCCCGGATCTATTACGCCACCCAGGGCCCGGGCAACGAGGCCTTTGTCCAGCAGTTGGGCGAAGCGGCCGATGGGGTCTTCGGCACCGAGCAGTGGCAATATCTGGGGGGAGCCCCCCGGGAAATCTGTGCGGATTTCGTCACCGCCTACCAGGAGCTCCACCGGGAGCCCCCCAGCTATTTCGCGGCCTCCGCCTATTCCGCCGGTCGGATCATGGAACGGGCGGTGACGTTGGCTGGAAGCCTGGAAGGGGAAAAGCTACGCGCCATCCTGGCCCAACTGGATTTCCATTGTCTCACCGGCCGCTTCCGGGTCGACGCCACCGGTCGTCAGATCAGAAACTTTACCATCGTGACCCAACGGCATAATCTTAACCTGGAGGTGGTCTGGCCCCGCAGCCTGATGACCAGGGAGCCGCGGTTATGATGCCCTCCTGTTTTGCCCGGTTCAAAACCAGCATCAGCTGCCGCTACTATTTGAGCTGCCTGTTGCTGGTGCTGCTGATCGGGGGCGGCTTTTACCTGCTGCTGCTCAACCCCCTGCAAGGGTTCATCCACCGGGTCATTCACGGCTCGGTGCGGGGCGCCGCCGAGGATATCCAGCGGATTTGCGAACAGAGCTACCACCATCTGCTGCAAACCGGGGTCGGGGAAAATAGCCCGGAGGCCAGGATCAAAAGGGCGGTCACCCTGGGCATGATTGAAGATTTCATGCACAGCAGCCAGATTAAAGTACTGATTTTTTCCGCCGGCCAACCGCTGCTGACCGGAGATAAGCAAGGCCTCGGCCATGGCTCGGCCGCGGATCATCAAGCGCCGGATCTCCAACTCCTGGCCACTCTCCCCGTTGAGGGAGTCGGTCGGTTAAGTTGGGAAGGTGAGAGCTATTACGCCACCCGGCAAACCTTCTCTCCCTGGCAATGGGAGATCTTTGTCCTCAAGGAGAGCAGTATCTATCAGGGCGCCCTGCGCCGCCTGCACCGGGCCTATTACGTCACCATCGCCCTGCTGCTGATCTGGACCCTGTTGAGCGTGCTTTTTTTCAAACGCCAGATCGAAAAGCCGATTCGGGAGATCATCTCCTCCCTGCGCCAGGACCAGACCCCGAACTACCGGGGAGTCTTCGAATTTGAATTTTTAAGTGATCAGCTGCGGCAAGCGATGACCGAGCAGGAGATCATGCGGCAGCGTTTTTTTAAACAGCAGCAACTGGAGTCCATCGGTGTTCTGGCCGGGGGGGTGGCCCATGACTTCAATAATTTACTGGCGGCCCTTTATGGCCAGATCAGCCTGGCGGCGCTCTCCCTGCCCTCCGGGCATCCGGCGCTGGGCTCGTTGCAACTGGCCGAAAAATCAGCCGACCGGGCCCGGGCCCTCACCGGGCAACTGCTCACCTTTGCCACCGGCGGACATCTGAAGCGGCGGGTCCAGCCCATTGGCGACCTGATCGAAGAGATCGGCCGTTTTGTCCTCAGCGGCCCGCACCATCGGCTCAAGCTGGAGATTCCGACCGATCTGTGGGAAGCGAATATCGACCGGGCCCAGGTGGGCAACGTGCTCCACAATCTGTTGCTCAACGCCAAGGAGGCGATGCCCGAAGGGGGTGAGCTGGAGATCGCCTGCGGCAACCAGGAGATCTCCCCCGCCAATATCCTGTCGCTGCCGCCGGGCCCCTATCTGCGGCTTGCCATTCAGGACAACGGTCACGGGATGGAACCGGAAGTGGCTGCCAAAATTTTCGACCCCTACTTCTCCACCAAGGAGCGGGATGCCAGCAAGGGCACCGGCCTTGGTCTGAGCATCTGCCATTCGGTGATTGAAAAGCATGGCGGGCGGATCGAGGTGAGCTCAAGTCCCGGGCGGGGCACCACCTTCACCATCTATCTACCCGCCACTCTACCAGCCACCTGATAAATCGGGAGCAACCGTGATGAGTAGCGCAATGGACCAGTTGCTGACCTGCTGGGTGCGGGAGGAGGTGCTGGGTGAATTTGACCGCCACTGGCTTGAGCTGCTGGCCCGGCTGGACCCCCGGGCCTCCCCGGCGGTATTGCTGGCGGGAGCCCTGGCCCGGGCGGCCATCGACCAGGGCCATCTCTGCCTGGAACTGGACCGGTTGGCCAGCCGGGCTCTGCCCACGCCGGAGGAGGCCGAACCCTTCATTTTTCCGGCCGCGCAAGAGTTACGGGCTGAATTGAGCCTCTCCCCCCTGGTGGCCTGCCCCGACCAGGGGGAGCAGCCGGCTGACTTAAACTCCATCACCCCCCTGGTCTTGGAAGGGAACCGCCTCTATCTGCGGCGCTACCAACAGTATGAAGCTGAGTTGGCCACCGCCATCCTCAAACGGGCCGTCGCCAAAGGGCCCGGCCTTGGGCCCGCCCAACTGGCAGCCAGCCTTAATATCCTGGCCGCTGCCGCCGCCCTTACCCTGGACCCGGAACAGCAAAGGGCGATCACCGCCGCCCTGGTTCACCGGTTGTCGGTGATCTCCGGCGGGCCGGGCACCGGCAAGACCACGATCATCTTTTTCATCCTGGCCCTGAGCCGGCTGCTGGCGGCCGACGGCCGCCAGCCACCTTCCCGGATCCTGCTGCTGGCCCCCACCGGCAAGGCCGCGGCCCGCCTGGGTGAAGCGGTGCGGGAAAAGGTAAGGCGGCTGCAAACCACCATCAGCGCCGATTCACCCTGGGCAGGGATCATAACCGACCTGCCCCAAGGGGCCATGACCATCCATCGCGCCCTGGGCTATCAGGCCGAAACCCCCACCATCTTTCGCCACCGGGCCGACAATCCCCTGGCTGCCGATCTGGTGGTGGTGGATGAAGCCTCCATGGTCGATATCGCCCTGATGAACAAACTCTTTGCCGCGGTGCCGGCCAAGGCCCGGCTGATTCTGCTGGGCGACAAGGATCAGCTGGCTTCGGTGGAGGCCGGCTCCATCCTGGGAGATATCTGCACCGCCGCCGCCGATGGCGAGGGAAGCAATGAGCTGGCGGCCGGCGTCATCAACCTCAGTCAGGGTTTTCGTTTCGATCCCCAGCGAGGCATCGGCGCCCTGACCAGGGCGATCAACGCCGGCGACAGCGCCGAGGCTCTGCGGATTTTAGAGCAAGATCGGACCGGGGAAGTGGCCATGGTTGATCCGATCAACCTTGAGCATGATCGGGAATTTCAGGCACTGCTGCTAACCGGCTTTACTCCCTGTCTGACGGCGACCAGCCCCGACGAGGCCCTGGCCCGGCTCAACGATTTTCGCCTGCTTTGTTCCCATCGCCGGGGCAGGAACGGAATGGAAAGTCTCAACCTTTTCTGCCGCCGCCTGCTGGCCGCTAAAGGGCTGCTGCACCCGACCAGCGAGTGGTACCGGGGCCGGCCGATCATGATCACCGCCAACGACTACAGCCTGAATCTCTTCAATGGTGATTTGGGAGTGATCTGGGAATCTCCGGAGGATGACCACCAGTTGCGGGCTTTTTTTTCTGTGGGTGGCACCATCCGGCGGTTTTTGCCTTCCCGCCTGCCCCGCCTTGAAACCGCCTTCGCCATGACCGTTCACAAGAGCCAGGGCTCGGAGTTTGAGCAAGTGGCGGTGGTCCTGCCCCGGGAATCATCGCCGCTCCTCACCCGGGAGCTGCTTTACACCGCCATCTCCCGGGCCCGCAGGCGGGCCCGAATCTTTGGTCCCCAAGCCGTGATCGCCACCGCCATCGGGCGCAAGGTGGAGCGAGCCTCGGGGCTGGCCGCCCGCCTCTAGCCTCCAACAGGTAAAAAGAGTTGTTTGGTCCAAATTAGCGATTGAGTTGCAAGGGGGCAATTTGCTAGACTGAGGGAACTGGCATGATCTCGATCCCCAAGCAGTTCAAGGAAAAAGATGTAAAACAAGGAGGCTGAAATGACCATTGCCGGCGTACCAGTTGTGCTGCTGCTGGGCATTACCCTGTTTTTACTGCTGATCTTCCAGCTTACCTCCGGCCTGCGGCTTATCAAGGCCTCATTTGCCACCCATAAAAAGGTCGGCATACTGGCGGTTATCCTGGCCATGATTCATGGTTTACTGGCTATCGCAAGCAACATGTAGCAACCCTCATCAAGCTGCGGGGCCATTACAGCCCCGCAACAACCAGTAAAGGAGGATTTTATGAAGTCCCAGGACACCAAGGGTTTTTTGGCGGGCTTGTGCCTGGCCGCGTTGCTGGCCGGAGGTACCCTGGCGGCTCCCGCCCCGGCGCTGGGCTCCAGTGGTTGCGCCTCCGGGGGGAAGACCACCCAGGAGGGGAGCGGTTCCGCCGACGGAGGCGATGACGGCCCCGAAGGTGGGGAAGGAGCCGAGGAGGAGAGCGCCGAAGGCAACGGCAGCTGAGAGGGCTCAGGCAGCTGATAAAAGCTGCCCAAGGACGCAGGTTGCGTCCTCAAACATTTTGCTAGAACCTTGAAGCACACCGGCAGGAGACCCGCCGTGGGTCTCCTGCCACCTTTTTTTGGGAGTCACCATGCCTGCAAAATGCCGATGAACAGCCCGGAAGCCCCGCTGCCAGAGATCTTTCCCGCCTGTCACCACCTCGTTGGTCCTGAAAAGTGGGGCCGGCTGGTTGGGGAGTTGACAGGCGAGAAGCAATGGCCCGGTTTGCCCGAAATTATCGGGGGCCAAACCGAAAGTCTGGCCCTGCCGCCCTACCTGGCGGAGTTGGCCGAGCTGGAGGCGGCAGCCTGGGCTTGCCGCCATGAGCAGGGGGAATTACCCCTCCAGCCCGCGGCAAAAATCCTTAATCCCTCCTTGCGAATCTTAAATTGCAGCTGGCGCAATCTGGCCGGCATGCTCAGGCCCGAGGAGCGGCCGCAGTCTGCCCCCGCCCCCGGGGCGGAAACCCTGCTGGTCTGGCTGGGTCCCCGTAGCGGCCGGGTTCGCATCCAGCCGGCCGCCGCTGACGATCTGCTGGCCTTGAAAATCATCGCGGAAAAATTGCCCATCGGCCCCACCGCCCTGGAACATGGGGTGGCGGTGGCCAACCTGCATCGGGTGGTGGAACAGGCCCGGAACAAGGGGCTGATTCTGGCGCCCGAACCTCTGTTGGTCCGGGATCCGGAAAATTTTGTCCCCCAGGAAAAGATCTTTGAGCGCTTTGTAAAACCCCGGGTCTTTACCCTCCAGTGGCACATCACCCAGGCCTGTGACCTGAACTGTAAGCACTGTTACGACCGCAGCTCCCGCCAAACCATGTCCCTGGAGCAGGCCTTCCAGGTGCTGGATCAGCTGGAAAGCTTCTGCGCTGCCCGCCGGGTCAGGGGCAAGGTGACTTTCACCGGGGGCAACCCCTTGCTCTATCCCCATTTCGACACCCTTTACCTGGAAGCGGTCAAACGGGGGTTTCCGGTGAGCATTCTGGGTAATCCCGCCTCCCGGCAGCGTCTGGAGGAGCTGGTGGCCATCCAGGCCCCCACTTTCTATCAGGTCAGCCTGGAGGGGCTGCCGGAACACAACGATTTCGTCCGCCAGGCCGGCTATTTTAACCGGGTGCTGGAGTTTCTGCCGATTTTGAAAGAGTTGGGGATCTTCTCCCAGGTCATGCTCACCCTGACCCGGGACAATATGGCCCAGGTTCTCCCCTTGGGCGAGATCCTGCGCGACAAGGCCGACCTTTTCACCTTCAACCGCTTGTCGGCGGTGGGGGAGGGGGCCAGGCTACTGATGCCCGACCCCGCCGACTACCAGGCTTTTCTCCGGGAATATATGGCAGAGACGGCCAACAACCCGGTGCTGGGCCTCAAGGACAACCTGATCAATATCATCCGGGAGCAAGAGGGGCGCAAACCCTTTGGCGGCTGTACCGGTTTCGGTTGCGGGGCCGGCTTCAACTTCCTTACCCTGCTCTCCGATGGCGAACTCCACGCCTGCCGCAAGTTCCCCTCCTTTATCGGCAATATCTACCAGGAAGGGTTGGCCGGGGCCTATGATTCCCCAGCCGGCCGGCGCTACCGGGCCGGCAGCGCCGGCTGCCGCAACTGCAAACTGTTGCCGGCCTGCGGCGGTTGCCAGGCGGTGATTTTCAGTTCCGGCCTTGATCCCGCCCGGGACCGGGACCCCTATTGCTTTTACGCCCAAGCCCCGGGCTTACTGGGATAAATGAGGTGGCGGCCATTAAAATTCAGGAGGAGAATCATGCAGCTCAAACGTCGCGAGTTTATCAAAATCATGGCTGCGGGGGCAGTGGCCGCCGTTGCCCATCCCCCCACCCTGGCCCTGGCCAACAAGTCGGCGGTAACCATCGAGGCCCCGGCAACGGCGGCCAGAAACGCCCAGGTAACCATCCGCCTGCAGATAACCCACCGGGGCAACAACTTTATCCACTATACCAACTGGGTCACCCTGAGAACCGAGGAGGGGGAGATTGGCCGCTGGGATTTCTCCGCCTTCGATCGGCCGGAAAACAACGAATTCAGCCGCGAGGTCACCATCGCCATGGAGGGGACCACCCAACTGATCGCCCAGGCCAACTGCAATATCCACGGCAGCGAGGGAGAAGTCCGGCACACGATTGTGGTGCAAGATCGCTAGGGGCGAAATGGTCTTTACAAACTAAAACTTTATGGATAAAGCAATCATTACCAAATAGGTGGTAGGTCAAATTCACAACCAAAATGGGAGAGAAAAAGATGGACAAGTACGAATGCCCCTGTGGTTATGTTTACGATCCGGCGGTTGGCGATGAGGATAATGGGATTGAGGCCGGAACCCCGTTTGCCGACCTGCCCGACGATTGGGTCTGCCCCAAATGTCAGGCGGAAAAGGAACACTTCTACAAAATTTAAGCACCCAATAACTTTAGGTTCGGTGGCGTTGAGGCGGGGCAGGTCCGCCTCAACGCCACCGTCGGTTAACGCTTCTCCAAAATCTTGAAGAGCTTGTGATCTTCGGCGGTCAGCTCCGCCTGCCGCTTCAGGGTCCAGTGGCCAACCCAGCGTTTAAAGAGATCCAGGTTCTTGGCCCGCTCCTCAGCACTTCCCCCCAGATAGATATTCATGTTACCGGGCTTGCCAGTGGGGGTGGCCTTGCCATCATCCAGGCGGCGCATGATCGCCCCGGCATCGTCACCCTTGACGAAGGCGACCAGCTCCTGATAGGTGGTCATTCGGGGTCCCACCATCATGGAGGTGTACTTCTTCTGATCGGCATCGAACTCTTCGATGCTGGGAGAGCGTTCGCCGTGGCAGGCGAAGCATTTCTGCTCCATCAGCGGTTTGATATGGTCGTTGTAGGTCACCTGACCGTGGGAACCGGCCCAGGCCGATCCCCCGCCCAGCATGACCAGGGTAATAGCCGCCATTGACAATTTTTTCATGGTTCAATCTCCTCAATATGAATTTGATTCGGTTAACTTGCCGGCACTTTCAAGGCAAATCCTGTTGGTTGGAGTCGATCAGGCCCTGGTAGGTTTCCAATATGCTAGGGAAAGCGACCGGCGGAGTCAAGGTCTTAATTCTCAATTTGGCCCCATTCTTCAATATCCAGGGGCGCTGCCCGGCACCGGCCGTACCTCGGCGGGCTGCTCCCGGGGCAGAAAAATCCCGACATGGGTCTGAAAGCTGTAGATCTTTTCGCTGCGGGTGAACTTTTTTGCCAGGCTGTAGTGGTACTTGGGGGGATAGGTTTCCCCCGCTCCCCAGATTATGACCAGGGCATCGGGCGCCAAGCCGGCCGGGGGTGGATAGTAGGGGGGGTTGCTGTAACTCCAGGTGAAGCGGAGAGAGAGCCGGGCCAGATCCTCTTCCGCCGGCTTCCCCATGGCCCGGTAGTCGTAGTGGATGGTTTTGCGGGTGTAAAGATCGAGCAGGGGCACGGCCACGGCCGGATTGACCACGCTCCGGGGCGGGGTGGTTTCCACCAGGAAAGTTTGGCCGGCCAGGGAATCCATGAAAGCACCGGCAGCTTTAAGGTTGGCCAGGCTGTGGCTCTGCAGAAAGGGCAGATAAGCGGTCTGGGCGATGACCAGGGAACCGCCGGCGGCACAGTAGGCCGCGAAGCGACGGAGCCGGGCCGAGCCGATGGCGCTGAAGCCGTAGGCGGCCATGATCGCCAGTAGGGGAAAAAGGGGCACCAGGTAGCGGATCCGCCGGACCTGCATGCCTGGAATAAAGAGCAGCAGCAGCCAGGCCGCCACCAGATAGCGGGGATCGCGCCGCGACAGGGCCAAGACCAACGAAGCTACGGCGCCCACGGTAACGAAGGGGTGGGTCTGGAAGAGAAAGGTGGAGAGAAAGCTCTCGCCCCAGGCCCTGAGTCCGGGCCGCTGAAATTCCCGCAGCAGGGTCAATTGCCCCGCGATCACCTCGGCATAATAGAGAGCAATGGGGGCAAGCAAAAGCCCGGTCAAGCCGGCGATCAGCCATCCCCGGCGCAGGGTGGCCGCCGGGGCTTCCCGCAGCACCAGGAGAAACTCCACCCCGAGGATGGAGAGCATCGGCCAGACCGAGTACTTAGAGCAGAAGGCCAGCAGGATCGCCAGGGCGGAGGCCCCGATCAGCAGCAGCCCCCCCCGCCGCAAGGCGATCAAAAAGAGGTAGGCGGCCAGCAGCAGAAAGGCCATGGCCCCAATATCCACCAACAGCAATGGAGTCTGGGTGAAAAGATAGGGAACCGCCAGCAGCAGAACCCCGGCCAGATCGCCGATCTCCCGGTCCCAGAGTTCGGTGGCCAGCAGGGCGGTGGTGGTCACCGCCATGGCGAAAAGCAGGGAGTTGAGTATCTGGGCGTAGAGCCGGACCTCGCCGGCATATTTGAAGATCAGACCATAAAGCAGGGGGAGCAGCGGCAGATCGGTCCAGGCATCAATCTGGTTGCCCCACTCACCTAGAAAAAATCCGGGGCCGTAAACCGCCAGATGTTTGGCCTGGGTGAAGTAACGGGCCGCGTCGACGATGGTCTCGGGCATCCCCCAAAAAAGGGTGGAGGCCAGAAAAGCCAGGGGAAAAAGGAGCGGTGGCCCGGGCAACGGGAATCGGGCCAACCCGTAGGCTATCGGCACCATGAGCAGGAGGCCGGCCAAGGGCAGAACAGGCGGCACCAGGTTGGCGACCTGACCCCAGCTCACCAGCCGGTTGTCGTCCAGGGAACGCAGGCTGTGGAGAATAAGCGGCAGCACTACCGCCAAGAGGGCAATGGTTAAGGCAAGGAACTGCTCCCTGCGGCTGGAGATTTCGGTGCTGGCCATTTAGCGTGATCTGGGCGGAGTGACGAAAAAATATTAGGGGGTTCCTGATCCAGGCCCATTATTGAAGTAGGGCCAAGGTTTTGTCAAGGAATAGCTGGTTGCTGGAGATCCATGCGGCCGAAGGCAGCGATTACCTTAAATTTGAATTGACAACAACGAGCCCGATCGCTACCATGAAAAAATGTATAGTGTGACATTCTGTCAATTTATATCCCACTCAGTCGCCTCACCGAAGAGTGGGGGTGTTTCACGAACAATATTGCCAGGTGCTTCAGCCCCAAATAGTTCTAAAGAAAAAGTTAACCTTTCCACCACTGATCCTGAATGCTACCTTGTGATACAAGTTATCACTGAAAGGCAAGTGGGTCGTGGTGGCTTTGGCCGGGATGATCAGATCCAGTCCCGGCCCGGCCCCAAAACCGAAATCGCCGGACGCCAAGTCCCGATTTCGGCGTTCGGTCTCGGCGGTGGCGGCTGCTTCCCGACCGAGGCCCAAGCTAATCACAACCAGGAGGTGTGGGAATGGTGAAAGGTAAGTTCAAAGAAAGATGGCGACCAAGATTGTTTGTGCTCTTGAGTCTGCTGCTGACCGTGGCCCTGCTGGTTCCCGGCTGTGGGGGATCCAGCAGTTACGACCAGCAAACGGTGGCCAGCACCCCGGCCCAGGTCATGATCGATGCCGCCACCCTCAATCAGTGGGTCAGCAATGGCTACGGCACCGATGCCCGCGGCTTTGACAAAATGGTGATCCTTGATGTCGATAGCGCCGCCGGTTATGCCGCCGGCCATATCCCGGGCTCCTACAATCTCGATACCGTCACCGACCTGCGAGAGGCCCGTTTCAACGGGGTTGCCACCACCGCCAGTCAGGTGCCCAGCGCGACGGTAATGGATGCTTTGATCCAGCGCACCGGAATTGATGAACGCACCGTGGTGGTGCTGGTGGGCAATGGTAATATGATGAGTGTCGGCCGGGCTTACTTCAATTTCCGCTACTGGGGCTTCCCCAAGGAGCGACTGCGGGTCCTGAACGGCACCAAGGTTGCCACCTACCAGGATGCCGCCGGCTATGCCCTCGCCACCACCCCTCCGGCCCTGCCTGCTCCTTCCAGCTACAGTGTGGCCCAACTGCAGGCCAACATCGCCCTGCGCGCCACCCTGCAGGAGATGATCGGAGTTGTTGAGGCTGCCGATCCCGGCCAGGTGATCGTCGATGCCCGTTCAGCAGGTGAATATGATGGCACCACGGTTAATGCGGCGGTGACCTTTGGCGGCCACCTTGCCGGAGCCATTCATAAGGAATGGGACACCATCATCGATCCGGAAAACCCCACCGCCCTGCTTTCCCCGGCGGCCCTGCGGGAAGATTTTGAGGCGGTCGATGTCAGCCCCGAAACCACGGTATACACTTATTGCCAGACCAGTTGGCGGGCGGCACCCGTCTTCCTGGCCCTGGACGGGGTCCTGGGCTGGCCGGTGAAGATCTATGACGGAGCCTGGCTGGAGTGGGGCTCCATGGCCCGCAACGACTTGAGCTACGGTGGGCCGCTGGAGCCTGACTCCCCCTGGCGAACCGATCTTCCGGAAAGGAGCGGGATGATCAATTATAAGAACGATCTGGTTGTGCCGATCCCGGCCGACGAGGTCAGCGCCTTCAGCCTCAACGCCAACCTGGTCAACGAGTGGGACAAGGCGGTCTGTGACAGTGATCCGGCCGTAGTGGAGGATTTAAGCGGACTCGATCCCGAACCGGACAATATTTTGATCGCGGCCACCGATCTCGCCGAATGGCTCGCTGCTCCGGCTACATTCACCACCGATACCGGCTACAGCAATCTGGTCGTCATCCACGTGGACACGGCGACCGGCTACGCCAACGGCCATATCGAGGGGGCCTTCCTCCTTGACACCGCGGTCGATTTGCGGGCCACCCGCAGCGATGGCATTGCACCCACCGACTCTCAGATGCCCACCCGGGCCCAGATGGACGCCCTGATTCAACGGACCGGCATTGATGAGGACACCGTTGTCGTGCTGGTCGGTCAGGGCCACCTGATGAATGTCGGTCGGGCCTATTTCAACTTCCGCTACTGGGGCTTCCCCAAGGAACGGCTGCGGGTGCTGGATGGGCTGGCCAGCCACTACGCCAGCGAAACCGGCACCGCGCTGGTGACGACCGAGCCGGACCCGGTGGTTTCAACCTACAGCGTCTGCAATCTCCCCCAGGCTGACTCGGTGGATCGCTTCCGGGCCAGCTTCGAGGAGATGTTCCAGGTGGCCGGCGGCGGTTTACCGGTTCAGCCCGCCACCACCGTTCTGCCCACCGACGTGGTCATTGCCGACGCCCGTACGGCCGGGGAATATGATGGCACCGACATCCGGAGCAATGTCGCCTTTGGGGGGCATGTCAAAGGGGCCGAGCATCTGGAGTGGACCACCCTGATCGCCGACGGCAAACTCAAGGCGCCGGCGGGTCTTGTCGCTGATCTGGCTGCAATCGATTCCGATGGCAGCCAGACCGTTTACTCGTACTGCCAGACCAGTTGGCGGGCGGCAGCCATCTTTCTGGCCTTGGACGGGGTTTTGGGCTGGCCGACCAAGATTTATGACGGAGCCTGGGTGCAGTGGGGCCAAATGGCCACCAGCGCCGAACATGGCTCACTTCCGCCCAGTTCACCTTGGCGTACCGACAATTCGACCCGCTCCGGAGTGGTTGAATATGCCGACACCGATTACATCTCCTCGATTGTCGCCAACTCCTACTACGGCGGTGCGGATCTGGTTGCCCAGGAAGATGGCGGGATCGGCGGCGGGGGAGTGGTCGGCGGTGGCGACAGCACCGCCCCCGCAACCCCCGGCTACTAATTCCACGGTGGAATTTCAAAGTCTTACAGACCATTTGCTAAAGAGGTTATTCATGTATAAAAAAATGCTTGGTTTTGGATTGACAGCAGGGCTGCTGCTGGGAGTTGGCCTGTCCCCGGCGACGGCGGGACCGGTTATCTACCTGCCCAACGACGCCGGCTGGCTGCAACTTAACTACGAGATGCAGCTCTACGGCCAGTGGCGGGATACCGGTTCCGGAGCCGACGGCACCGATAACACCACCGACGTCTATTTCCGCCGCAACCGGGTCTCCCTGATGGGGATGAGCGACCAGACTTACGGCTTCTATTTCGCCATGGAGCAGACCGGTAACCGCCGGATCCACGCCATCGACGTCCAGGACAACACCCCCAGCGACTTCTCGGTCCTCGACGCCTATTTCATGGCCAACTTCAACCAGGCCGCCAACCTCCGGGTGGGTTTGCTCAAGGACCCCCTGGTCCGGGCCCATAACACCGGCTGCTTCTTCGACCTTACCCGGGATCGTTCGGAGTTTGTCTACACCTCCATCCCCCGGCGCTCCCGGGACTACGGCATGATGCTCTGGGGCAACCTGGTGGATCAGCGGCTCCAGTACAAACTGGCCATCACCACCGGGGTCAAGGGGGCCAACACCCCGGGCAGCGATCTGCGCTACACCGCCCGGGCCCACTACAGCTTCCTCGATCCCGAACCGATCCCCCTCTACTTCGGCACCTATTTCGGAGCCAAACGGGTACTGACCGTGGGGGCCGGCTACCAGTTCGAGAAGGATGCCGCCTACAGCAACCAGACCCTGCAGACCGGCGCCAACGACTATTCCGCCTGGACGGTGGATCTCTTCGGCGAGCTGCCCACCCCCATCGGCACCTTTACCGCGGAAGCGGCCTATCTGGACAGCTCCTTTGACGACAACTACCAAGGCTGGGATCCGGATCCGGTCAGCTACGGGATCGACGGCGAGAAAAACGGCTACTACCTCCAGGGCGGCTACCTGCTGGCCGACCCGGTGGGCCCCGGCCAGCTTCAGTTCTTCGGCCGTTATGAGAACTGGAGTTTCGCCAATCTGCAGAGTATCTACGACCAGGAGATCGACCGCCTAGCCCTGGGGGTCAACTACTACCTCCGGGGTAACGATATTCGCCTGACCCTGGAGTGGGCAGAGACCGATTTTGAGCGGGAAACCGCCACCGTCCAGGACTTCACCACCGTTACCGCCATGCTGCAGTACCGGTTCTAACTCCTTAACCGGATAACCAAAAACACAGAGAGCCCCCGGGATTAATCCCCCCGGGGGCTTTTTTTTGGCCCACAAGCAGGGGAGGGGTGCCAACCGGCAAAGGTAATTTTCCCCTTGACATCCCGCCCGGCAAATACCACAATGTACTGCAATAATAACAGAGACCAACCGTCGCCGGTCTCGCCGGTGCTATCCAGCTTTAACCAAAAGAGCAGAAAATAATGGCCAGACGATCTGCCAGTACCCGCAGAATCATTTTACTTTTTTTTCTTGCCCTCTTCCTGTTTTGCCGCCCTGAACCTTCCCTAAGCGAAACCGCCTCCCCTCTGACCATCTCGCCCGCCCGCCACGACTTCGGCTTTATGGGGGTGGGCAGCGCTTCGCCTCCCATTGTTTTCACCATCAACAATAAAAGCGCGCTGTCCCAGACCATCTCGCAAATAACCCTGGCCAAAAGAGGTGATTTCACCCTAGACTTGAACGGGGGAGAGAACCCCTGCGGCCGGGGCAATCCCACTTTAGGGCCGGGGGAAAGTTGCACGGTTACCCTCAGCTTTCGCCCCTTCGCCATGGGTCGGGTCAATGGCAGCCTGCGGGTAAAAACCGCCGGCCCCGGCCCCGCCCTGGAGAGCAGCGCTTTACTGAGAGGCTTGTCCATAGCTTGTGGTTGCTGATGGATTTAAGCGAATAATCATTAAACAACCCCAAAGGAGGTGAGGAACAGAGGGAACAAAGATTTTGCTTAAAGTGTCGGATTTCTTAACTAAGAGAGGAGGAAAGAAAGTATGAAACGTTGGATTTTGGGGCTTGCCGTCCTGGCTGTTGCCTTGCCGGGAGCGGCAATGGCGGCTCTGGATGGCCCGAAGGCCAAAACCATTGACGAGTTGGCCAAAATGTTCGATTCGTCACGCTGTAAAGGTTGTCACAGTCAAATTTACGAACAGTGGGAGCAATCCCATCACGCCCGCCCGATGATGGGCGTGGCCGGCGGCCTTAAGGACACCCCCCTGGCCATGAAGGGCGCCACCCCCTTTTCCCCCGATGATCCCAGTAAGGCGACCATCGCCACCTTTCCCTGTTTCAAGTGTCACCTGCCCCAGGCGATGACCCACGCCGAAGATTCGGTGGCGGTTGAGTACGCCCAGGCCCTGGTGGCTCAGGATCGGGAAAAGATCGGCAAACTCCAGATCACCTGCCTGGTCTGCCACAACACCAAGGCCATTGTCCATCGGCTGTCGGTGGGCAATCCCGAGCCCAATGTGCTCTACGGCTCCAAGGATGTTGCCAACCATCCGGACCCGGTCTTCAAGTCGGTTAAAAAGAGCGACATCATGCAGCAACCGCTGGTCTGTGGCCAGTGTCACGGTCTCGGCCCCAACCTGGAGTTCGAGAATCCGGTCCAGTGCGCCAACCTGTACGGCAGCTACCTTCATGCCTACATTCCGGCCGGCGGCACCCAGACCTGCCAGGAATGTCACATGCAGCCGATCAACGGCATTGCCGACCACCTTATCGGTCCCAACTTCAACGACAAAGAGGGCACCATCGCCCGCTACCAGAAATCCCTGAGCCTGGATGTCCAGACCTTGGGCTATGAGTGGCTGCTGCAGGCGGGAAAACATGTTCCCAAGGTGGTGGTCAACACCAAAATCAACTCCAGTGCCGGTCACCGCATCCCCGATGGCTGACCGTCTCATCAGCGAGTGGTCCTGGAAGTGACCGCAAAAACTGTTGACGGCAAAGAGATCGAGATGCAATCCCGCCACTACCATCCCCAGGCGACCAACGAGATGAGCTCCAAGATGCTCTACGGCGCCCAGGTCAAGACGGCCAACATTCGTGACACCAGCATCCAGCCCTATCGCACCAAGGAGGACACCTTTGAGTTCGTCCTGCCGGAAGGGGTGCGGACGGTGGATGTTACAGTCAACCTGTCCTATGATGTGGTCAACCCCGGCATGCGTTACAATCTGCACAATATCACCCGCCGGGTAAGCCTTGATCGTTAATTAAGGCTGTTGTTACTGTCAAAGCAAGAGGGCCTGATCGGATTTTTCCGGTCAGGCCCTCTTTGTTGGTGAATCAGAGGTGGTTTCGTCGGTCACTTGGCAGTTCAAACTACCGTCGTGGAGGGTCAAGCGCAGGGCGACGCCGGGGGCAACCTGCTTGACCGAACGAACCACCCCACCGTCGGGGAGGCGGACGATGGCGTAACCCCGGCTCAGCACCGCCAGGGGACTGACCGCGTCCAGAAACGCGATCAGCCGGTTGAGTTGATTGCGTTTCGCGGTCAGCAAGCGCCGAGTCAGAAAAAAGAGGCGCAGGCGGTTTTCCCCCAGCTCCCCCCGGTGGGTCAGCAAACGGTTGCGGGGATCTAGCCGGCCCAGCTGGTGGCTCAGACGGTTCACTCTTTCCCGGTCCGCTCCCAGCTTGGCCTGCAGGGCATGGGCCAGTTCGGCCCGCAGGTAGTCGAGCCGCATGGCGTGGCCGGCCAGCAGGCGGGCCGGATCTCGCAGCAGCCGCTGTTCAGCCTCCAGTTGCCGGCGGGCCGCGGCCAGTTGCCGCTTCATCGCCGTGGCCAACTGCCTTTGCAACTCCCTGATTTGGGCCAAAAGCAGTCGCTGTTCCGGCATAATCATCCCGGCGGCGGCGGTGGGGGTGGGGGCCCGCAGGTCGGCCACAAAATCGGCGATGGTGAAGTCAACCTCGTGGCCCACCGCCGAAACCACCGGAATTGCCGAAGCGGCGATGGCCCGGGCCACCACCTCTTCGTTGAAGGCCCAAAGATCCTCCAAAGAGCCGCCGCCCCGGCAAAGGACGATCACTTCGCTGCGGCCCAAGCGGTTGAGCAGTTCAATGGCCGCCGCGATCTCTTCCGCCGCCCCATCGCCCTGGACCCTGACCGGGACAATCTCGATGGCGGTGCCGGGGGAGAGCCGCCGAGCCTGGATCAGGAAATCCCGCACCGCCGCCCCCTGGGGTGAAGTAACCAGGGCGATCCGGCGGGGCAGGTAGGGCAGAACCCTTTTCCGGGCCGGGTCAAAAAGCCCTTCCGCTTCCAATTTGGCCTTGAGTCGATCAAAGGCGATCCGCAACAGCCCGGTGCCCTTGCCGTCCATGAAATCGATGATCAGTTGATATTCTCCCCGGGGTTCGTAAACCGAGATCCTCCCCCGGCAGAGCACCTCCAGGCCATCGGCGGGGACGCAGGCCAGGTAGCGCTGCTGCCCCTTGAACAGCACCGCCCGCAACTGGGCATCGCTATCCTTGAGGGTGAAGTAGAGATGGCCGGAGGAGGGGCGGCGCAGGTTGGAGATCTCGCCGGTGACCGTGACCATCGAGTAGGAGGTTTCCAGCAGTCCCCGAATCGAGCGGGTCAGCTCGCTGACGGTCTGGATGCGGTTGTCGAAGGGGTTTTCCATGGCGGTTGCGAAAATCCGGGATGATTTTTTAACGAAAGATAAGTATACTACCCGACCGAGATCGGCAAAGGGATAAAAAAGGGCCGCTCCGGGCGAAGGCGCGCCGTAAATCAATTAAACCAAGGTAAAATCCGTGGCAGATAAAAAAATTTTCAAGCCCGAAAATATTGTCAGCTCCGCCGGCAGTCCCCGAAAAAGCGTGCTGGAGGAGTTGAATCTGCCGCCCCAGGCGGAAGAGTTCCTCCGGGTCTGGTACAAACCGCTGCTGGGGCTGCTGGTGGGAATCATCGTCCTGGTGCTGGGTTTCAGTTTTGGCAAACAGTACACCTCCTCCCGCACCGAGCAGGCGGCCAGCCAGCTGGCCCAGGCCATGCAACTGACCGACCATGAGGCCCGCCGGGAGGCCCTGGCTCAGGTGGCGGCCTCCTACCGTCGAACCGGAGCCGGGATCTGGAGCCGGATCGAACTGGCCCACATTGAACGGGATGCCGGCGATTTGGTCGCGGCGGCGGCGGCCTACCAGGAGCTGCTGGATTCCATGGCCAAACGTGATCCCCGCTTCCCCATGGTCCGGTTGAATCTGGCCCAGGTGCTCACCGAACTGGGAGAATATGAGCGGGCGGCCGACCACTACCGGCAACTGGCCACCACCCAAGGGTTTGAAGCCTGGGGCCTGCTGGGAAGCGGCGAGTTGCTGGCCCGGCAGGGCGACGACGAGGCGGCCCGCCGCCATTACCAGCAGGTGGTGGAGCTGGCCGCGGCCCCCCCCCTGCTTCTTGAACAGGCCGAACAGCGCCTGGGTAACTGATTGTTTTAACTTGAGAGTGACCGAACCATGCTGAGATCGATGTTGAAGTCCAAAATCCACCGGGCGACGGTAATCGACGCCGAACTGCACTATGAAGGCAGCCTGGCGGTGGATGCCGACCTGATGGAAGCGGTGGGCCTGATCCCCTTTGAGCGGGTCCACGTCTATAATATGAACAACGGCGAGCGCTTTGAAACCTATGTGATCAAGGCCCCGGCCGGTTCGGGCATGATCGGCCTTCGGGGAGCCGCGGCCCGTAAAGGGCTGGCCGGCGACATGATCATCATTGTCAGCTATGCCCTCTATCCCCCCGATGAATCTTTAAAACATGAGCCGCAAATCGTGGTGCTCGATGAGCGGAACCGGATCAAGCGCCGGGGGCCCGCCGGTTCCGCCGATCCCGGAGCATGAGTCCGACGGCCCCTGCCCCTCCCCAACCAGGCGGGTCGCCGGCGCCAAGTCAGACCAGGCTGTTGGTCCTGGCCGCCACCGACATGGAGCTGGCCCCCCTGGAGCGTGCCCTGGGGCATTCCGCCCCGTCCACTGCTTTTGATTTTCTGCGCTGCGACGTCGGCCCGGTGGCCAGCGCCGCCACCGTCGCCGCCCATCTGGCGGTTCGCCCCTCTACTTACACCGGCGTGGTCCTGAGTGGGGTAGGGGGGCTCTATCCCCGGAAATCGACCGGATCTCCCGGGGAGCCGGGCCTGCTGGAGATCTGCCTGGCCCAGCGGGAAATTCTGGCCGATTTCGGGATTGCCGCCCCCCACGGGGCCGAACCGTTCACCGGTGGCAATTTCGCCGCCCCCCATGATTTCCCCCTGCAATCCGCCCTCACCAGCCTGGCTGGCGAAATTCTCACCGAACTGGCCATCCCCTTTCACCGGGGGGTATTTCTGACCCTGAACGCCACCAGCGCCACCCGGGAGCGGGGCCTGGCCCTGCGGGACCGCCATGACGGACTCTGCGAGAACATGGAGGGGGCGGCCGTCGCCCTGGTTTGCCAACGCCTGGGTTTGCCCCTGCTGGAGATCCGCTGTATCAGCAACCTGGTTGAGGACCGGGATCCGCGCCGCTGGCGGCTGGCCGAGGCCGTTGCCCGCCAGGCCGAAGTTATCTCCCGGCTGCTGCCGCAACTGGCGGTGGCCCTGGCCACCCGGAGGGGAGCATGACAGATGTCACCCAGCCGCTCTCCCTGGGATTTTCCCCTTGTCCCAACGACACCTTTATCTTCCATGCCCTGGTCCATGGCCTGGTGCCGGAGGCTCCCCTTTTCGCCCCGCCCCGGCTGGAAGATGTCGAAACCCTGAACCAATGGGCCCTGGCCGGCCGCCTGGATGTGAGCAAACTTTCCTTCCACGCCCTGGGCCATGTGCTGGACCAGTACGTTCTCCTGGGAGCCGGCGCCGCCCTGGGTCGGGGCTGCGGGCCCCTGCTGGTGGCCCGGGAACCCATCGATCCGGCCCAATTGGCCGGTCGCCGGCTGGCGGTGCCCGGGCGCTATACCACCGCCGCCATGCTGCTGGGGCTTTTCGCGCCGGCGTGCCGGAATCCGGAGGTGATCCGCTTTAATCGGATCATGCCGGCTCTGGTCAGGGGTGAGATCGACGCCGGGGTGATCATCCATGAAAGCCGCTTCACCTATCGCGACCACGGCCTGGTGCTGCTGGCCGATCTCGGGGCCTGGTGGGAAAAGAGCAGCGGCCTGCCCATTCCCCTGGGGGGGATCGCCGCCCGGCGCTCCCTGGGCAAGGAACGACTCACCGCCATTGAACAGGCCATCCGGCAAAGCGTGGAAGCGGCCCTGGCCGATCCCACGCCGGCCATGCCCTATATTCGTCGCCATGCCGGCGAGCTGAACGAGAAGGTGCTGCGCTCGCATATCGAACTTTATGTCAATCACTTTTCCATGGAGCTCGGCGATGAGGGCAGGGCGGCGATCACCGAATTTCTCCGCCGCGGCCGGCAAGCCGGGTTGCTGCCGCCACTCTCCACCGCCGGCTTATTGGCCTGAAAAAGACCAGACGGAAGCGAAGCTGCTTGACAAGCCCGACCGCCATACTATATTAAGAATTTTTCCTTTGGGACTCTCGCGGAACCAGTTGTTATCTCCGGTCGCTACTTAAGGAATTCGGCGACGTCGACCAAAAGGGCGGCGGCCGATTTTTTTGCGGCAAAACCAAACGCAGGAAAGACAACCATGAAAATGAAAGGAGCGCAGGCCTTTGTAAAGTGCCTGGAAGAACAAGGAGTTGAGGTTATTTTCGGTTTTCCCGGCGGAGCGGTTATCGATCTTTACGATGAACTGCTGCGAACCCCCAAACTGACCCATGTTCTGGTCCGCCACGAACAGGCGGCGGTCCATGCCGCCGATGCCTACGGTCGGGTCAAGGGTGAGGTGGGGGTGGCCCTGGTCACCTCCGGACCCGGTGCCACCAATACCGTTACCGGCATCGCTTCGGCCTACTGTGATTCGATTCCCATGGTGGTCTTCACCGGCCAGGTGCCGACCATGCTGATCGGCAACGACGCCTTTCAGGAAGTTGATATCGTCGGGATCACCCGGCCGGTGACCAAGCACAACTATCTGGTTAAAAAAGCGGAAGATCTGGTCCCCACCATCCGTGAGGCCTTCCATTTGGCCCGCAGCGGCCGGCCCGGTCCGGTCCTGGTGGACCTGCCCAAGGATGTGATCGGGGCGATGATCAATTTCCCCGACCCGGAACCGATCCGGATGCGGACCTACAAGCCCACCTACGAGCCCCATCCCGGTCAGATCGAAAAGGCCTGCAAGACCATCTTCAAAGCCAAGCGGCCGGTGCTTTACGTGGGAGGGGGGGTGATCAACGCCAACGCCGCCGAATCATTGACCGAGCTGGCCAAGAAATTGGATATCCCGGTCACCATGACCCTGATGGGCCTGGGCGGCTTCCCCGGCACCGATTCGCTCTCCATGGGCATGCTGGGGATGCACGGCACCTATTACGCCAACATGGCGGTGGCCAACTGCGACCTGCTGATCGCGGTGGGGGCCCGTTTCGACGACCGGGTTACCGGCAGGATCGACGCCTTCGCGCCCCACGCCAAGATTATCCATATCGATATCGATCCCAGCTCGATCAGCAAGAACGTCCGGGTCGATATCCCCATTGTCTCCGATTGCCGCCATGCCCTGACCGCGATCAACGTCTGGTTCGACCAGAATAAGGAGTTCAGCAAAAAGGCGGCCAAGGAGCAGCACAAAGCCTGGCACAAGCAGATCAAGGAGTGGAAGAGCAAACACCCCCTGGGTTACCTGGAAGAGCCCGGGGTGATCAAGCCCCAGTTCGTGGTCCAGAAGCTCCATGAGTTGACCCGCGGCAACGCCATCATCACCACCGAGGTGGGGCAGAACCAGATGTGGGCGGCCCAGTTCTACCACTTCAATAAACCCCGCCACTTCATGACTTCCGGTGGTCTGGGGGTTATGGGCTACGGTTTCCCGGCCGCCATCGGCGCCCAGATGGCCGCCCCCGACCAGATTGTCATCGACATTGCCGGGGATGGTTCCATCCAGATGAATATCCAGGAGTTGGCCACCGCCCGCCAGTACAAGTGTCCGGTTAAAATCGCCATTCTCAACAACAACTACCTGGGGATGGTCCGCCAGTGGCAGGAGCTCTTCTACGACAAGAAGTACGCCCACACCACCCTGGATGTGGCCCCCGATTTCGTCAAGCTGGCGGAAGCTTACGGGGCGGTGGGCCTGCGGGCCACCAAGCCCAGCGATGTCGAGCCGGTGATCAAGGAGGCGCTCAAAACCAAGAACACCGTGATGATGGATTTTGTTATCTCCCGCGAAGAGGGGGTTTACCCCATGGTTCCGGCCGGTAAAGCCACCACCGAAATGCTCTTAGTTTAAACGAACAGGAAGATCACCATGAAACATACCATTTCCGTACTTCTGCAGAACAAGCCGGGGGTACTCTCCCGGGTCACCGGGCTGTTCAGTGGCCGCGGTTTCAATATCGACAGTTTGGCCGTGGCCGAAACCCTGGAGAAGGACGTCTCCTGCCTGACCCTGGTCACCCACGGGGATGAGGCGATCATCGAGCAGATCACCAAGCAGCTCCATAAGCTGATCGACGTAATCAAGGTCACCGACATGGCGGAGCATGACCATGTCGAACGGGAGATGGCTCTGATCCGGGTCAAGGCCGAGGCCGGCACCCGGGCCGAGGTATTGCGGGTGATCGATATCTTCCGGGGCAAGGTGGTGGATGTCTCTCCCAAGAGCTACGTGGTGGAAGTG
The DNA here is from genome assembly GCF_044068625.1 of Desulfurivibrio modestus. Classification (NCBI taxonomy): domain Bacteria; kingdom Pseudomonadati; phylum Thermodesulfobacteriota; class Desulfobulbia; order Desulfobulbales; family Desulfobulbaceae; genus Desulfurivibrio; species Desulfurivibrio modestus. The sequence continues at coordinate 219,862 of NZ_JBIPKH010000002.1, forward strand.
ACCGGGTCCAAGACCAAGGTACAGGCGATCATCGATATCCTGCGCCCCATCGGCATCCAGGAGATCGTGCGCACCGGCGGCATCGCCATCACCCGCGCCAAGAAATCCCAGTAATGCTCAAGCCCAGGATTCCCGTCGCCCTGGAGGGTTGGCCCTTTATCTTGCTGGCCGGATTTGCCACCCTGTTGGCGGCGATCCTGGGCTTTCGCTTGCCCACCCTGTTACTGCTGGCCGTTACCATCTTCATCCTCTGGTTTTTTCGTGACCCGGAGCGGGTCTCCCCCCCCGAGGATGATGTGCTGGTCTCCCCGGCCGACGGCAAGGTTATCCTGATCGAACGGATCTTTGATGAGCGTTTCGTTAAGGATCACGTTTATAAGGTCAGCATCTTCATGAACATCTTCAATGTCCATGTCAACCGCTTCCCCTTTCCCGGTCGGGTGGAACGGATCGTTTATACCCCCGGCGCCTTCTACTCCGCCGACAGCGTGCGGGGGGCTCTGAAGAATGAATCCTGCGGAGTGGTGGCCGATGCCGGCAACGGGCGGAAACTGGCGGTGGTCCAGGTGGCCGGCCTGATCGCCCGCCGCATCGTCTGCTGGGCCGAAACGGGCGACCAGTTGGGCCGGGGCCAGCGTTTTGGCTTGATCCGCTTCGGCTCCCGGGTCGATCTCTACCTGCCCCTGGCCACCCAACTTGAAGTCAAGGTCGGCCACAAGGTCAAGGCCGGCGAAAGCGTGCTGGGCTATCTGGCCTAGCCGCTGATCCCCAAGCCATGCCAATTGCCGCCTTCCTGATCACCGCCGCCGTTCTGGGGCACCTCCAGTATCGTCTTGACTTTCCCATCCTGCTGGCCGAACGTTTTTGGCCCGGCGCCGGCTGGCTCCAGCTGTTGCTCATGGCCCTCTATGCCGCCTGGCTGACCGGTAAATTCACCGATCCGGCCCGGAGCAACCGCTGGCGCCTGCGGATCTGGGGGCTCTTTTCCCTGGTGTTTTTCGGCCAACTGCTGCTGGGCCTGGCCGGGATCGAAGAGATGTTGATGACCGGCAAACTCCATCTGCCGGTGCCGGCCCTGATCATCGCCGGCCCCCTTTACCGGGGGGCCGAATTCTTTATGCCCATCCTCTTTCTCTCCACCGTGGTGCTGGTGGGACCGGCCTGGTGCAGCTATCTTTGCTACATCGGGGCCTGGGAAGGTTGGAGCAGCAGGGCCCAGAAAAAACCCACCCCGCTTCCCCCCTGGCGGCGAACCTTGCGGGTAGCTCTCCTGCTCCTGGTGGTTGCCGCCGCCCTGGGGATGCGGCTGCTGGGAATCAGCTGGCTGCCGGCCCTGCTGACCGCCGCCGCTTTCGGCCTGGTGGGGGTGGGGATCATGCTCCTGGTCTCCCGCCGCAACGGAATGATGACCCATTGCGTCAGCTACTGCCCCATCGGTCTGCTGGCTGGAACCCTGGGGAAAATCTCACCTTTCCGACTAAAAATCGACGCCGGCTGCAACAACTGCTCCAGCTGCACCCGAACCTGCCGCTACGACGCCCTCACCCCCACCGACCTTGAGCGTCGGCAACCCGGTCTCTCCTGCACCCTCTGCGGCGACTGCCTGGGCCGCTGCCCCCAAAAAATCATCCATTACCAGCTGCCGGGCCTGACCCCGGCCACCGCCCGGAAGGTCTTCCTGGTCCTGGTGATCTCCCTGCACAGCATCTTTCTGGCGGTGGCCCGCATTTGAAATGCTTACAGGCCAAGCAGAGCGAAGATCAAGCGGCGCAAGGCATAGATGGGCGGCCCGAGGATGCTGCCCAGCACGCCGGTGGCCAGCAGGGCCAGCAGGATAAAAAATCCGATCCCCTCCAGGCGATTGTACTGCATGGCCAACTGGGGCGGGAGCAGGCCCGAAAGGATCTTACTGCCATCCAGGGGGGGGATGGGCAGGAGGTTGAGCACCATCAGGATTAAATTGATGAAGATCCCCGCCCCCCCCATGTAAACCAGCGGCATCCCCAGCATCGGCGTCCCCTCCACCAGCACCAGCCCGATCTTCATGACGATTCCCCAGCCAACGGCCATCACCAGATTGGAAAGGGGACCGGCGGCGGCCACCAGCATCATGTCCCGGCGGGGATCGCGGAGATTGCGCCAATCCACTGGCACCGGCTTGGCCCAACCGAAGATAAAGCCCCCCAGCAGCAGCAAAATTCCCGGAACCAGGATGGTCCCCACCGGGTCGATATGCTTGGCGGGATTCAAGGTGAGGCGGCCCAGCAGGTGGGCGGTGGGGTCGCCCAGGCGACGGGCCATCCAACCGTGGGCCACCTCGTGGACGGTGATGGCAAAGAGCAGGGGCAGGGCCCAAACCGCGATTTTCTGGATCAAGGTCAGTTCATTCATCAAAGTTACCTGTCGGTGAAGGGATGGGTTGACAAAGATTAATGGCCGTCGGCCAGCAGGGCGGGGAGGCGCCGGTTCAGCTCCTGGCGACCGGCAAAGGTGATGGTCAGCCGCAGCCGGTCATCTTCGAAGGATGGCGTCGCCTCCAGACTAAAGTTGTCGGGCAGGGCCAGCCCCCGGCGGAATTGCTCAAACTCGGCTGCGGCCGCCGTCAGTTGCGGAAAACGCCGGGCCGTGAGATAGCGCATCAGAGCGGCGCCCTTCTGGGGAATATTCATCTCCTGATGATCTAAAATGTCGCGGATTTCGGCACTGCCCAAAATCGAACGCAGGGAGACGTTTTCCCGCCCCGACAACTCCCGGCAACCGGCGACCAGCTTCTTCTGGTTACCGACACTCAACTGTAACAGATCGATCAGTTCAAAGAGGGCCAAGCGGTCGGGCAGGGGCAGATCCATGAGTTCCCGGCCCACCGCTTCGTGCAAACGACCCTGATGGATTGCCACCGCAAAGGGTTCCTCAATCCCGGCCAGACCAATGGCCTGCCTTACCAGAAAGGGGGTGGGGGGTAAACCCAGCCGGGGGAAAAAACGGGCCGCGATCTCCTCGATGCCCAAATGCGCCGCCATCCGTTGACAAAAAAAAGCCACTTCCATGGGAGTCGGCACCTTGCGGGCGCAGAGGGCCTCAAAGGCCACCTCCAGGGCCAGGGCATCATCGCAGGTGGCCGGCAGCACCAGGCAAGGTAATGAGCCCAGGCCCAGAATACGGCCAGCCAGCAGGACCCGGGTGTGACCGGAGATCATCAAATAGCGATCATCCAACCTTTTCCTGAGGATGGGTGGGTGGAGAATTCCCACCCGGCGCACACTGTCCGCGAGCGCGGAATCCTCCTCCAAGACCGGAGCCAGAGGGGAAAAGCGGAACTCCAGATCATCCTGATCGATCTGGAGCAGCAAAATCTGCTGGATTTGGGCTTGCGGGGTCATGGGGGCTCTTGCTATCTTCTTGGCAGTGACACTAAGCGGCATCTACCGGGGCCCCAAAACTACAGGGGCGATCATATCGCCTTGCAGGATACCGGGACGCGCGCCTAAAAGCAACAACAGCCAAGAAAGCCCGGGAGAAACCATGTTTTACCACCACCGTAACCGGCCGGCCGAGCCTGGCCGATGAAAACCCTGCTGATCGCGGCCATGACCCTCTGCGGGCGGATCAGCCCCGCCGGCCTGGGCAGCCCGGAAGATCGGAAATTTCTCGAGGAGATGCGGGGAAAAAGCCAGGCCGGAGTTATGGGGGCCGGGACCCTGCGGGCCGAGGATGTGGAGATGCGCGGCCCACGGGGCCAATTGCCAACAGGGCGGATCAGGGCCTTGATCACCGCTTCGGGCAGACCACCGGTATCCCGCCGGAAAATCTTTCACACCGGCCCGCCCCCCTTGATCTTCACCGGGGCGCGGGGGGCCGAAAACCTCAAGGAATTAAGCGATATTAACGCCGAAATTATTATTATTCCGGAAAAAGATGGCGTTTTATCCCTGGCGGTAGCCTGGGATATTCTGGCCGGGCGTGGGGTGGAACAACTGTTGGTCGAGGGAGGGGCTGGGCTTAACTACCAGGCTCTGAGCCAGGGTTTGGTGGATGAACTGTTGATCACCATCACCCCCAAACTTTCGGGTGATCGAAGCGCCACCACCCTGGCCGGCGGCCCCCAGCCCCTGGGGACACCATTTCTGGACCTGGAATTGCTGAACTGCCGGCCAACCGCCGGCGGTGAGCTGTTCTGCCATTATCGGGTGCTCAAACCTTGAGATCAACCACAGCAAGAGGAGGGGTGGTGCCGCGCTCCATCGCAACCCTGGCCGGAATAGTTTTGGTTTTTCTGCTTTTGCTCGGCTGCGGCCAGCGGGAGGAGCCCACCCAAATCAGCCTGGAAAAAAGGGGCCCCGCCGGGGTTGATTCGGCGGCGGAGGAGCGGGAAGTTCTCCGGGTTGCCATCGGTGGCATGATAACGCCCAAGGAGGGCTTTGCCTACTATCGACAGTTCCTCGATTATCTCGGCCAACAACTGGACCTGCGGGTCCAGTTTATCGACCGGGAAGATTACGCCGAGATCAATCAACTGATCCAGGAGGAAAAGGTTGATCTGGCCTTTGTCTGCGGCGGTCCCTACGTGATCGGCCATGACCGGTTCGGCATGGATCTGCTGGTGGCCCCCAAGGCTTACGGAGACACGGTATATTACTCCTACCTCATCGTGCCCCAGGCAAGTTCAGCTCAAAGTTTCGGGGATCTGCGCGACAAAAGCTTTGTTTTCACCGACCCCCTCTCCAACACCGGCCGGCTGGTGCCGACCTATATGCTGGCCCGCCTGGGTGAAGACCCGGAAACCTTTTTCCGGGAATACCACTACTCCGGCAGCCATGACAAGTCGATCCGGGCCGTGGCCCTGGGCCTGGCCGACGGAGCCGCAGTGGACAGCCTGATCTGGGAATATCTGCTGCTGATCAACCCGGAGTTGACCTCCCGCACCAGGGTTCTGCTTAAATCAACACCCTACGGCATTCCCCCGGTGGTGGTGCGGGCCAACATCACTCCCCAACTTCGTGAGCGCTTGCGCCTGGTTTTCGAGGAGGCGCACCTTGACCCCCAAGGCAAGCCGATCCTGGACAAGATGATGATTGAACAGTTTGTCCCCACGGAAGACCGGTCCTACGACTCGATCCGGGAGATGATCTCCTGGGTGGAATCGCAAGCGGAACCCGAGAGGTAGCCAAGTTGCAACTGCACCTGAATCTGGGTCTTAGGGGAAAATTCTTTGTCGCCATGTTCAGCACCGTGCTGCTGCTGGGTCTGGCCATGCTCGCGGTGGTCAACACCTCGGTACGCAGCAGGCTGATCCTGACCCTGCAACAGCAAGGAGCCCTCATCGCTCAACAGATTGCCGCCAATGCCGTCGATCCGGTGCTGACCGAAAAATACTTTCAACTGAAACTGATGCTCCACCAACTGAAGAGCAGCGATGCCGATATTGTCTACATCTTTGTTCTGGACCCTTCGGGCAACGTACTGGCCCATACCTTCACGGGCGGCTTCCCCACGGAACTGCTCCCGGCCAACCGGTTCTCCCCGGATGATGGTCGAACCAGCACCCGGGAACTTTTTACCGAACAGGGCAAAATTATCGACACAGCGGCCCCTTTGCTCCAAGGGACCCTGGGCGAAGTGCGGATCGGGCTCTCCGAGGCCCGGGTTGGCAAAGATGTGGATGCGATTATCCGGCTGCTGGTCTGGATGATCATCGGGGTACTGGTGGTCGGCAGCGCGGCGGTGACAATCTTCGACCTGATCATGACCAGACCGATTCTAACCCTGGTGGAGGCAGTCCGAGCGGTGGAGCGCGGGGAGATGGATAAACGAGCAAACCTTAGATCTTCCGACGAAATAGGCATTTTAGGCCAGGCATTTGACCGAATGATCGAAAAGCGCGGCCAGGTGGAAAAGGAGAAGGAAGGTCTGATCGACGAACTGCAACAGGCCCTGGCTGAGATCAAAACCCTAAAGGGAATCATCCCCATTTGCGCCAGCTGCAAGAAAATCCGCGACGACCGGGGTTACTGGAATCAGATTGAACAGTTTATCCGCAAACATACCCGGGCGGATCTGAGTCATGGAATCTGCCCGGACTGCGCCAGTAAATTGTACCCGGAGTTTTACAAGAAAAATCCCGACCAGTAATGGTCTGAACCCACCAGGAAAGGAGCAGGCATGAACAAGCAGGAGCTGGCGATTCTTTTTTCCGGCGGCACCGATTCCCTGGCCGTTTACGCCCTGGCCGCGGCCGGCCGTCACCCGGAGCTGCCCCGGCCGATCAAGATCCATCTGCTGCATATGCTCAACGGCATGAGCCGTTTTCACGATTTTCCCCGCGAACGCTTCGACACCGCCCGCCGGATTCTCGCCACCAAGGTCAGCCGACCCGAAACCATGCCGGACACCGAAATGGTGGAGCTGGATATGGGCCGGCTTTTCCAGGGACTCTGGCTGGACCGTTTTGAGGAGCTGATGCCGCGCTACAATGGCAAAAACCTGGTCTGCGTGGCCTGCAAGATCGGGATGCACACCAAGGCGATCCTCTATTGCGTCGAGCACCTGGTGCCGCTGCTGGCCACCGGTTACGCCCGGCGGCAGGACTACTATCCCGAACAGACTCCAATCTTCATGGAGAAGATCGCCGAACTCTCATCCCGTTTCGGCATCCGCACCATCTTCCCGGTCTTTGACGATTTCGACGACCAGCAGATCACTCGACACGTGCTGGAAGATTTCGGTCTGCCCTCCACGGGGGGAGGGGAGCGCAAGTGTCTATTCTGTCAAACCCTGACCACCGCCACCCCTAAAGAGATCGAGAACTATCTCGATGATATGATCCCTCTGGCGGCGGAATTCATCGACCATAAACTGCACGGCCGGGTCCGCGAGGCCGCTGCCCTCTTTCCCCCCGGCAGGGTTTAGCCGGAGGGTCAAGATGAGCCAAGCCAACCAAATTCAACTGGAAGATTCCTGGAAACAGCGGTTGCTGCCCGAGTTTTCCCAACCCTACATGCTCAACCTGAAGAGCTTTCTGCTGGCGGAACTGGCGGTCGGCAAGACCATCTATCCCAAAGGGCCCCAGATGTTTGCCGCCCTCAACCTGATCCCGTTTGAAGAGGTCAAGGTGGTGATCCTGGGCCAGGACCCCTACCACGGCCCCAACCAGGCCCATGGCCTCTGTTTCTCGGTCCGGCCCGGCACCGCCATTCCCCCCTCCCTGCTCAATATCTACAAGGAACTCCGGGATGATGTCGGTTTCGTCATCCCCAAACACGGTTTCCTGCAAAGTTGGGCCGAGCAGGGGGTGCTGCTGCTCAACGCCATTCTGAGCGTCCAGGCGGGGATGGCCGGCTCCCACCAGGGCAAGGGCTGGGAACAGTTCACCGACCGGATTGTCCATCTGCTCAACGAGGAGGCGGAGCACCTGGTCTTTATGCTCTGGGGCAGTTACGCCCAGAAGAAGGGGGCGTTCATCGACCGGCGCCGACACCTGGTCCTCAAGGCCCCGCACCCCTCACCCCTCTCGGCCCATCGGGGTTTTTTCGGCTGCCGCCACTTCTCCCAGGCCAACCACTATCTCCAAAAACAGGGGAAAAACCCCATCGACTGGCAACTGCCCCTGACCCTGGACCAGGATAGCCGGCCAGCCTGAACACCACCGGTAAAAAAAAACTACTCCGCCCCTCCGGACAGTAAAGCGACAATCTCGGTGATCGGCAGGGTGGCGATCGGGGCCAACCCCTGAGTATTTAGACAGTCCAAGTCAACAAGACTGGCAATCTGAACGTAGGTCTCGGGCACCAGGGTGCTGATTCCCGAGGGGGCCACTCGACGCACCCCATGGTGAATCCGTCGGCGTTCCGAATTAGGCAGACCGGCGATAAGCGCTTTGCTGCTCCAGATGGCGCCGGCGCGGGCGAATCGAGCCAGTCCGGCGGTCTGCTCAAGGCCCTCACCCAGCAGCCGCGGCTCGGGGCCACTGGCGGTTTGCTCCTCACCCAACCACTCTTCACCGGCATGAAGGGCGATATTGAGCAGCAGGTCATTAAACCAGCCTTTTCTTTGGCGCCACCCCGAGGATAAGCCCTCCATGGCCTCCCGCAAGGCCACCGCGCACGCGATGGCCCTGAATCGGTGGTCGACCCCATCGTTTCGGGGCAGGAAAAAACAGACCAAACCCTCCCCGGCATGCTTGGCGGGAACGGCCTGGAAGCGACGGAGAACAGGGGTGTTAATGGCCCAAAACTCATTGAGCAGCTCAAAATATTCCTGGGGCGGTAATTCGGCGCGGAGACGGGAATAGTCCTGGAGATCAGCCACCAGGATGGCCAGGGGGGTTAGTTGCAGGGGCGGTCTGGACTGTCCAATTAACCGGGAGATCTCGGCCATGGAGCGCCCCTGGCGCTTGAGTTCGCCCACCTGTTTGATCAGTTCCACCGCCGAATGATCGAAATAGCCCAATCGGGGGGCCTTGGCGTCCCCACCGGGATGTTTGACCGTTGGCCGCGGCAACAGACCAAGGGCGATATAGTTGTTGAGAGTGGCCCGGGATACTCCGGTCAGCTCAAGAAGTTCTTTGCTTGACAGCATGCCGTCACCCCCCCCCTGTTTTGACTGTCTAGGTTACTGCTGGCCTGATCAACCAACTGCTCCAGCAATACCCCGGATTATCTCCCAGGTCTACTCTTTTTCCCCGGCCAACTGGCCGCAGGCGGCGGAGATATCCGCCCCCCGGCTGGTGCGGAGCAGGGTGGTGTGGCCGGCTTTGCGCAGAATCTGGCGGAAGGCCTCGATGGTTTCATCATCGGGGCGGCGGTAGGGGAAAGAGGGGGTTTCGTTATAGGGCAGGATATTGATCTTGCAGCGGATCCCGTGCAGTTTTTTGACCAGCAGGCGAGCGGCGGCGGCCGAGTCGTTGATCCCTTTGAGCATGGCGTACTCGATCATGATCCGGCGGCGGGGAGGCAGGGGAAATTCCCGGCAGGCCCGCAACAGTTCTTCCAAGGGGTAGGTGCGGTTGATCGGCATCAACAGATCACGGGTTTCATCGTCGGCCGCGTGCAAAGAAACCGCCAGATTGACTGGAACTTTTTCACCCAACTCCTTCATTTTAGGCACAATTCCACAGGTTGAAACCGTAATGCGCCGGCCGGAGAAATCATGCCCCCGCTGCTCCATCAGAATCTGGATGGCCCGAATCAGATTATCAAAATTAAGCAGCGGTTCTCCCATGCCCATGAAAACCAGATTGTTGATCCGGGGGGAAGTTTCACCCTCGCCCGCGCCGGCCTGCCTTTGCAGCCAGAGCAGGGTGCTGTCCACCTGGCCGACGATCTCCGCCACCGTCAGGTTACGTTTGAAGCCCATGGTGCCGGTGAGACAGAAGTTGCACCCCATGGCACAACCCACCTGGGAAGAAACACACAAAGTGTGGCGATCTTCCTCTGGGATCAGCACGCTTTCTATCAAATGACCATCGGCCAGGCGAAAGGCGAACTTGACCGTGCCATCGGTGGATCGTTCCTCCTTGACCGCTTCCAGCCGGCTGATGGTGGCCTTTTCCGCCAACAGGGCCCGGACATGTTTGGCGATATCGGTCATTCGGGCAAAATCATCGAACCCCGGGCGATAAAGCCAGGCAAAAATCTGCCCGGCCCGAAAGGGTTTAAGGCCCAACTCGCTGACCCACTGGGTCATCTCGGCCAGGGTCAGGCTTTTCAGGTCCATCTTTTCCATCTTGTTCATCACCGTTGGGGTGGTCTTAGCTTGCTTAAAGGGCCCGAAGATATTCGGGACGCAGGGCGGTCTCTCCGGCCAGGGCCCGGTCGATGGCGACCAGCACCTGTTCCCGGTCTCTGGGCAGGCGGGCATTGATACTCAGATAATTGGAGGGGTGGTTACTCTGGAGCTGGCAGCGGCAATCCCCCAGGTTGACCACCATTGAGCGCAGTTCCCGCAGCAGCCCGACCTGGTCGGGCAGGGCGAAATGTCCCGCCGCCGCCTCCCGGTAAAGGGGAGTGCCGGGCAACAGCATCAGGGTGAGAATCCCGATCTGGTTGGGCTGCATCGCCGCCAGCACCATCCCGGTGGCCTCGGCGTGGGCCAGGGAATCCCGGCGGCCGGCAATACCCAGCAGGGCGGTAACCGAGAGAAAAATTCCGGCTTGGCGTACCGCCTGACCGGCGGCGATCATCGCCGTCGCGTCGGCCCCCTTGGCGATGGCGGCCAGGGTGGGATCATGGCCACTCTCCAACCCCATGTAGATCCGGTCCAGCCCCAGCCCGGCCAGCTCCCGCAACTGCTCGGGGGTTTTATGGCGGATCGCCTTGGCGTTGGCATACAACCTGACCCGTTTCACCCAGGGCAGCCGCCGCCGGATCTCCCGCAGCAACTTAGACAGTCTAAATTGGGACAGGGCCAAGACATCGCCGTCGGCCAGAAAGATCCGGGATTGGCGGCGGCAGTGGCGGGCGGCAAACTCCAGATCGGCCTGGATGGTGGCCTCATCCTTGAGGCGAAACCGCTCTTCCTTATAAGTGGCGCAAAAGGTACAGCGGTTGTGGGAGCAGCCCACCGTCACCTGCAGGATGATGCTGTCCGCCTCGCTGGGCGGCCGGATGAGGTGGGTGCCCTGGTAATCCATCAGGCCGGGTATCAGCCGTTTTTGCGAGCAAACTCGCGCATGAACTCAACCAGCTTCACCACCCCCTCACGGGGGAAGGCGTTGTAGATCGAAGCCCGGCACCCCCCCACCGAACGATGCCCCTTGAGGCCGTCCAAACCCTGGGCGGTGGCCTCCTTGATAAACTGGGCCTCCAGTTCCGGGGTGGGCAGATTGAAGGTGATATTCATCAGCGAACGGGAATCGAGACGGGCATGGCCCCGGTAAAAATCGTTGCCGTCGATCTCGTCATAAAGCAGGCCCGCCTTCTCCCGGTTGATCCGCTCAATGGCCGCCAATCCCCCCAGATCACGCAACCACTTGAGTACCAGCCCCACGGCGTAGACCGCGAAGCAGGGCGGGGTGTTGAACATCGAACCCTTGTCGGCGTGGGTTTTGTACTTGAACATGGTGGGCAGGTTGGCCGGGGCCCGGTCAAGGAGATCGTCCCGGATAATCACCACCGTCACCCCGGCCGGCCCCATATTCTTCTGGGCTCCGGCGAAAACCAGGCCAAAGGGCCGGATATCGAAGGGGCGGGAGAGAATATCGGAGGACATGTCGCAGACCAGCATATTGTGCGAATCGGGAAAGCTCTGGAATTGCGTGCCGTAAATGGTATTATTGGACACAAAATAGAGATACTCCGCCTGGGGGTCGACCTGGTAGTCACCATTGGCCGGCACATGGTCGTAGGTGGACTCCTTGCTGGAGTAGGGCACCTCGATCTCGCCGAACAGCCTGGCCTCCTTGATCGCCTTGGCCGCCCAGACCCCGGTGTCGAGGTAGCTGGCCTTTTGGCCGGTCGCCAGCAGATTCATCGGCACCATGGCAAACTGGGTGGAAGCCCCTCCCTGCAGGAAGAGGACCTTGTAATTATCGGGAATATCCAGCAACTCCCGGAGCAAACTGTCAGCTTCATCGACAATGGCCATAAAGGGTTTGGAACGATGGCTCATCTCGATCAGGCCGATGCCGCTCTCCTGATAATTTACGATATCACGGGCGGCCTGTCGCAAAACCTCGGGGGGCAGGGTGGCCGGCCCTGGACTGAAATTAAAGATACGCTCCGGCATGGACTGTTCTCCTTTTTTGGGCAATGTCGTGGGTCGCAAGAATCGCACGCGTTTGAATCATGAAAAGTTCTCATATTTACCGGAAAAAAGAGGCCGGAACAACCGATTTCTGTCTGGTTGGGCCCACGGCGGTGGGAAAAACCGCTCTGGCCCTGGAGCTGGCCCGGCGCTTTGATGCGGAAATCATCAGCGTCGATTCCATGCAGGTTTACCGCCACCTGGACATCGGCACCGCCAAGGCCACCCTTGCCGAACGGCGGCAGGTCCCTCACCACCTGATTGACATCATCGATCCCGACCAGGATTACAACCTGGCCCGGTTTCTGGCCGATGCGGCTGCGGCCCGCCGGGAGATCAAAGCCCGGGGCAAAGGGGTGCTGTTCACCGGCGGCACCGGCCTCTACCTGAAAGGCCTGCTGGATGGCATCTTCGAATTTGACCGTGAAGACAAGCTGCTAAAAGCAGAACTTGCCGCGCGACTGGAGCGGGAGGGGGCAGGGGTCCTGCACGCCGAGCTGGCCCGTGTTGATCCCCAATCAGCCGACCGGATCCATCCCCACGATCATCAACGCCTGCTGCGGGCCCTGGAGATCTATCGGACCGGGGGGGTGCCCTGGTCGGAACTGCTGCGCCGGAGCCGGCAAACCGCCCTGTTGGACCCCGGGGTGCCGGTAATTGGACTTGCCCGTCCCCGGGATATTTTGTATGAACGGATCAACCTCCGGGTGGAGATCATGCTTAGCCAGGGACTGGCCGCCGAAGTCCGGGAACTGCTGGCCCGGGGTTACGGCCCCGAATTACCGGCCATGCAGGCCATCGGTTATCGTCACATGGTGCAATACCTGCAGGGCAACTGGAGCCTCAAACAGGCTGAAGAGCTGCTGGCCCGGGATACTCGGCGCTACGCCAAACGCCAGCTGACCTGGTTCAACGGGATGGCGCGGATCAAGTGGTTCTCCCCCGATGATCTCGAGGGAATATGCCACTGGCTGGAGCAACATAGTCCATGAATATTCCCAATCTGATTACCGTAATTCGAATCCTGCTGGTACCGGTACTGGCGATCTTCCTGCTGGAGGAGCAGTATGGCTACGCCCTGCTGATCTTTATCATCGCCGGGGTCAGCGACGGCCTGGACGGCTTTCTGGCCCGGCTGCTGAAGCAGAAGACCCGGCTGGGCGCCATTCTCGATCCGCTGGCCGACAAGGCCCTGCTTATCACCTCCTACATCATCCTGGCGGTGGTCGGGGTTATTCCCCAGTGGCTGACGGTGCTGGTGGTCAGCCGGGACCTGATTATCCTGGCCGGATTCGGCATCCTGATGTTGAACAACAGCAAGCTGCAGATCGAGCCAACCTATACCAGCAAACTGACCACCGTCTTCCAGTTGATCACCGTGGTCTATTTTCTGGGGCTCGAATATCTGCTCTCCCTGCTTTTCCTGCGGGATTACCTGCTGATCGCCACCGCCTCCCTTACCTTGCTCTCCTGCGGCCAATACCTGATCATCGGCTTCAGGGAATTTGGCAAAAATCAACAAAACAGTCAGATAAGTTAAAAAGATCATGTTGGATGTTATCCCTCCGGATCCGCCGGCCCTGGAGCCCGGCCGCTGCCACCTCCTGGCCCAGCGCCTCGGTCTACCCCAAGCCCTGGTGGCGGTGCTGTGGCGGCGGGGCCTCCAGGATGAGGCGGAGATCTCCGCCTTTCTCTATCCCAACCTGCAAGAACTGCCGGACCCCGATCTGATGCGGGGGATGCGGGAGGCCAGCACCATCACGGCCGCCGCGGTGGAGGAGGGCAGGCCCATCGTGATCTATGCCGACTACGATGCCGACGGCGTGACGGCCGGGGCCCTGCTCTACCTTTTTTTGCGCCGCCTGGGCCACCGCAACCTCCACTACCTCTTGCCCCACCGCATCACCGATGGCTACGGAGTCCACGCCCATCTGCTGGCGGCCATGGCCCAAAAACTGGCCACCGAAGAAGGCGGCAACCCTCTGCTGATCACGGTGGATTGCGGGATCAGCGACCACCAGGCGGTGACCGCCGCCAAAGAGTTGGGCTATACGGTGATCATCACCGACCACCACCGCCCACCCGCCACTTTGCCCCCGGCCGCCGCCATCCTCAACCCCCATCAGGCCGGATGCCCTTTTCCCTATAAGGATCTGGCCGGAGTGGGGGTGGCCTTCTATCTGCTGATGGGCCTGCGCCGCCGCCTGGTCCAGAAGGGCCGGCCGGCGGAAAAACTACCCAATCTCAAGGAATATCTCGACCTGGTGGCCCTGGGAACCATAGCGGACATGGTCAGCGTCCGGGGGATAAACCGCATCCTGGTAAAAGCCGGCCTGACCATCCTGGCAACCGGCGGCCGGCCGGGCCTGGCAGCCTTGCGTGCGGTGGCCGGCATTGGCGGCCAGTTGCTCTCAACCACCGATATCTCCTTTCAATTGGCCCCTAGAATCAATGCCGCCGGCCGAATCGCCACCCCGGAAACCGCCTTTCGCCTGTTGATCAGCCAAAGCCCCGCCGAGGCCGCCGATCTGGCCGCCGATCTGGAAGAGATGAACCGGCGGCGGCGGGAGTTGAGTGAGCGAATCACCGCGGAGGTCAAAGAAAAAATTACAAAAGACCAAGCAGATACAGCTAATATTTTAATCTACTCCTCAGCGGAATGGCATCCGGGGGTGCTGGGAATCGCCGCCACCCGGCTGAGCCGGGAGTACCAGCGGCCGGCCATTTTGTTCAGCCTGGAGGATGGGGTAGCCCGGGGCTCGGGGCGCTCGGTGGCCGATCTGGACCTGTTGGCGGCGGTGACCAGCTGCCAGGAGTGGCTCACCGGCTACGGCGGCCATGCCGCGGCCCTGGGACTCTCCCTGGATCAAGGTCAATTGGCCGCTTTCAGCCGGCAACTGGACCAGGAAATCGGGCGCAAAATGGCGGAGATTCCCCCGTCGCCGCCGACCGAACCGGACTGGTTTTTCCCCGACGGCCGGCTTGACCCTCGTTTGCTGGAAATTTATCCCTTACTCGAGCCATTTGGTCCGGGAAACCCGGAACCGCTCTTTGGGGTGCAGGGGAAACTGGAGCAGCCCGGGATCGTGGGCGGCAACCATCTCCGTTTCCGCTGGCGACAACCGGGCTTGACCTGCAGCGGCATCGCCTTCGGCCATGGGGCCGATCTGTTGCCGCTCAGTCATCAAACCATGGAGCTGACCTTTGCCTTTCAGCGCAACAACTATCATGGCCACGCCAACTGGCAAATGCGTATTTTGGGAATCACCCCAGCGGGGGTATAACTTTTTCTTAAGGTCAACGCTTTGATATTTTTTAACTTAATTTAACTATACATAATATACATTATGCGACATTATGATATGGTCGGAAAAAACGGCAGCGACACAGATACCACCGACGGCCGCCAGCGCTCCCCGGGCGGCGATGGCAAGGAACCGGTTATGGGGCATGCAATCCCCACCGAATTCTGTTATATAATCCAGCTGCCGGTTCCCATGCCGTTTTAGGCCATTTTTCGCCCCGGTTTATCCATTTGGCGGCAAAAAACGAACAATTTGGCATTAACAAAAGAACAATATATCAAACTTATACGCAATTAACCGGAGAAACGTGATGAATCGTGATCTATACCAGGAGCCGCTGGTCAGTCGCTATACCAGCGTTGAAATGCAAACCATCTTTTCCGAGCGCAGCAAATTCACCACCTGGCGCCGCTGCTGGGTTGCCCTGGCCGAAGCCCAGCATGAGATGGGCCTGGATGATCTGGTTACCCGGGCCATGGTCGATGAGTTGAAAAAACATGTCGATGATATCGACTTTGAGCTGGCGGCCCAGAAAGAGAAAGAGATTCGCCACGACGTCATGGCCCATGTTTACGCCTACGGTCAACAGTGCCCGCTGGCCGAGCCGATCATCCACCTGGGGGCCACCTCCCAGTTTGTCGGCTGTAACACCGATCTTTTGCTCCAAAAGCAGGCCCTGGGGCTGATTAAAAAAGCCCTGCTGACGGTCATCGCCAATTTAAGCGCTTTCTGCCGCAAACACAAAGGGTTGGTAACCCTGGGCTACACCCACTACCAGCCGGCCCAGCCCACCACGGTGGGTAAGCGCCACACCATCTATCTCCAGGATCTGCTGATGGATCTGGAGGCCATCGAATGGTTGGAAGGCCAGATCAAGGCCCGGGGGGCCAAAGGCACCGTGGGCACCCAGGCCACCTTCCTGGAGCTTTTTAAGGGTGATCAGCAAAAAGTACGGCAACTGGATGAACTGGTGGCCAAAAAGCTGGGCTTTAGCCTGCTTTTTCCAGTTACTGGCCAGACCTATACCCGCAAACTGGACTGCAAAACCGCCGAGACCCTGGCGGGAATTGCCACCTCGGCCCACAAATTTGCCGTCGATCTGCGGCTGCTCTCCAATCTTAAGGTCCAGGAGGAGCCCTTCGAGAAAAACCAGGTGGGCAGTTCGGCCATGGCCTACAAACGCAACCCCATGCGTTCCGAACGGATGACCGGCCTGGCCCGCAAACTGATGGGGCTGGTGCCCAATTTCTATGCCACCTATGCCAATCAGTGGTTTGAACGCACCCTGGATGACTCGGCCATCCGCCGGATGGATATCCCCCAGGCCTTTCTCTTGGGGGATGCCATCTTGCGACTTTACATGAATATAACCTCAGATATGGTTGTTTATCCCAAACAAATTGAAAAACTGCTACGCCAGGAACTGCCCTTTATGGCCACCGAAAAGATTCTGATGGCCGCGGTTCGCAAGGGCGCCAGTCGCCAGGAGATGCACGAGGTGGTCAAGCAGCATTCGGTGGCAGCCGGCAAGATGGTTAAGGAGGAAGGGGGCGATAATGACCTGCTGGTCCGACTGGCGGCCGATGAGCGCCTCCCCTTCTCCCTGGCCGAACTGGAAGAGTTGATGGCCAATCCCGCCGAGTTTGCCGGCCGGGCCGAGGCCCAAACCGAGGAGCTTCTCGCCGAAGAGGTGGAGCCCCGGCTGGAGCGTTACCGCCATCTTCTGGAAGGCGCCATGGACAGCAGCCTCAAGGTTTAGTGAGCATAATCGGAATGGAACTTGCCTCTCGCACCATGATCATTGCCCCGGCCCGAATCGGTTTTTTCCGCTTTATCTTGGAGGCCTACGACAACCTGGCCCTGCTCACCACCATAGATGAGCGTGAGGGACGGGTAATCCTTCGCTATTCCGAAGAGATGGCCCCGGAAGTTGAACAACTGCTGCTGGCCTTGGCCCCGCAGCTCTCCCCTCCTCCCCCAACCACTTGAGCGGTATGAACAGAAATCTCTATATCGAAACCTTCGGCTGCCAGATGAATGAGCGGGACTCGGAAATCATGGCCCAGCTGCTGGGTGAGGATTATTACCTGGAAACCTCCAGCCCCGAGGAGGCCGACTGTATTGTGGTCAATACCTGCAGCATCAGGGGTAAGGCCGCCCAGAAAGCGTACAGCCTGCTGGGCGGTTACCGGACCCTCAAGGAGCGCAACCCCGACCTGGTGATCGCGGTCACCGGTTGCGTGGCCCAACAGGATGGTGCCGGTCTGCTGGCCCGAATGCCCCACCTCGATCTGGTGGTCGGTCCCCAGAATATCTATCGGCTGCCGGAGCTGGTGCGGGCCGCCCGGGACCGGGCGGCCCGCACCACCGCCGTCGAGCTCTCCCCTACCTTCGCCATCCCCGCCTTTCTGCCCAAAATGGAAGGGAACCGACAAAGCTCACCCAAACGTTTCGTGACCATCATGCAGGGCTGCAACAATTTTTGCACCTATTGCGTGGTGCCCCATACCCGGGGCCGGGAGATCAGCCGCCGGCCCGAGGATATCATCGACGAGGTGCGCCACCTGGCCGACCATGGGGTGCGGGAAATCACCTTGCTGGGCCAGAACGTCAACTCCTATGGCCTGGACCAGCCCGCCGGGAACCGGACCACTTTCCCCGACCTGCTCCGTTTAGTGGCCCAGGAGGCCGGAATCAGCCGGATCCGTTTTACCACTTCCCACCCCAAGGATCTCTCCCCGGAACTGATGGTCTGCCTGGGACAGATCAACAAACTCTGCCCCCACTTCCATCTGCCGGTACAGTCCGGTTCCGACCGGATTCTGGCCCGAATGAACCGCAAATACACCCGGGCGGCCTACCTGGAAAAGGTGGCTGCCCTGCGCCAGGCTTGCCCGGAGATTGCCATCACCACCGATATAATCGTCGGATTTCCGGGGGAAAGCGAGGGTGATTTCGAGCAGACCATGGAACTGCTGGAGCTGGTCCGTTACGATTCCGCCTTCTCCTTTAAATACTCCGACCGGCCCAAGGCCGCCGCCGCCGACTTTCCGGACAAGGTGGCGGAAGAGGTCAAAAGCGCGCGCTTGGCCCGCTTGCAGGCCCGGCAGGAGGAGATCAGTCAGGAGATCATCCGGGAGCTGGTGGGTAAAACGGTGGAGGTGATGGTGGAGGGTAAAAGCAAGGCCGCCGGCGACCAGTGGAGCGGCCGCACCCCGGAAAACCGGATCGTCAACTTCTCCTGTGACCGGCAACTGCACCCCGGCCAACTCCTGCGGGTGATCCTGGAAGAGGCCTGTCGCCACAGCCTGCGTGGTCGCCTGGTCTCATGATTTTTCCCCCGGCCGGCCCTGGGGCTGGTTCCGCTCCCGACCCGCTTGGAGCTGATCACGGCAGGAGGAGCAGAGCCGGCCGCCATCCTTGTGGCAGATGCCGGTGAGACCGTGGGGGGTTTTACGCAAACGCCGCCGACAGAAGTTGAGCAGCAGGCCGACCCCCCCCACCACCAGCAGAGTAATGGCAAAGGTCAACAGCAGGTTCTTCATCGGCCAACCTCCCCTTAACCGCCAAAGTCATCGTAAAAGATGCTTTCCCGCTCCACCCCGAGTTCGGTGAGCATCCCGGTCAGGGAAGCGATCATGGGCGGAGGCCCGCAGGCGTAGTACTGCACATCCTCCGGGGCCTGGTGATCCTTGAGGTAATTTTCATACAAAGCCTTTTGGATATGGCCCACATGCCCATCCCAGTCATCCCCTTCCCGGGGTCGGGAGAGGGAAAGGTGGAAAGAGAAGTTGGGGAACTCCCGCTCCAGGGCTTTGAACTCATCCACGTAAAACACTTCCCGCAAACTGCGCCCCCCATACCAGAAGGAGATTTTGCGCTTACAGTTCCGGCCCTTGAGCAACTCGAAGATATGGCTGCGCAAGGGCGCCATCCCGGCCCCGGCCCCCACGTAGATCATCTCCTGCTCCCCTTCGCGGATGAAAAAATCCCCATAAGGTCCGGAGATGGTCACCTCGTCGCCGGGCTTGAGATTAAAGATGTAGGATGAAGCCTTCCCCGGCGGCACCTTGCTGACCTCCTCATCGTCCAGGGGCGGGGTGGCCAACCGGACGTTGAGTTTCAAAATCCCCTTCTCGCCGGGATAGTTGGCCATGGAGTAGGCCCGGCTCACCGGGGCGTGGGCCGAAGACTTGTACTGGAAGAGGCGGAACTTGGTCCAGTCGGCCATGAACTTTTCATCAACCTCGAAGTCGGAAAACTCCAGAACGTGGGGAGGGATTTCGATCTGAATAAAGCCGCCGGGCTTGAAATCAACCTCCTCACCCGGCGGCAGTTCCAAGACCAGCTCCTTGATGAAGGTGGCAATGTGATGGTTGGAGGCCACCACGCAGCGCCACTTCTTAGTCTCCAGCATCTCCCGGGGGACGGTGATCTCCAGATCGTGCTTCACCGCCACCTGACAGGCCAGACGGACCCCTTCCCGAGCCTCCTTGCGGTTGATATGGGAGCGCTCGGTGGGCAGGATGCTGCCGCCGCCGCTGTTGACCGTTACCCGGCACTGGCCGCAACTGCCCCCACCCCCACAGGCCGATGAGAGGTAAATCCCCTGTTCGGAGAGCGAGGTGAGCAGCTTGTCCCCCGGTTTTGCCGACAGTTTTTTCTCGCCATTGACCAGGATCGCCAACTCCCCTCCCGGCATCAGGTTGCGTTTGGCCAGAACAATCAGGGCCACCAGCACCAGCTGGATCACCAGATAGGAGATTATCGCGACCGTAATTTCACTCATCTTAATTCCCGGTCCCGGAGGATTAAAAGGTTATCCCCGCCACGCCCATGAAAGCCAACGCCATCAGGCCGGCGGCAATGAAGGTCAGTCCCAGGCCACGGAGACCGGCGGGCGGATCGGCATATTCCAGCTTCTCCCGAATTCCCGCCAGCAGCACCACCGCCAGCAGAAAACCACCGCCGGCCCCCAGACCGTAGGCGAAACTCTCGCCCAAAGTGTAATCCCGCTCCACCATAAAGAGGCTGGCCCCCAGAATGGCACAGTTGACGGTCAACAAGGGCAGAAAAATCCCCAGGGTATTGTAGAGGGCCGGCACATAACGATCCAGAAACATCTCCAAAATCTGGACCACGGCGGCGATCACTCCAATATAAACCAGCAGCCCGAGAAAGGTGAGATCCAGCCCCCCCTGCCCGATCCAAGCCAGGGCATCGGGTTTAAGCACCCAATTCAGGATCAGGTTATTCAGCGGCACGGTGATCGCCTGGATCACCACCACCGCCAGCCCCAGGCCCAGAGCGGTCTTGACCTGCCGGGAGATGGCCAGGAAGGTGCACATCCCAAGGAAAAAAGAGAGCACCAGGTTTTCGACCAGCAGGGCGGTGAAAAAGATTTCGAAATAGTGGCCCATATCCCTTACTTCTCCTGCTGCCCGGGATAGATAACCCGCAACAGCCAGATGATCAGGGCCACCAGGAAGAAGGCGCTGGCCGGCAGCAGCATCAGGCCATTGGGCTCATACCAGCCCTCCCGGCGGGTGGTGGCCAGGATGGTGTGGCCAAAAAGGGTGCCGGCCCCCAGCAGTTCGCGCCAGAAAGCAACCACCAGCAGGACAAAGGAGTAACCCAGGCCATTGCCGAGACCATCGATGAAGGAACGGCCGGGGGGGTTGCTCATGGCGAACCCCTCGGCCCGGCCCATCACGATGCAGTTGGTGATGATCAGACCGACATAGATGGAAAGCTGGCGGGAAAGATCATAAAAAAAGGCTTTCAGAATCTGATCCACCAGAATCACCAGGGTGGCGATGATCGTAATCTGGATCCCGATCCGGACGGTATTGGGGATATGGTGACGCAGGGCGCTGATGATCGCTCCGGAGCAGGCGGCCACCAGGGTCAGACAGATGGACATCACCAGGGCGGTGGCCATATTGCCGGTAACCGCCAGGGCCGAACAGATTCCCAGAACCAGCAGGGCGATGGGGTTGCGCTCAAAAATCGCCCGGAACAGCAGTTCTCTCTTGCTCTCTTCACTCATCGTCCAATCCTCCCTCCCGATAACGCTCCAGGAAAGGCTTGAAGCCATGTTCACCGAACCAGAACTCCAGCAGGTTGCTGACCCCCTTCAGGGTCATGGTGGCCCCGGAGATTCCGTCGATCTGGTGCCGGCCCTCTTCACCCGGGGGGGCGTCACCCTTGACCACCCGCAGGGCCGGCTGATCGCGCCGGTCGTAAACCTGCTTGCCGCGCCAGGCCGCCAGCCAGCCGGGGTTCTCGATCTCTCCCCCCAGGCCCGGAGTTTCGCCATGGCGGTAAAAGGTCGCCCCGGCCACGGTATTCAGGTCGGCGGCCAGGGCGACATAGCCGTGCATGGTGGACCAGGCCCCCCGGCCGCGGATGGGCAGCACCACCTTTTGCAGCCGGCCGTTTTCCCGCACCAGGTAGATCAGGGCGTACTCCTCCAGCCGGCCCAGACCGGCCAGATCCTCCTGCCGGCTCAACTCCCGGCTGGTTTGGGGCTTGAGGGCGGTCTTAAGTTGATCGAACTGCCCGGGGTCGATCTTCTCCGGGGGGACAAAGCTGCCGTCCCGCAGGCGGATAATCCTGGCCTCCACCCCGGCAAACAGCTGTTCCACATCCACTCCCGCCTGGTAAATTCCGGCGGCCTGCAAGATATTTTTCTGCTGATCGATCCGCTGGTTGGCCTCCTGGCGTTCCCGCAACCCCACCGCCGCCCCGGAGACCAGGGCCGAACAGACCAGGGCCAGCAACAGGACCGTGTAAAATGAGCGGAAGCTGTTTTCCCGATCAGCCATGGCGCAGCATCCTTCGCCTGATATTGGCCTGGATCACCAGGTAGTCAAATAACGGGGCGCAGATATTGCCCAGCAGGATCGCCAGCATCACCCCTTCCGGGAAGGCGGGGTTAAGAACTCGCAGAACCATGGCCAGGGCCCCGATGAACAGGCCGTAACACCATTTGCCGATGTCGGTATGGGGCGCGGAAACCGGATCGGTGGCCATGAAGACCAGCCCCAGGGCAAAACCGCCCAGCACCAGGTGCCAGTGGGGCGGCACCTGATGCATGGGGCTGTCCGGGGCCGGGAAAAACCAGAAGAGCAGAGTGACCACCAAGGCCCCCAGCAGCATGGAACCCATGATCCGCCAGGAGGCGATCCGGGTGACCAGCAGCAGAAGCGCTCCCAGCAGACAGGCCAGGGCCGAGGTCTCCCCCATGGAACCCGGGATGGTGCCGACAAAGGCCTCCCACCAGCTATAACCCAGCGAGGCCAAAGGATCGCCGGCCGGGGCTGCGGCCAGGGCGGCCAGGGGAGTGGCACTGCTGAAACCGTCCACCGCCACCCACACCCCTTCCCCGCTCATCTGGGCGGGATAGGCAAAGAAGAGAAAGGCCCGGCACACCAGGGCCGGATTCATGAAATTGCGCCCCACCCCGCCGAAGACCTCCTTGGCAAAAATAACCCCGAAACTGGTCCCCACCGCCACCTGCCAGAGGGGGATGGTGGGCGGCAAGGTCAGGGGCAACAGCAGGCTGGTGACCAGAAACGCCTCGGACATCTCATGGCCCCGGATAATGTTGAAGATGGTCTCCCAGACACTGCCCACCACCACGCAGACCAGATAGATGGGCAGAAAATAGAGGCTGCCGTGGAGAATATTGGCGGCCAGGCTGGTGGGAGAGGCGCCGGTGGTGGCCGCCAGAATCGCCCCCCGCCAGCCGGGAGGCAGATCCACCCCCAGGCTTTGCAGGGCCAGATTGGCCTGGTAGCCGGTGTTCCACAAAGCCATCAGCACGCAGGGGATCAGGGCGATGATCACCATGATCATAATCCGTTTGAAATCGATGGCGTCCCGCACATGGGGAGCGGTGCTGGTGGTCAACCGACTGCCCATCAGGAAGGAGTCGGTGGCCTCATAGAGCGGATACCAGCGTGACCAGCGCCCGCCCTTCTTGAAATGGGGTTCAAGGTGCCGCAGGTAGCTGTCCAGTCGCCTGATCATCCTTCGGCCTCGATACTGGTCAATACCGCCCGGAGCATCGGCCCGAAATCGTTCTTGCCCGGACAGACAAAACCGCACAGGGCCAGATCCTCCTCAATCAGTTCCAGGCAGCCCAGCTCCATCGCCTTCTCCACATTGCCGGTGGCGATGCTTTTCAGCAGGGCGGTGGCGATGATATCCAGGGGCATTACCCGCTCATAACCACCCAGGGGGAAGATGGCCCGCCGCCCCCCCCAGAGGGCGGTGTTCATCGCCAGACGGCCGCCGCTTTTTTTAAAGCGGGTCAGGACGGAGATAAAGGCGGGAGTGAGGGAAAAACGGTCACGCCCCAGGCCAAGCCAGTTGAAAGGAGCACTGCCCGCACTCTCGATCAGGGCGCTGACCTGATCGTGATAACGTCCCAAATAAGCAAAGTTGCCGGCGGCTCGACGACCGTCCAGCACCGAGCCGGAGAGCAGGCGCAAAAGAGGGGGTTCCGCCGCAGCCGTCGCCGGCCCCGAATCGGTCAATTCGCCGGCGCACAATTCAGCCAGGGAGGCGCCCGGCGGGGCTTTGATCAACCGGGGATTTTTAACCCCCGGCCCGGCCAGGGCCACCACCCTGGAGGACAACAGACGCCCGGTGCGGAAGAGATGGCCGATGGCAATCAGATCCTGATAGCCGATCTGCCAGACCTGCTTGCCCGGAGCCACCGGGTCCAGAAAATGGATATGGGTCGAGGCCAAACCGGCCGGATGGGGGCCGGCAAAGCGCGCGGAGGTGATGCCGGTCAGTTCATCCCCCGGCAGATCAATCCCGGCGGCGGCGCATAAAAATATCTTCGGCACCAAGGTGTGCAGCACCTGCAGGCCGAGCCGGAAATCAGCGGCGGCCTTACCGATAACCACGGCCGGATCAGCCGCCAAAGGCCGGGTATCCATGGCGGTAACGAAAAGTGCGGAAGGACGGCGATCGACGGCGGCCACCTTACCGAATGGCCGGGTCCGCAGAGCCGGCCAAAGCCCGGAATCCAGCAACACCGAACGGACGGTTTCCGCCGGCAGCCCAGGACCCCGCTCCTGGGCCAGAGCGGGGAAGGTGACCTGATCCTCTCCTTCAATCCTGATCACCAGCGCCTGGAAACGCCGCCGTTCCCCCCGATTGATGGCAATCACTTCCCCAGCCAGGGGAGCGGTGAACTTGACCCCGGGATTTTTCTTGTCGGTGAAAAGCAGCTGCCCGGCGGCCACCCGTTCCCCCTCCTTGACCGCCAGGGAGGGACGCAGGCCGATATAATCATCACCCACCAGGGCCAGATGCCCAACGACGTTACCCGGCTCGATCTCCTGGCGAGGCGGGCCGCTGATGGGCAGATCCAGCCCTTTTTTGAGGACAAAATGTTGCATAATCAGACGGGGAAACCGGCGGTTTGGCTGACACTCAAATCCTTGCGCACGAAATAGCCCTCGCAGCCGGGAAAGACGGTCAGCAGGTCCATGGCCTGCTGGGCCCCCAGCACCAGAGAGGCGGTGGCCAGAGCGTCGGCCAGGGCGGCGTTGGGGGCGGTGATGGTCACCGCCGCCAGCTCCGGCGAGGAAAATCCGGTCCGGGGGTCGATGATGTGATGATAGCTGAAATCGGAACTGAAGGGCTGATAATAGTCCCCTGAAGTGGCCACCGCCAGGCTGTCGGCGTTGATCACCGGCAAGGGCAGGGCCAGCTGGGGACGGGGATTCCGGATCCCGATCCGCCAGGGTTCCCGGCCGGGCTTACCCCCCTTGACCAGCAGGTCTCCGCCGGCCTCGACATAGATCTGTCGGCAGCCGTGGGCGGCCAGGGTGGCGGCTCCCTGATCCACGATATGGCCCTTGGCGATCCCGTCCAGGGTAATGGCCATGCCGCCGGCGGCCAGACTCACCCTACCGCCCTCCAGCCGAACCCCGCGAAAATCAACCTGCCGGCGGGCGGCGGCAATGGCGGCCCGCCCCTCATCTCCGACGATAACCGCCGGTTGCTCGGCCAGCCGCTGGTAAAGTTCCAGCAATGGCAGCATGGTGATGTCAAAGGCGCCGGCGCTGGCCTCGCTCACCCTGCCCGCCAGCTGGAGCAGGGCCTGGAGATCAGCGCCGGCCGTCTCCAGGGTGCCGGTCCGGTTGAGAACCCCAACCTCGCTCTCCTCGCGAAAACGGCTCAACTGACCCTCCAGCTCGGCCATTCGGGCCAGAGTCGCGGTCACCGCCGCCTCGGCCTGCTCCCGATCCCGGCTGTAAACGGTAAGGTTGACCACCGTCCCCAGCATGGCCTGACTGCGCCGCACCACCCGCATTCCGGCTTCACCGCAGCCTAAAAGTGGCAACCCCAGAACTCCGGCGGCCCCGGCCAGGGCGAAGATCTGTAAAACCTGACGGCGGTTAATACCTCTCTGTTTCCTGCTGTTGCCTGTCATGATAGATGTCTCCTTGCGCTGAAGTATGACGGCGCAAGCTGGTTTCGTCCATCGATTTTTCTTTTTGAAAACCGCTTTTTTTGATACCTAATGGGTGATCTTGCCCGCTGGTCGGCAAACGGTCAAAATGGATTAAAAATGGATCACGGTGGTAAATTGTGCTCAGGTTAAGCTGTCTGCTCTACTTCGCGTTGACCGGCCTCAGCGGTTATCTCTATGGTCTCGGGCCACAACTCGCTCCCGGGGTAAACGCCCATGGCTTGATCGGGGTGCTGGGTTTCGGCTATACCTCTTTTCTCCATTTCCTGGTTACACCCCAACGCTATGGCCCCAAGGCCTCCCGGCTGCGCAACCTGCTGGCCGGCCTCTCTCTCCTCCTGGTAGCTGGAGCCCTGGCGGGCAGCTCAGCCCTGCTCAACGGCGCCGCCCTGGGCTACCTGCTGACCACCATTTTGCTGGGGCTTGGCGGCAAAGCCACCGCCAACCGCCGCGAAGACCGCTTCCTGCAAACCGCGGTCCTGATCTCCATCCTGAGCTGGATCTATTTTCTCTATTCCTGGAACTTTGCCTCATTCTGGCAGCTCGAACTCCGGTTTTCCCATATCCTGCTGGCCTTCTCCTTTCCCCTCTCCCTGCTGCTCTTCTCCCGCTATCTCGATCTGCTGCAGATCTCAACCAAACAGGCCGGCCTGACCCTGGTCGTCCTGGTAAGCGGGGTGCTGGCGATGTTTGCCGGGATGCTGCTGGGCTGGTCCTGGCTGGAAACTTCCAGCGCCGGGGTGTTGCTGTTGCTGATCGTGTTCTATCTACTCAAATCCGCCGGCCAGCGCGATATTTTGCTGACAATCGCCTTCGGCGGTCTGCTGCTCACCGGGGCCAGCGGCATCTGGTATGTTATGGTTTATGGTCAGAATTACAGCCGAATCCTGCTCGCGGCCCACGCCCATCTGGCCCATTTCGCCTGGGCGGCCTACGGAATTTACCACCTGCTGATGAATCAGGCCGGTTACGGAGTCGGGAGGCAGGCCATCTTCTTTGCGCCGCTGTTCCTCGCCCTGGCCGGCCTGATCACTTGGATGCTCCAACCGGTTGCCTGGCTGCTGCCCGCCAGCCTGCTGCTCTTTCTCGCCTCGGGCCTCTCTCTGCCCCTGACCTTGTTGGCCAAAACCTCCCGACAAAATTAATTGCCCTTGGTGGTAACTGTGTTAGCATCGAACAAAGGTTAAATGATCCTTTTTTTTATCGCAAGCTGACTAAGGAGAAAAAAATGCAAATCGGCATGATCGGACTGGGAAGAATGGGAATGAACATGTGCCGCCGCCTGTTGCGGGGCGATCACATGGTGGTGGCCTACAACCGCACCCCGACCAAAACCGAGGAACTGGCCCAGGATGGAGCAATCCCCGCCTACAGCCTGGGGGAGCTGGTCGCCAAACTTGAAACTCCGCGGGTGGTCTGGCTGATGCTGCCGGCCGGGGCCACGGTGGATCAACACCTGGAGGAGCTGGCCCAACTGCTCAGCCCCGGCGACCTGGTGATTGAGGGCGGCAACACCTTTTATAAGGATGACCTGCGCCGCGCGGCCTTGATGGAGAGCAAAAAGATTCACTATCTCGATGCCGGAGTCAGCGGGGGAATCTGGGGACTGCAGGTGGGCTACTGCACCATGGTTGGGGGAGAAAAGAGCGATTTCGACCGGATCGAACCGCTGCTTGCCACCCTCTCCCCCCCCGAAGGTTATCTCTACTGCGGCCCCCATGGCGCCGGCCATTATGTCAAGATGGTCCACAACGGCATCGAATACGCCATGATGCAGGCCTACGGGGAAGGTTTCGCCCTGCTGGAAGCCTCCCCCTACGGCAAGGAGCTTGATTACTCGGCGGTCTCCCATCTCTGGAACCAGGGCAGCGTCATCCGTTCCTGGTTGTTGGAGCTACTGGTGCCGGCCTTCGCCAAAGATCCGCGCCTGACCGAGATTACCGGCCATGTCGATGATTCCGGCGAAGGCCGCTGGACCGTGCAGGAGGCGGTTGAGCGCGGGGTGGCGGCCCCCACCATCGCCATCTCTCTGTTTCAAAGGTTCCAGTCCCGCAACCCCAACGCCTTTGAAAACCGGGTACTGGCCGCGCTGCGCCGTGAATTTGGCGGCCATGCCGTGGTCTCCGCCAAAAAATAAACTAAGCTATGGTTATGGACAACACCACCAACCCGGGCCAACGAAGCAGCGACCAGGGAACCTGCGCCCTGCGCGGCGGCAACGACCTGCCCTCCTGCTCCATTGTGATTTTCGGCGCCTCCGGCGATCTTACCGCCCGCAAGCTGATCCCGGCCCTGCTCAACCTTTTCCGGCATCATTGTTTGCCCCCGCGCTTCAATATCGTGGGGTGCGGGCGCAGCCCCATGGATCACGATGCCTTTCGTCGCAGCCTGGCGGAGTTTCGCCAGCAAAACCAGCCTGATGACGATCCGACCGCTTGGCAGAAATTCGCCCCCCGGATCTTTTATCAGGAGTTGCGCTACGATCAGCCGGCGGACTATCTCGTCCTGGCCGAACTGCTGGCCCGCCTGGACCGGGAGCATGGGGTGGCCCCCAACCGGGTCTTTTACCTGGCGGTGCCCCCCTCGCTCTATCCCCTGATCGGGGCGCGCATCGGCGAGGCAGGCCTGGCGGCCGCCACTGCCGAGGAAAACTCCAGCCAGGTCCCTTGGTCGCGAATTGTGGTGGAAAAACCCTTCGGCCACGACCTTGCTTCGGCGGTGGAGCTGGACCGGGTTCTGCACAACAGTTTCGCCGAACGGCAGATCTTCCGGATCGACCACTATCTGGCCAAGGAAACGGTGCAGAACATTTTGATGCTGCGCTTTGCCAACGCCATCTTCGAACCCCTCTGGAACCGAAGTTATATCGATTACGTAGGGATCCTCAGCGGGGAAAAACTGGGGGTTGAACACCGGGCCGGTTTTTACGAATCGGCCGGAGTGCTGCGGGATATGTTCCAAAACCATATGATGCAGCTGCTGGCCCTGACCGCCATGGAACCGCCCTCCCGCTTCGAGGCCACCCAGGTGCAGGATGAGAAGGTCAAGGTCTTTCGGGCCCTGAAACCTTTGGACAGCGGCGACCTGGCCGCCAGCCTGATCCTGGGCCAGTATGGCCCGGGGACGGTGGCCGGGCGCATGGTGGCGGGCTACCGTCAAGAACAGGCGGTGGCCGCCGATTCCACCACCCCGACCTTTGCCGCCATGAAACTGCTGATCGACAACTGGCGCTGGCGGGGGGTGCCCTTCTACCTGATCTCCGGCAAACGGATGCCGGCCAAGGAGACCCGGATCGTCATCCAGTTCAAGGAGGTACCCCACTCCATGTTCCGCCGGGAAACGGCGGACACCATCCTGGCCAACCGCCTGGTGCTGGGGATCCACCCCGAAGAAAAGATCTCGCTGAGCTTTCAGACCAAAAGCCCCCACAGCAAGGAGTGCCTGCAGCCGGTGACCATGAACTTCAACTACGAACGCCGCCGGAACAACCGACCGGGATTCGATGCCTATGAAATGGTGCTGCTGGATTGCATTCAGGGAGACCACATGCTCTTCTGGCGGCAGGACGGGGTTGAACTCTCCTGGGCCTTTCTCGATCCGATCCTGCGGACCTGCGAGGAGTGCACGGTGGCCGAGAAACTGCTGCAGTTCTACCCGGCGGGCACCCCCGGACCGGAGGCCGCCCACCCCTGGATGAAAATGTTGAGTGATCCGGAATGAGGACCACCTGAAAACCTGGAGATATTAAAAATGATCGATCTGCATACCCACTGCCTCTTCAGTGATGGCGAACTGGTGCCGGCGGAACATCTGCGGCGGGTGGAGATCCTGGGCTATCAGGCCATCGCCATCACCGACCACGCCGACCACTCCAACCTGGATTTCATTATTCCCCGAATTGCCGCCGCCGCGGCCAAACTGAACCCCCACTCCAAGACCCGACTGCTGGCCGGCATTGAGCTGACCCACGTACCGCCGGAGCTGTTTGCCGAGCTGACCGACCAGGCCCGCCGGCTGGGAGCGGAGATTGTGGTGGGCCATGGCGAGACGGTGATGGAGCCGGTGAAACCCGGGACCAACCGGGCGGCCATTCTGGCCGGGGTCGACATCCTGGCCCATCCCGGCCTGCTCAACCGGGAAGACGCCCAATTGGCGGCCCAAAAAGGGGTTTTTCTCGAGCTCTCCGGCCGCAAGGGCCACAGCCTGACCAACGGCCATGTGGCCGCCCTGGCCCGTCAGGTGGGAGCCCGGCTGGTGATCAACGCCGACGCCCACGGCCCCGGAGATTTCCTGACGGCGAGCATGGCCGAAATTGTCGGCCTGGGGGCGGGATTGTCGACCGCGGAATATAAGCAGGTGCGGGCCAATATGGCAGAACTGGTTAAAAGGGCCACCCCTGCCTGACCATGTTTTTCCGGACCAATTCACCGTTGCCGGTCGCCCCCAATAAAACCGCCAGCTCGCCGCTGGGGCAACTCCTGCTGCTGATCATTCTCTGGAGCGCCCTCTTTGCCCCGGGGGGTGAGGCCGCCGCAAAGACCCTGAGCTATTTCGGCCAGGGCGGCCAGCAGACGGTGGGGGGCTCCCTGCATGTTCTGGAAAATAGCTCCGGTCTCTATCTGATCGATGTGGGAAGTTTCGTGGGGGGTGACGGCCCCAACTACCCCTGGCCGGCGGAGATCCCGGTGGCCAGAATCCGGGCCCTGTTCATTACCCATATCCACGCCGACCATATCGGTCGGCTGCCGCTGCTGCTCCACCAGGGCTACCGGGGACCGATCCATCTGAGCCGGGTCAGTTACGAGCTGGCCCGGGTTACCCTGCCCGCCAATCTCCACCTGATCGACCTGGGGCCGGAACGCTTTTACTATTCCCGGAACAATGCCGGCCGCAAACGCATCCCGGTTTATCTCGAGGGCTACGATTTCGGGGAACGGGCGGTTAAGCCGCAAAACCGGATTTACTTTACAAGTCACCGCCACCGCCTGGCGACCCAGGGCTACCACCTGGCCCGCCCCCAGCGGCAAAAACTGGAGGCCGAGCTGCTGGCCCGCCTGGATGAGCAGGCCATAATCAACGATCCCGACCAACCATTCACGGTCGATGAGTTCAAGGCGCGCTTTCTCACCACTCCCCATATGGCGGGCAGTGTGATGGTGGAACTGGAATACCGGGGCCTGAGGATCCTGTTTGCGGGAGATACCGGGGCCAACGGTTCCCCCCTGCTGCCGGACAACCCCGGCTTCAGCCAACCGATCGATCTGCTTTTTCTGGAGGGAACCTATGGCCGGGATCGGGAACTTGCTCCGGCGGCGGCCCGGGCAGATTTTCGCCGGGAGTTGGCGGCTCGACTGGCCGAAGGTTATCGGGTGGTGATTCCGGCCTTTGCCCTGGACCGCAGCCAACAGATAGTCCAGGAGATCGGCCGAGCGGCGGCCAACGGGCAGTTACCGCCGGATCAGGTGGTCAGGGTATGCAGTTCCACGGCCCGGGCCTTGCTGAACCGCTATGCCGATTTTGTCGGTCGCGACGAATTTGCCCCCTATTTCAGGCCGGAGGTCGACGAGAGCCATTTTTTGCCCCCGGGCTACCGCCCCGACTGTAGCAGTGACGACCCCGACAATCCCCTGGGCCTGCAACATGGCGAGATTGGAGTTATGACCTCGGGCATGGCCGACTACGCCAGCGCCCGCCAGGCCCTGCTCGACTATCTGGAGGACCCCAAAACCCTGTTCTATTTCACAAGCTATCAGGCCCCGGCCAGCCTCGGCGGCCGCTTGACCGCCGGTTCAAAACCGCCCGCGGAGTTGCGCATCGGGGCATACCGGCGGCAAGTTAAGGCTAAAATCCTGCAAACATCAGGTTTTAGCGGTCATTCCTCACCCCGGGAGATGATCGAAATATTCACCGCCGCCCAACCCCGGCGGATCTACCTGGTCCACCTCGACCGGCGTAACGCCACCACCCTGGCAAACCGTTACCGGCAAGAATTCCAGGCGGAGATCATTATTCCCCGACAAACCGAGCGCCATCAACTTTACCCTTAACCAGTTAATTGGTTGCTTTTCCAAACGGCTAATGTAAGATTAGAAACATAGTGAGGGATAGCGGATCCCTCTCCAAACCGGGCAGGTCACTTTTTTCAATAACCGCAAATGATTCTAAACCAGATCTTAGACAACATCGACTGGGGCTTGGTGATTATCGACCGGGAATTCAAGGTTCGATACTGGAATCGCTGGATGGCGCTGCACAGCGGCATCACCTCGCAAGAGATAAGAGGATCATCCATCCTCGACTTTTATCCCCATTTCCAGAACAAAAAATTTATCCGGAACTTTAAGGCGGTGGTTACCTTCGGCAACCATTATTTCTTTCCCCAGAAGCTCTACGGCTACATGTTTCCCTTCAAGCCCGATGGCAATTTTGTTTCGGAAATAAACTACATGCAGCAAAGCTGCACCATGGGACCGCTGCGCGATGAAAAAAAAGTTATCCAATATGTCTATATTTCGGTAAAAGATGTAACCGAGGCCTATATCTACGAAACCAACCTGGCATCCGCCCTTCTCACCCTGCTCGAAAAGTATGTGGACAAGTCGGAGATGCCGGCGGCTGAGGCCCAGTCAATCCTGGAAGAGTTGCTGCCGGTTTCCGGCCAGGAGATCCTTGCCAAACACGCCAAACCGCAAAAGGACAAGGACACCCACGCGCTTATCGGTGATCAGCTTGTGGAAATTCTCTCGGAAATCGCGACCAGCAACCGTTGAAGGAACCAACTGAAGGAGAACCGTCATGCCCAAAAAATTGCTGATTGTCGACGATTCGCCAGTATCGCGCGCGATAATCAAGAAATGCCTGCCCAAGGATCACACTTTTGAGCTGTTCGAGGCGGGAGACGGCAAAGAAGGGCTGGAGAAATTTAAAGAGATCAAACCGGATGGAACCCTTTTGGACTTGACCATGCCGGTGATGGACGGATTTGAAGCCCTGGAAGAGATGAAAAAAGTGGACAGCAACGCGGTAATCATTGTGTTAACCGCCGATATCCAGCAGAAAGCGTATGAAAAGGTGATGGCCTTGGGGGCCGGCATGGTCATCCCCAAGCCGCCGTCGGCGGCGGCGCTCGCCGATGGTTTAGCCAAGATGGGCCTAACATAGCGGACAAGGGACACCATGAAGAATTCAGAAGTCGACACCACCTTCTCGAAAGAGGATGCGGCCATCCTGGAGGAGGTGATGAACATCGCCTTCGGCAAGGCCTCTTCCGACCTTGCCAGGGTGATTGATATCCAGATCATGCTGAACGCCCCGCAGGTGGAAATTCTCAAGACTGAAGAATTGATGCGGTGGATCAAGCAAGACACCGAATCGTACCAGACCCTGAGCATGATTGAACAGAATTTCTGGGGCAAATATGCCGGCACCGCGATTCTGGCCTTTCCCTCGGCGGCCAGCAAGGGACTGATCAGCCTTTTCGATGATGACGACGAGCCCTTTGAAGCCGACAACCCCCTGCTGGAGCGGGAGACCCTGCTGGAGGTGGGCAACATTCTCATCGGCGCCTGCGTCAGCAAGGTGGCGGAGCTGCTGGATGATGACGAGGTTTCATTCTCCCCGCCCCGCCTGATTCCCCAGGTGGTTGTCGACAACCTTTCCGGGGCCAACATCTCCCCCAAGTTTGATGACCCCGACAAGATGGCAATTCTGATGAAAACCGTCTTTCATCTCCAGGAAAAGGATGTGAAGGGCTTTCTCTTTATGATCGCCAGCGATGATTCCATGAAATGGCTTAAGACCGCCCTGCAGAACTTTATGGCAAAGTTCTAGAATCCAGGGGGAAACTTGAACTGTTAAGGATTGAAAAATGGATCTTGCACAGATTGTCCGCCACGATTTTCGGGTCCCGGTTTCCAGCTCCGATGGCATCAAGCTTAAGGTCAACGGCAAGGAACACGAAGTTATCAACCTCAGCAACCACGGGGTCGGTTTTCGCTTCAGCGCCCTGGCGCAGTTTAAAACCGGCAGCGTGGTTCAGGAGATCGAGCTTACCCTTGGTGGCCAGCAGTTGCGGCTTGAGGGCAAAGTCATCCACGTGTCACGCCTGGAGGAGGACTATCTGTGCGGGCTCGACCTGCTCAAACTGACTGAAGCCAGCAGGAAGAGTCTGGAGAACTCCGTCGGCCGGATCCGGGCCCGACTGTTCAAGGAAGAATGAAAACCGCTGCGCCGCCACCAAGAGCGCTGCTGAATATTAATGATGTAACAGGCAAAAGAGATGGATTCCCGGGAAAAAGAGGATATTCTGCTTGAACTGCTCAGCGGCGAGAGTTCGGCTTCAACCCCCGAGCTCGACGAACTGACGCAATTTCTCACCCAACCCGCCCCACGCCAGAAAACCCAACGGCGGCGGCCAGGGAGCAGAGCGAAAGTTAGCAAAAAGAGGAGAGCCACCCACTACCTCTCCCCGGTAACCTTTGAGCTTATGGAGAATTTGTTGCCGGAAATTCGTCAAATTTTGCCGGCAGATGCCCCCAAGAAGCTCTCCAGATCAAGCCTGGTGGATTCCGCCATGCAGATGTTGCTGCAGGATTTTGCCCAAAAAGGAGAGCAGAGCCTTCTGGTTCGCTGGCTTCTAAATGAACCTCGCAAAGTGGCGTAAAAAGAGGATGCAGCCCCCGGGAAAAACTGTTCCCCGGCCCCATTATTCGATGAACGAGGAGGCGATGTCGAGATGCTCCTGATCTGCCCACATTGCAAACAACAATACAATATCGACGCGGGGAAAATTCCCCCCAGCGTCAAAACAGTTAAATGCAAGAACTGCGGGCAGCAATTCCCCCTGCAGCCGGCGGAAGGTATCGGCGCCCCTAAAACACCCCCCAAACAGCCGGTTCGCCGGATCGGGGTTTGCATCAGCAAGGGTGGGGTGGGCAAGACCACAACCTCGGTCAACCTGGCGGCCGGCCTCGCCTTTGCGGGTTTCAAGGTTTTGCTGGTGGATACCGACACTCAAGGGCAGGACAGTTTCGTCCTGGGGGTAAAACCCAAGGGTGGACTGACCGAGTTGATCACCGAGGAACTCAAACCGGAAGAGGCCATCTTCAAGGCCCGGGAAAGGTTGTGGCTGTTGGCGGGAGGTAAATCTTTAGCCGGCCTGAAACGACTGATCGACCGCAAGGATTTCGGTGGCGAGCGCACCCTGGCCGAGGCCCTGGAACCCCTGGAGAATCAGTACGATTACGTTATTGTTGACACCTCCCCCGGCTGGGACCCCTTGACCGTCAACGTCCTTTTCTACGTCAATGAGATCATCACCCCGGTATCCCTGGAGATCATGACCCTGCAGGGTCTGGTGGAATTCCTCAAGAGCTTGTCCGCCATCCAGAAACACCGCAAGGAGGTGGCCCTCAAGTATATTCTCCCCACCTTCCATGACCAGCGGGTCAAAAAATGTAACAATATTCTCGAAAAAATCGAGCAGCTTTACGGCCATATGCTCTGCAAGCCGATCCGACATAACGTTCATCTCTCCGAATCACCGTCGGTGGGCCAAACCATTTTTGAGTTTGCCCCCGGCTCCACCGGCGCCGAGGATTATCGCGAACTGGTCCGCAAAGTAGCCGATAACGACAAACTGTTCCGCTAGGGCGGCGGGAACTACCCAGCAGCTGGCAACAGGGATCAGAAAAAACAGCCCAAAGGATCGGCAATGGCTAGAAATATAATGATTGTGGATGGTTCAGTGCCCAGGAGGAGGGTCATCGCCAGTATGATCATGGCCAACCTCAGTGACGCGGAGGTAACGGAAGCCAAAAACGCCTATGAAGCCTGGGAACTGCTGCAAAAAGCACAATTCAACCTGATCCTCTTTTTCTGGGAGCCATCGGCTGAGGCCTGGCTCAACTTTTTCCTGCGCCTGAAAAAACACCCCACCTCCCACCGGGCCGGGGCCATTCTGCTGACCTCTGATACCAGCTTCCCCTACGTCAAAGAAGCAGTCAGGGCCGGGGTGGCCGACACTCTGATTATCCCCTGCAGCAAACTGGAACTCACCAATGCCATCAACCGGGTGTGCAATCCGGTGGCATTCCACCAGAGCCCCCGCCACAGCCTGCCGGGAACCACGGCCCTGCTCCAGCAGGAGAGCAGGAGCTACCATGCCCGGGTAATCAACATCAGCCAAGGCGGCCTCTTCTGTGAACTGGACTATATTGAAGATTTCGCGGTAACCGTTCCAGCCACCATCAACATCACCTTCCAGCATCAAGAGAAGCAACTGACCGCCAATGGTCTCTACTCCATTCCAATCCGCTTCTACGTTCTCGACAACAACGCCAACTACTCCCCCAACCGGGTGAGAATCGCCTACCGCTTTGCCAAGTTGCCCATGGCCGTGCAGGAGCTTTTCGAGCAGCTATTCCAGTTTGCCACCGAGCAGGAACAACTTCTGCTGAGATAAGCCCCGACCGACAC
>NZ_JBIPKH010000020.1:0-41664 GCF_044068625.1 Desulfurivibrio modestus
TGCTGGTGGAGCGTTTCGATACCACCCCCCAGGGGGGGCGCAACGCCCTGGTCAGTATGCGTACCCTGACTGGCGCCGAAGATCCCTTCGTGATCTCCTACGACGAGATGGCCGGCATCCTCCGCCGTTTTTCCTTTCAGCCGGAGCGGGATCTGGCGATGCTGTTCCGGCAGCTCGCGGTCAACCTCCATTTGCAGAATACCGACGATCATCTGCAGAATTTCGCCTGCCTCCACACCGGGGAGGGGTGGCGGCTCTCACCGGCCTACGATATCGTGCCCAACATCTTCCAGACCGAGCATATCCTGCTGGTCAACGGCAAGCACCGGGAGGTGGAATATGCCGATCTGGTGGCCGAGGGCAGGAGATTCGGCCTTTCGTCCCGCAAAATTGCCCGCCTTTATGATCAGGTCCGCTCTGGTCTGGCCCGCTGGCTCGAGGTCTTCGAGGAGTGCCGGGTCCCCATGGAGCATACCCGGGCCCTGCGGGCAAGCATCGCCCGCAAATCGTGCCTGCTCGCCCGTCCCTGATCCCTGGCGCGGGTTATAGCGCTTTCGTCAACTCTTCCTGCTGCTTTCACGATCCTCTGAGCTGCTTGGCCGTTCGATTTAGGTTGACATCCCTCCCCGATCTGACTTGACTGTCTGGTTATGAACAAGCAGAAAAGTGGCAAAGAATTTCTGGTTCCCCCCGACCTGGCCCCGGAATATCTGCCGGAGGAGATGGCCAGTTTGGGCTACCGGGTGATTGAGGAGCGGTCTTTGACTCACAAAAGCCGCCTCTTTGATACCTTCGACTGGCGGCTGCTCGGCCGTGGTTTGCTCCTGGTCCATGGGCGGGACGGTTATCAGCTTTACGGTGCCGATGACGGCCGGGAGTTTGCCCGCGCCCCGGGTAAGGGCGGCGGCCATAAATTCAGCCATGATTTCCCCGCCGGCCCCCTGCGGGAGCACCTGGCCCCGGTCATCGCCATGCGGGCGGTGTTGCCCCTGCTTGATCTGCGTGCCCAAAGCCGGTCCTGGGAAATTCGTAACCGCGATGACAAGCTGGTTTTGCGTTGCCGTTGGCGGCGAATGGAGGTCCGCCGGGTTGCCTGGCGCTCCGATCCCCAACCTGGACCGGCAAAAGGGGTGGCTCCGGAGCCCTTGCACACCTTGGTCTTGGAGCCCGTTACCGGTTATCGCAAGCCGGAGCGTGAGGCGCTGGCGATTCTGGAGCCACAAAACCTGCCGCCGGTGAGCCGGTTGGCGGCCCATCTATACCGCCATGCCGGTTTCGACCTGGAAGCGGGGAAGAAAACAGTTCCCCAACTGGGACCGGATTGGCCGGCGGCCAAGGCGGCCTTGGAGATCCTGCGCCATCAGTACCGGGTGATGCGCCTCAACGAAGCGGGGATCATCGCCGACCTGGACAGTGAGTTTCTCCACGATTTCCGGGTGGCTCTGCGCCGCAGCCGGGCGGCCATGGCCCAAATTAAGAAAGTTCTGCCCGCTTCCGCCAAACATTTTCGCTCCCAATTGGCCGACCTGGCCAGAAGGAGCAACCGTCTGCGCGATCTTGATGTTTATCTGCTGCAAAGGGAGGAGTATCGGCAGATGCTGCCCTCCGGCCTCCATGAGGGTCTGGAGCCAATTTTTGCCGTGTTGGCCGAGGAGCGGGGCCGGGAGTTCAAAAAGCTGGCGCGCTGGATGAAAGGCGCCGATTATCGCCGGATCATGACCAGGTGGGGCGAATTCCTGGCCGGCCACGACCCCTGGCAGGGAGAGGATGGCGTCGCCGCTCCGGCCAACGCCCTGGTTCCGGTACTGCCCCTGGCGGAAAAGGCGATCGCCGCCGCCTGTGCCCGGCTGCTGAAACATGGCCGGGCCATTGGGCCGGATTCCCCCGATGAGGCCCTGCATGCCCTGCGGCTGGATTGTAAAAAACTGCGTTATCTTTTTGAATTCTTTGCCGCCATCTTTCCCCCCGAGGAGATCACCCCCCTGATCAGCCGAACCAAGAAGCTGCAGGACAACCTGGGCGCGTTCAATGATCTTTTCGTTCAACAGGAGGCCCTGCGACACTTTTTGGCCGATCTGGGCCGGAGCGGGGCCAGACGCGCTGCCGGGATCACCGCCGCGGCGGCGGCCATCGGCGGTTTGATTACCCAGCTCAGCCGGGAGCAGGGCCGGGTGCGTCGGGATTTCGCCAAAACCTTCAAGGCGTTCGAGGGTTGCGGTCATCGTAAAAAATTCTGCCCGGAAGAGTGACCATGGCAAAAACCATCGCTCTGTACAGCATCAAAGGGGGAGTGGGCAAGACCGCGACCACGGTTAATCTGGCCCATGCCGCGGCGGTGGCGGGGCATGCCACCCTGATTTGCGACCTGGACCCCCAGGGGGCGGCTTCCTACTATTTCCGGGTGCGGCCGGCCCGCAAGTTCGGTCGCAAGAAGCTGCTCCAGGGCGGCAAGGAGATGGAGAAAAACATCAAGGGCACCGACTATGAGTTCCTGGACATCCTGCCGGCCGCCTTTTCCTATCGCAAGCTGGATCTGTCCCTGGGGGATACCGACTCCCGCAAGGCTCTGAAAGATATTTTTCGCCGTTTAGCCGGGGCCTATGATTACATCTTTCTCGACTGTCCACCCAACATCACCCTGGTGTCGGAAAACATCTTCCGGGCGGCGGATTACGTGGTGGTTCCCTGCATTCCCACCACCCTTTCCACTTTGACCTTAACCAAACTGCTGGATTTTTTCGCCGCCGAAAAACTGGACCGGAACAAGATCGTGCCCTTCTTCTCCATGGTGGAGGGCCGCAAGCGCCTGCATCGGGAGGTGATGAGTGAGCTGGCCGGCGCCCCAGAATACCGTTTCCTGCAAAGTGCTATCCCTTACCTGGCTGAAATCGAACGCATGGGCCTGACCCGTTCGCCGGTGGCGGCCGGCTTTGCCGGCTCCCCCGCCGCTCGGGCCTATCGGGAGCTCTGGGATGAGCTGGCAAGGCTGATCGCCGCGAGATAAGCGCCTATGGTTAGTTGGCTGAAAGGGGTCGGGGTAAGATAAGAATGAAAACTCTCTGTTTGTTGCGTCACGCCAAGTCAAGCTGGAAGGAGCAGGGGTTGAGCGACCTTGAGCGCCCTCTGAACCAGCGGGGCAAACGGGATGCCCCGGAGATGGCCGGCCGTTTGCGCGAGCGGGCCTTCATCCCCGAGTTGATCCTGGCCAGCCCCGCCCGCCGAACCCGCAAGACCGCCAAGATCTTTGCCGCGGCCTTGGGCTACCCGGCGGGGAAGATCGTTTGGGTCGAGGAGATTTACCACGCCGACCTGGAGGGTCTGCTTTCCATCCTGCGGGGGATCGAAGACGGCATGGCGCGGGTTCTGCTGGTCGGTCACAACCCCGCTCTCACCATCCTGGCCGAGTGGCTCAGCGGCGAGCGGATCGGTAACATCCCCACCTGCGGCCTGCTGGCCCTGGATTTTTCGGTACTTTCCTGGGGGAAAATCGAGCAGGCCGGCGGCCGCCCGCTTTTTTACGATTATCCCAAGAAACCCCGGCAGTCTTGATCTTTCGATTTTCCCCGCGGTCAGCCCGGCAGGGTGTTGCCGCTCATCAGGTTTTCCTCCATGAAGCGGAGTTCATCGATTCCCGAGATAACGATTTTGGGATCGATGGTTAACTCCTCGGCCGACAGTTTGTCGGCATAGTCAACCATGGAGAGAATATGCTTGATGCAGTTGATCCTGGCCTTTTTCTTGTTGTTGGAGCGGATGATGGTCCAGGGACTCAGGCTGCGGTTGGTTTCACTGAGCATCTGAAACTTGCGTACCGTGTAGTTGTCCCACTGCTCCAGGGCCACCACCCGGGCGCCCCGGGGGTTGAGATGCTGCATGATCCGTTGGATGGTGCCGCCCTTGCCCGCCGCGTCCCGGCCTTCGAACAGGATCATAACCCGCATCCCCTGCCGTTTGATATGGGTCTGGTACTTGAGCAGTTCAATCTGCAGCTTGACCAACTCCTTTTCATAGGTCAGGGTTTCGTGTTTGACCCAGACCGCTCGGTGCTTATCATCCCAGACCTCCCGCTGGCAGGCGGCCAACTTCTTGCCATTACCCCTGTCCTTATTTTTAAGGGCGGTCATTTCGTTGAGCGGGGGGGATCGCTTCCGGTCAGCTCAGGAATTTGCCAAATTGCTTGAACTCCTGCTGCATGTTTTTCAACTCCTTGTTTCCGGGGATGACAACGTCGGGGTTGGGGGTGTAGTCGAGCTTGCGGTTGCGGCCCCGGTAGCGGACCCGGCCGAGGATCAGCTTGATGGTTTCCAGTCGGGCCAGGTGTTTGTCATTGGAGCGGATGATGAACCAAGGGGTTTTCGGGGTATTGGTCTTCTTGAGCAGGAGGAATTTCTTTTTGGTGAACTCATCCCAGAGTTCCTGGGCCTGGAGATCCACCTCGCTGAGCTTCCACTGGCGGAGGGGATCGTTTTTGCGCCGCTCGAAACGGCGCTGCTGCTCCTCCTTGGAAACGGAAAAGTAGAGTTTGATCAGGATGGTCTTGCCGCCGTCATCGAGAAAATTTTTCTCGTAGGTAACCACCTTTTTCATGAAACGCTTGTACTGCTCATCGGTGCAGAATCCCATCACCGGCTCCACCATGGCCCGGTTGTACCAGCTCCGGTCAAAGAGCACGATCTCGCCGGCATGGGGGAACTGCTGGATGTAGCGCTTGATGTGCAGTTCGGTCTTCTGGTCGGAACTGGGCTTGCCCAGGGCCACCACCCGGTAGCGTTTTTCGTTCATGTAGCGGGTGACCCGGCGGATGGTGCCCCCCTTGCCCGAGGCGTCGCGGCCGTCGAAGAGAATG
This sequence comes from Desulfurivibrio modestus, assembly GCF_044068625.1. Lineage (NCBI taxonomy): Bacteria > Pseudomonadati > Thermodesulfobacteriota > Desulfobulbia > Desulfobulbales > Desulfobulbaceae > Desulfurivibrio > Desulfurivibrio modestus. Next base: position 4,847 of record NZ_JBIPKH010000020.1, read on the forward strand.
ATCATCTTCATGTTGTTTTTTTCAAGGTGCCGCTGCAGCTTGATCAACTCGGCCTGGTAGGGTTTCAGCTCCTCATCGGCGTAGTATTCCAGCAGAATTTCCCGGATCAGGCGATCCTTGTCCTGCCGCTTCATCAACTCCATGATCTTTTTGACCCGGCCTTCCACGCTCATGGCCTTGATCTTGGAGTCCATCCGGCCCACCGCCCGCTGGATGGCGCTGGTGGAGGTCAGGGAAGATTTTTTGATTTTGGGGCCAACGAACGGAGCCAGCTCCGTCGGCTCGGTCTCCCCTTTGGGCCCATCGTTTGAGTTGCTTGCCGCCATAAAAACCCTATAAGGCCTCCGCCTTGCAGAGATTCTTTTTCCGGCCGGCCACCCGGCCGCATTTGCGGCAGAGATATTTGCCTTTGCTGACCAGACCTATATACTCCTTGAGGGAGTCGGTCAAAAAATCGCTTTTGGCCAGTTTGCAGAGTTTTTTGTCCAGTTCTTTATCCTTTTTTCCTTTCTTGTCATCGCCCATGGTCAGGTTCTCCACCGTTAACGGTTTTTATTGATAAGCCTAATGTTTTGCCGGAGGCAAGGCAAGCTCCATTACCTCTGTTTAACGCCCGGGCGATGATCAGACAAATTTGTCGACCAGGAGCAGGGCCCAGACACAGCCGGCGTTGAGCAGGGCGATCAACACGGCGCCCGAGCCCATATCCTTGGCCCGGCCGGCCAGGGGGTGGTACTCATTGCCGTGACGATCCACCACCGCCTCGATGGCGCTGTTGAACAGTTCGGCCAGCAGCACCAGCAAGAGACTGCCCATGAGCAGGGCTCTTTCCAGACCGGAAGCGCCCAGCCAGAGGGCGGTGGGGGCCAGGATCAGGCAGAGCGTGACCTCTTGACGGAAAGCCGCCTCTTCCTCCCAGGCGGCCCGCAGGCCGGCCAGGGAATAGCCCCAGGCCCGCCACAATCTGGTCAATGGCGCCCCTGGTTTTTTGCGGGTTGCCTTTCCGGGGTGGTTGGCCTCTGAACTCGACATTACGCACTCTCCCTTTTTCGCCCTCAGCCTAGCTGATAATTACCTGGAAATAAACCTTTTTTTTATTAATTAAAAATAGACCAACCCCCCCATAAAATCAAAATAATCATTCTCTAACCTCCATCATGTGGTTGCCCCGATTTGGTTGGCCAGGCTGGATCGATTTACGGCATGGTCGCAATCAGGATCAACATGAATCTCTAAGGAGGCGGCTGATGCAGCAACACACCTTTCGCACCATCTGGCTATCGGACACCCATTTGGGCAGCAGGGGAGCCGACGGGGAAGCGCTTTACCGGTTTCTGGAGCGTACCGAATCCCGGTACCTTTACCTGGTGGGTGATATCATCGATCTCTGGAAAGTACGGCGGGGCTGGCACTGGCCGGCGGTCAATGACCGGATCGTGGAGCTGATTCTGGCCAAGGCCGCTAACGGGACCAGGATTTTTTATATTCCGGGCAATCATGACGGAGCCCTGCGGGACTATGTGGGCGGCTCCATCGGCGGGGTTGAATTGCGGGCCGACGCGGTTCATGAAACCGCCGCCGGGCTGCGGCTGCTGGTCAAGCACGGCGACGAGTTCGACTGTGTAACCAGTAACCGTCGCTGGCTGGCCCGCCTGGGCGGATATGCCTATGACTACCTCCTTTATCTCAACCGGTTTTATAATGGTGGCCGTCGGCTGTTGGGCCTGGAATACTGGTCGCTTTCGGCTTGGCTGAAAAACCTGGCCAAACGGGCGGTGAACTTCGTTGGCCGCTTCGAGGAGACAGTGTTGGCCGAAATTCGCCGCCGGCGGGTTTCGGGTCTGATCTGTGGCCATGTCCACCATGCCGTCATCAAGGAGATGGGCGGTTTTTTTTACGGCAATATCGGCGACTGGGTGGAGAGCAATACCGCCCTCACCGAGAATCATGCCGGTGATCTCGCCCTGGTCCGCTGGACCGCGGCCGGGCTGCAGCCCCTGCCGGTGGACGTGGCCGTGCCGGTAAAGTCCCCGGTTAAAGGGCTTGCCGGCCAGGGTCCGGGGGCTGTCCCCTCGGTCGGGCCGGTTGCCGCCCGGGAAGTCCCTTCCGCGCTGGCTCCGGTTCTTGATTGAGGGCGCTGGCCATGAGAATAGCCATCGTTAGTGATGCCTGGCACCCCCAGGTCAACGGGGTGGTGACCACCCTGACCCGAACCATCGCCCAGCTGGAATCCTGGCAGCATCGGGTTTTTACCGTCACCCCCAATCTTTTTCAGACCCTGCCCTGCCCTGGTTATCCCGAAACCCCGCTGGCTTTGCTGCCATACCGCAAGATGGTCCGGCTGCTGGATAATTTCCGGCCCGAGGCCATCCATGTCGCCACCGAGGGGCCTCTGGGCTGGGCCGCCCGCCGTTATTGCCGGCGGCGGGGGTTGGGGTTCACCACCTCCTATCACACCCGGTTTCCCGAATATATCCGTTTGCGGTTGCCGATTCCCACCGCCTGGTCCTATGGGGTTATGCGCCGTTTTCACGGCGCCGCCGCCGCCACCATGGTGGCCACTGCCCCCTTGGCCGCCGAACTGGCCGCCCGCGGTTTTGGTTCGTTGAAAATTTGGTCCCGGGGGGTGGATGCCGAGCTGTTCAAGCCCCGGGATAAAAAATTTCTCGCCGGTCCCCGACCGCTTTTCCTTTATGCCGGCCGGGTGGCGGCGGAGAAGAGTATTGAAGACTTTCTGCGGTTGAAGTTGCCTGGCAGCAAATATGTGATTGGAGACGGCCCCGACCTTGAGCGTTTGCGGCGTGAATATCCCGAGGTCGTTTTCCCGGGTTACAAGAAGGGGGAGGAGCTGGCGGCCCATCTGGCGGCGGCCGATGTTTTTGTCTTTCCCAGCCGTACCGATACCTTTGGCCTGGTGATGTTGGAAGCCATGGCCTGCGGGGTTCCGGTGGCGGCCAGTTTCTGGACAACCTGCACCGGCTGGGCCCATGGTCTGATTCCGTAAGCGCGGTTCCTCGGAAGGTTGTTTTCAAAGCTCACGGTTAGACTCGTTGCCCTCCTTTTCGTTCAGGTCCAGGGCCGCAAACTTCTGCGGGGAGAGCTTGGCTTGTTTCTTAAGTTCGGCCAGAACGGTGAAAATCTCCTCCAGCGAATAAAGTTTTACCCCTTCCTTGAAGAGGGTGAGCATGGCGGCGCTCACCGACAGCAGGGGAAAACGGCGGCTCAGTTCGCGGACAATTTCCCGACAATGGGCGATGGTGATATTTTCCCGGTCCAGTTTGAACCCCAGGAAAAAATCATCCCCGCCCGCATGACCGACAAAACAACGGATCCGGTTGGTGGTTTCCTTGAGAATATCGGCGAACATCAGGATGGCCCGATCACCGGTGCGCATCCCGTATTTATCGTTGAAAGGCTTGAAGTTATCAAAATCGAAGTAGCAGTAAACGTGGATGTGGTCGCTGTCGCTGTTGCCTTCCGAGACAAAGCGGCTGACCTGGAAATTGCCGGGCAATTTGGTCAGCGGGTTCTGGTCCCGCGCCTCTTCGATATTTTTTTCAAAGAGCAGCCTGAGCAGGGCGTTGGCGCTCAAAAAAACCCGATATTTGCCGTCGTCGGTGACCAGGGTGCCCTCGCACTCGGGATTGAGGGAGAATATCTCCAGAATGTTCTCAACCTTGGGGCGAATTTCGGTTACCGGAATTCGGGTGATGAATTGGCTGATGTTGCCGGTGGCGGTGGCCCGATTGCGGAGAATGTCCTTGCCGAAAGGGGATCTCCATGAATTTGCGGATCGCCATGGCACGCAGGGCTGGCTCCACCTCGGCCAGCATCCCGTCACGGTGGGCGGTGTTGAAAAGTTCGGGGATGGAAGCAAAACCCAGTTCGCCGCTGTTGCGGAGCAGGGCCTCACACCCATCACAAACCCCGGTGTAAAAGGCTGCTTAAGGGCGGCGGGCTCTTCGCTGGTTTCCGGAAACACGGGGTAGTCTCGTTTGGTGATCGTTAAAAAGCCGGTCCCATGGGCCCTGGTTCAGGCGGCGCGGAGCAGGGGAGAAAAGGAGCAGCGCCCGTATTCCGCCGGCCGCAGGGGCTTTTCGTAAACCCTGGCCTGACAGTAGAGGGGGCAGTCCCGATGGGAGCCGGAGCGGCAGTAACGGGCCTGTTCGGCCAGGCTGGGCACATAGAGGCTGTTGTCGGCGCCACAGGTTGATACCGACCAGGTTGAGTCCCGGCCTGAGTGGGTTCGTAATTGATGGCAGGGCATGGTCATTCTCCTTGGTATTGTTAGCTGGATAAGGGCGGGCTGCAGGGTCTGTCTCCATTTTAAGTGGATATTGTTAAGGGTTAATAAAATGAGGATCAGGATTGCGGCAGGGTGTTGGGTGTAGCCCTGCCGGTCCGGTCATCAACACCAGGAACGGAACAAGGGAAGGGGGTGAAGCCCCCCTTCCCTTGGCAACGGTGGGGTGGTGAGCGCTTCTACTCGACGACCTTTACGAAGATCGGGTTGCTGTAGAACCACAGGTCAGCATAGGCCTCGGCCACCTCGGCCAGCTTGCTGTTGGTGTCGATCTCCACGCCTTCGAGCAGACGGGCTTCCAGGACTGCCGGGTCCATGCTGGCGTAGATGTTGTCGTGCGCCAGGGAGTCGGCCAGAGGGTTGCCTTCCGCGTCGGTCTCGAAGGGCACGTTGGCCGGCAAATTGGTGCCGCGCAGGCGGAAGAACATGTCCTTGTCGGCCCTGAACTTGTACACGTAGGTCATGTACCCGTCCTTGTCGGCACCGCCGCGGCGCTCGAAGGTGGTCACCACCGCGGTGTCGGTGCCGTAGTCGGTATTCTCGTAGCTACGATTCGCCACGTCCGAAAGGTCGGTCATCGGGGCGTTGCCGGTGATGGTGCCGGCGATCAGGTCGATGTGGTCCAACACCGGCATGTTCAGGGGCTGATAGATGCCGATCTGGGCCAGGGAGGGGTTGTCCATGTCCAGGGGGCAGTTGTTGGGGGTGTTGGGGTCGCGGACCTTGATTTTGAGGGTGACCATGTTGCCGGCCTTCACTTCCAGGGTCTCACCCATCATGGCCTTGGTTTTGCCCTGGCCGTGGGCCGTGAACTCGAGCTCGTCAATCAGATCGCCCTGGACGTTCCAGGAGTTCCCGGACTTGACGCCGTCGAACACCGCCTGGATCGGGTCGGCGGCATCCGTGTCGATGTAGGTGTAGTTCCTCTGGTACTCGCCGGGCGCGAAGTCGCTGCCGCCCTGGCGCCAGTTGCGGTGGTCGTCCGAGCTGGCGAATTTGTAGAACTGGCGCCCCTCGGCCAGGAGGCCATCCCACAGGCCGCCGATCGTCGCGGCATAGAAACCTGTCCCGCCGTAGGTGCCGCCGCCCAGGGAGGTCCGGCTGAAGCCTCGGTCACCGGAGGTCTGGTGCCCTGGGGCCCCCTCGAAGCCGATGGCCACCTCCGGACCGGCGTCCATCCAGTTGCGGAAGTCTTCGATGAAGTAGGCGTGGGCGCGCTCCACGTGGGCCGGGACCACCCAGGCGTCGGCGATGCCGTTGCCCACCAGGGCCTGCATGAACCGGACGGCTTCGATGGCATCCAGCTTGGCAGACTCGCGATCTTTGCTCTCCCTGCAGTCGTTCATGCCGCAAGGATAAATGTAGCCGTTGGTCTTTGCCAGGGGCCCCCAGCCGTAATTCGCGAGCAGGCTGGGTTCACCGTTACGGCTGTTGTCGTCGTCGCCGCGGTCAAAGCGGAATTCGAACTCACTGATGGCGGTGGCTGTTCCGTCGTACTGGTGGATGGCCGTGGAGGTGTGCTCGTGGCCCGGCGGGTTCCACTCAAAGCCGCTGATGATGACCTTGTCGGGGTAGAGCGCGCGGGCTTTCAGGATGTCGGGGAACACGTAGTCCCGCAGGCCCTGCCACCGCCACATATTCTGGTGGCCGCTACTCTCATTGTAATCGCCGAGGATCGGGTTCACGGGGTAGACCGTGGGGTCGTCCCAGTAATTGCCGTTCCCATCACGGTTGCGTTTGCCGCCGTGCTCGCTGTTGGCCCACCAGTGGAGGCCAAAATGGTTGTTTGCGGCCATGCTGTCGAAGAACTTGTGGCTGCCGTCGGTGTACAGGGTGTGCTGGTGGAAATCACCGGGGAGGTACTCCCCGGCAAGGGCCGGGGCGGCGGTTGCCAAGGCGGCGGCGCCGGCTATGAGCAGCGCTGTCTTCTTCATCCTAAAACCGAGTCCGATACTTTTCTTGCGCATGACATTGTCCCTCTCTGAAATTGATGAGTCTTACTGGTCGTCCCAGTGTTAGTAAGCTGGATAAGGCCGGGCTGGAGCATCTGCCCCTAGCTTATCAGCCCGTTGAAAAACGGGCTGTTAGCGGCCCATGGACGGGCCGCCGAATTCGTTGGCACTGAAAGTGGCAATGAATTCGTGAGGTTGGCCAAAGCCATCTTTGGCCAACCGTTAGTTGAAAAAGCCAGGGATGGTTTTTTCAACGGACTGTTATGGTTGCTGGCGACAATATGGGTTATGTCGTCGCCGCTGCAGCCCGCCAGGCAAGCATGGAGCAGCCGCTTAATTGCCCAAAAAAGGACCGGGGGAGGGGAGGAGGGGAAACCCGCCGGTCCGGATGAAGAAAGATTGCCGATGGCAACCCGTTTTCATCTCCCGGCAGGGTAGTAGCCTATTGTTAAGGGTGGGTTAAAAAAGAATCAGGTAACGAAAAGGAGTGGGTGAAGGAAGGGTGAAAGGGGATGGTCCGGCAGCAGGGGGGGGCGGGTGACTGTTCGCTCAGGAATCCAGGCGGGCTTTATACTCCTGAATTACCGTTTCCCGGTCCATTTCGGTTACAATCAGCTTCTTGCGCAGGTTTAAATCATCCCAAGGGGGTTGCAGGCCGATCTCCCGGTCCCGCTTGCTTTTATCCTGATCCTCCGGGGCCTTTATCTTTTCGCTGAAATGGGTGTCGTCGCCCATGAAGGCCAGCAGGGGCCGTTCTTTTTGCCCCCGCCGCCGATTCTTGCCGGCTAGAACCGTGATCAGAAAGTCAGTGTATTCCCGGGATTGCGGGTTCCAGACCTCGTAACCATCCACATCATAATCGGCCAGCAGGACCGGCCAGAACTCTTCGGGATGGGGGATGACGATCCCGGCGCCAATGCCGCGGGCCTCCTCGATGATCTCCGAGGTGCGGTAGAAAAAGTTGAGGGGAAAGGCTCCCTTGACATCCTGCTTGACCTGGCGCAGGAAAACCTGGGCCCGGTTGATGGTTTTGTTGTCGTAAACCCCCCGCAGGGTGTCGAGAAAGTTGCGAGCCAGGCGATTCTTGATCACATCCGGGGGCAGGGTGTCGTAGTGCTGCTCCAGCAGGGCCTCCAGTTTGGCCGCCTGGATGCGGACAAACTCGATGGTGCTGTCTTCGGCGCCGGTTTCCCGGGCGGCCCGGTTGACCCGCTCGGAGTCAGGCTTAGTGAGGGTAGTCAGCAGATCGAAAAGCTGGGAGGCTCTGTACTGGAAGGTATGCTCCAAGGCCCCTTGCAGCACCCCCGTTTTCTCCAGCCGGTCCCGGTGGAAATGGAGCAACAGCTGTACCTTGCGCTGGAAGCCCCGGGAGTAGCAGTCAACTTCCACCCCGCAGTATTCGTCGTAGGCGGTGATCCGGTTGTGCTGGGTGGGGATGATCAGCTTTTCGATGGCTCGAGGGTACAGGTTTTCCACCCGTTGCCTGATCAAATCCATCTCCACGAACTCCGGGTGCCAATGGACGGCCAGCACACTTTTCTGGCGGGGGAAGATTTGGGGGGGCTCGGTGATCCGCCGCTCTTGCTCCGGGCTCAGTTCGATGTTGGTGATGGCGGCAAAGCGGGCCTCATCTTCGGGGGTTACTTCGGGGCTCTCTTCCATGGGGGTGGGGGGCGAAACCTTCTTGCCTTTGATCAGCTTCATTGTGCGGTCCTGTTTGATTGCCGGCTCCAGCCGCTGCCTGGTCTGTGAAGTGGGTTGTCCATGGTTGGCCGGTATTGTGCCAGCCTAGCGGTCCCGGGTTAGCTTTTGGTTATGTTTTGGTAAGTTTTTGGCGCATTTATCTAATCAAACGCTGACCCGAGCATAACAGATCGGGACTAAATGTTAAAGAACGCAAGTGGGTTGTGGGCGGCATAATCCGGTGTTGGTGGATCAACGGCTTGCGAACATTTAATTCGTCACGCCGACGGTGGGTTTCAGGGTGGAATCGGCCGGTGGGCGGAGAGTGTTTGACGAGGTGGAGAATGCGGCGCAAAACCCTGCTGGTGGTTGAGGATGAGAAGGATATTCTGCAACTGTTAAGCTATACCCTGACCAAGGCGGGCTTTCGGGTGATCCTGGCCCAGTCCGGCGAGGAAGCTCTGGAGAAACTTGGCGGTGAACCGATTGATCTGGCCCTGCTGGATATGATGCTTCCGGGAATCAATGGCCAGGAGGTCTGTCAGGCCATTCGCCGAACCGAAAAGTTAAAGAATATTCCGGTGGTGATGCTGACCGCCAAAAGCGAGGAGGATGATATCATCTCCGGCCTGGCCGGTGGAGCAGACGATTACGTGACCAAGCCTTTCAGTCCCCAAGTGCTGGTGGCCCGGATCTTGGCCAACCTGCGGCGGCGAGGGGCCACCGGGACCGAAGGGGATAATGAACAGGCGGAACCCATCCAGCTGGGAGATCTTTTTCTTGATCCGGCCCGTTTCGAGGCCACCGTCGGGGGCAAGCCGGTGGTGCTTACCCTCACCGAATTCGACATCCTGAAACTTCTGGCCCGCCGGCCTGGTTGGGTCTTTACCCGCCCCCAGATCATCGACGATGTTCGGGGCTACGAGTACAGCATCAGCATGCGGACGGTGGATGTTCATATGTCCAGCCTGCGCAAAAAAACTGGGCCCGGCGGGGCGGATGATCGAGTCGGTGCGGGGGCTGGGGTATCGTCTTAAGGGCTGATTCTGTCCCCAAACCGGCAGGTATCTCGCGTTCAGGGTGGATCAACCTTGTTCCAACCGGGCTGGCAGGCAGACCGGCCAGAGGGCAAAACGGGTGGAAGGTTTGTGGCCGACCCCCAGGGCGCCTTTGTGGAGATACAGGGCCCAGGCCCAGTCGGTTTCAAAGTAGCTGGTGGTGGCCGACCAGTAAACCTCCTGGAGATTGAGGAAGGGATGATCGGTCGTCAGGGCCGGGCTGTGCCGGCTGCAATCAACCAGTGATTCCAAGGCGTTGATCGGGGGTAATCGCCAGGCGCGTCGGCCGCCGAGCCCCTGCCGGTTTATTTGGACCATCGCCTCCAGGGCCTGTTGCCAACTCAGCGGGGTCTGGAAATGGTTGGCGTCCCGCAGCCAGATCAGGCCGGTGTGGCGGTCACGGACCGTGGCTCCGTCAACCAGAAAGCGGGGGGCGGGGGTGGGGATGCCGTGGCGGAACTCGCCGTCCTGGCCGCTGCCCAGGCAGTCGATCACCCTGCCCTCCTGGTCATGGCAGAGGGTCTGGCCGGTCGCGGCCAGGATCGGGCTCTGGCCCCGCACCGGCCAGCAGAGATATTGCTGATCCTTGCGACCGTAAAACATCCGACCGCCCTCCAGGTGGATATACCAGGCGTAGGCGGGGTTGATGGCGGCGGTGGTGGAGGTCCAGTACCAGCCCAGGAAAAAGTTGCTGAAGGGATGGCCCATGGGCAGGGCTGGTTTTCTGGCCTGGTAGCTGATCAGGCTGAGCAGCTCGCGGCGGTTGGGCAGCCGCCAGTCGTCATGGCCCAAAGCCTGCTCCTCATTCATGGCCGCCACCAGTTCCAGGGCTTCGGACCAGTCGATGGGAAAATCGTTGGGGTTGGCGTTTTGGCTCCAGGTCAGGCCGGTAAGATTGTCCCGCACCAGGCCGTCACCCGCCTGGAAACGGGGGTGGGGCCAGGGCAGACCGTAACTGGTTTCCCCGTCCTGGCCGCTGCCTGGGCAGGGAATCTCATTGCCCTGGGTGTCGAAGCAACCCGTCAGGCCGGTGGCGATGGGAGTGGCCCAGGGGCCGGTTTCGGTGGGATTGTTCATTTTAGTACCATACCGCGAGTGGGCCCGGGGAGGCAACCGGGCTTTTGCGCTTCGTGTTGACAATCACTCTTCCCGTACCTACAATCGAAAGTAACAAATCGGTGTTACAAAGTGACAAATAAGGAAAACAGGAGGTACCTCATGCCCAGCAAGGAAGAGTTGTGCAACAAGATCAAGGAGGTTTTCCCGGAGATCGGCTCCTGCGGTATCGACTTGAAGGTTGATTATGACGATTCCGAGAAGGCCTGGGTGGTTGACCTGAAAAAGGGCGACCACGAACTCAAGACCTACCTCGAGGAGCCCGAAGCCCAGCAGTGCATGGAGGGCAAGCAGTGCGTTTCGCTGGGCCTGCAGATTGGGCAGTTGCGGAAAAATATCGAGGAGCTGTAGCGGTCTGATCAAAGGCGCGGAGGCCATAACCTCCGCGCCTTTTTCTTGCCTCTAGCGGACGGAGCGGGTGAAGGGGAACACCTTGGTGAAACCGAGAATGTCGGTGACCAACAGCACGATGAAGACAAAGACCGCCGCGCCCACGATGGTGCCGACTCCAGCCCCGGCGGGCAGGTGGTCGATCTCTTCGGCCAGCCGCAGCACCTCCGCGTCGGTCAGGGCGGCTACCCGGCTGCCGGCTTCCGCCGGGCTGATCCCATGCCGGGCCAGGGCTTGTCTCACCTCGTCTCTTTCCAGGAACAGGGCCACCCGGGCCCGGGCCTCGTCGTTGGCCTGAACGGTCAGGATCGCCTCGGTGCCGATCAGGCCGGCTTTTGCCGAATAGACGTTCAGGTCCAGCAGGACAAAGGCGGTGAGCAGCAGAAGGCAGAGGGGTTTGCCGAAATAACGGATCAATTTGCGCATGGTGTCCTCCTTGGGGGAGCATTTGTCGTGGTCGGGTCAGGCGGGTTGCTTAAAATTCAGTAATCCCACCAATTCTAGCCAAAAGAGGGGCGGGCGTCAAAGCTAATTTGACTCCCTTTCGTTCAGGTCGAGATCAAGGACCTCTTCCTCGTCGGCAGGGGCAGGGGCGCCAGCCGGGGCCTCCAGGCGGGCGGCCAGTTTTTCCAGATCGGCCCGCAGTTCCGCCCGCAGCTGATGGTTCTGTTCGCTCAGTTTTTGCGTTTCGGCGGCCATGAACTCGCGGAGCGCGGTGTAACGCGAAGTTTCGGCCCGCTCAGCCAGCTTGCGCAGCTCCTGCATCTCCTCGGCGGTGCGGCCGGCCCGGAGCAGGCTGCTCTGACGGACATAGATGGCGTAAACCAAGCTCGGCCCGGCCAGCAGGGCCGCAAGCAGCAGCATGATCAGCCCCAGGGGGCCGTCCACTTCGGTGACCCCCAGGGAGAGGGGAAAAACAGTGAGGAAGGCGGCCCAGTTAAGGATCACGAAGCCGGCCAGCAGGGCCGCAAGCAGCAGCAGTAACAGCACAACTACGCGGATCATCGGAATCATCTCCCGGTTAAGGTTGGTTGGGCGAACGGCCCATTATTGACTATAGGAGCGAAGTTCTGGGGTTGGCAAGGTAAAAGTTGCTCGGTTTTTCCTTGACAGCCGAGGGGTGGCGGGCTGTAATTGAAACTCAACCCCAACCGATTTCGAGGATGAACATGGTCGAGCAAGAATCTCACAGGAAAAAACCCAATCCCCAGAAGGTGGCCATTCTCAGGGCCCTGCCGCTGGAGATCAAACAACAGATCACCGGCGAGGAGGCCAGCGCCTTCATCCACGACGAAGAGCTGCCCGACTCCATGCTGGCCAAGCTCAAGGATTATCTCACCGACGAGGAGTTATAAGCCGGCCCGGAACCCGCTTATAACTCCCGCATCTCCCAGACTCCGCAAGGGCAGACCCCGGCGCAGAAGCCGCAGCCGATGCAGCGCTCCTCGTTCACCAGATAGCGGAAGTTGCCCTCCCCCAGATCCTCCCGCGAGATCGCCCCGTAGTGGCAGGTGTGCTCGCAGATATGACAATCGCGACAGAAGCCGCAGGAGATGCAGCGCTGGGCCTCGCTGGCCATATCCACCGTGCCGTTGAGGGCGGCCAGGGGCTGGGGCGCTCCACCGGGAATCCCCGCCGCCGGATCGCGCAGTTCGCCCCGCTGGAAGGCGAAATATTCCAGTTTGAGCTTGGCGTAGGGGATGGTGGGCCGGCTTTCCGGTTCGTACTGACTGCCGGTGAGCAGGGCATCCACCGCCAGGGCCGCCCGGCGGCCGCTGCCGATAACATGGGTGGGCAGGCCGCGGCTGACCAGATCGCCCACCGCGAAAACCTGGAGGTCGCCGGTCTGGCCCAAGCGATTGACGATAATCTTGCCTTTGCGGCGCTCCACCTCCGGGGGCAGAAAGGCCAGCTCCTCACCCTCTTTGTCGCCGCTGCCGCAGGCGATGATCACCGCGTCGTTCTCCTGCCGGAGTTGCCGGAAAAGCTTCTGCTCCACCGGGGTGTCAAGTTTGATGGCGATGGGACTGCCGGTGAGTCGGGCCAGATCATCTTCCAGGATTGCCGGATCCACCTTGCCCTGTTCGGCACTCTGCCAGAGGCGGCCGCCGACGCGGGCCGCGCGCTCGTAAACGGTAACCCCATGGCCCTTGAGCATCAGCTGCCAGGCGGCGGAAAGGCCGGCGGGACCGCCGCCGATGATGGCGATCTGCTTGCCGGTGGCCGCCGCCGGTTTGGGGGCGGCGATTCGGCGCCCGGCCCGGCCCAGTCCCTTGATATCCAGGGGCCGGTCCACAATCTTGCGACTGCAGGCCTTCATGCAGATGTTGGGACACAATTCGCCGCAGACCGTGGCGGCAAAGGGGCTGTATTGCAGGACCAGCTCCACGGCCTGCTCCTCCCGGCCCTGGCGCAGCAGTTGAAAGCGGCGGTGGGAGGGGATATCCGAGGGGCAGACCGCCACGCAGGGGGCCAGTTGCCGCTCATTGTGCCAGACCGGGGCGAAACGGCGCTCCTTGCCGTGGGTGATGAAGGGCAGCAGACTGAAGGGCTGATCGATCATCTCGGCAAAGATCCCGCCTTTGCCCACCGCCGGCTCCCAGTGGCTGCGGCGGAACTCCCAGGTGGCCATCCGGCGGCTGTCGCGCTCCTTCTTCTCGGCCGGGGTATAGGCCACCAGCTTGCGCCAGGCGGCGATCTCCCGGGTCAGCTCCGCCAGGTGATCGAGGCGGTCGATGGCAGCGAGATAGGGCTTGATGTTGTCGCAGAGCCACTGCCAGTCGGCTTCGTTGAGCTCCAGCAGTTGGACATCCTTGGCGCTGTAGCCCTCCACCGGGCCGCGAAAGTAGATGGTGCCGCCCACCATCCCCACGCAGGGACGGTAGCCCAGGATATTTTCCGGTCGCCGGGGATTGACCCCGCAAACCACGGCGATACCGCCGGCCTTGAACTCGGCAAACGAGTCGCCGACATCACGGAAATACCAGGATTGCAGGGGCTCGAAGCGGGGGTTGTGCTTGGTCATCGTGTCGCAGCGGGCGCCGCCGGAACCCTGGACGTAAAGGATGCCCTGGGCCCCGGCGTTGTGGGCCCCGTTGGTGACATCGCCCAGCACGGTGATTTGGGCCCCGCAGTTGAGCCAGCCCACATCATCGGAGGCGCCGTCCTCGGCCACGATTTCGGTGCCGAACATCCCCATCGCCCCCAAACGCTGGCCGATGGGGCCATGGACCCGGATCTTCACCGGCGCGTACTTGGGCCAGATCCGGCCGCCGATCCCATGCTGCCCCCGGGCCTCGATCTCCAGCTCTTTAGCCCCCTCCCGCAGGGCGTTCTGTACCCGCTCTTCCAACTCCTGGGAGGAGACCCGCTTATCGTCAATACTGCCTGGTATCTTCATCACTGTGGTATCCATCCCTCTAACAGACATAGCTGATTTGCAAACGATCGGCGATGGCCCGGTCGCCCACCCCGAGGCCGTCGGACATGCCGATGGGCAACTGGGTGCTGCGGCCCATGGGGGCGAAGATCTTTTTCAGTTCGGTTTCGGCGGTCTTGAAGACATCCACCACCCGTTCGGCCACCCGGTCGGCGTCCAGCCGGCGGTAGAGGCGGGGGTCCTGGGTGGTGATCCCCCGGGGACAACGGCCCAGGTTGCAGAGGTTGCAGCGGTTGCGTTCATCGCCGTAGCACTCGGCCGCCGCCTGCATGATGTACTTGCCGATATCCACCCCGGAGGCCCCCAGCAGGATCAGGGCGGCGGCGTTGGCGGCCAGGTTGGCCTCCTTGCCCACCCCGCCGGCGGCAAAGAGCGGCAGCTCGTTCTGCTTGCCGGCCTTGACCAGTTCCAGATAGCAGTCACGGAGGTTGCTGGCAATGGGGTGGCCCATCTTGTCCAGGGAGACGTTGTAGGCCGCCCCGGTGCCGCCATCCTCGCCGTCGATGGTCAGAGCGGCGGCGTAGGGGTTGCGGGCCAGGTTGTTGAGTACCGCCAGGGCCGTCTTGGTGCCGGAGATTTTGGGGTAGACCGGCACCCGGAAGCCCCAGGCCATGCTCACCGACTGGATCATCTTGGCCACCGCCTCCTCGATGGAGTACTTGGTCTGGTGGGTGGGCGGCGAGGCCAGATCGACATACATCGGCACCCCGCGGATCTTGGCGATCAGCTTCAGCACCTTGTAGGCCATGAGCAGGCCGCCGTCCCCCGGCTTGGCCCCCTGGCCGTACTTGATCTCGATGGCGGCTGGATCCTCGATCATCTCCGGCAGGGCGTGGATGATCTCGTCCCAGCCGAAATAGCCGGAGGCGATCTGGGGGATGAAATATTTCAGATAACGGGATTTGAGCAGCCGGGGGGGCAGGCCGCCTTCGCCGGAGCACATCACCACCGGGATATTCTCCACCTCGTTGAGGTAGGCCACCCCCATGGCCATCCCTTCCCACATCGGCGGCGACAGCGCCCCGATGGACATGCCGCCGATCCGGATGGGAAAGATCTCCCGCACCGGCGGGATGAAGCCGCCGGCTTTGGGCAGCAGCAGGCCGTTTTGCTCCTCCAGGGGCAGGGCCTCCGGCGCCAGGTTGCGACCCATCAGGGTGCGGATGTGAAACTCGTGGCGACCGGCGTCCAGCGAGGGATCGGTCAGCATGGAGATCCTGGTGAACTTCAGCTTGTCCAGGGTGGAGGTGGAGGGATCATTGCGCCGTCCCCCTCGGGCGTAGGGGATACCGCCCCGGTTCTTGTGGAAGAGGAACTTGTGGTTGGGGTTGTATTCCGGCATGATCGCCATGTTGGGGCAGACCAGGCTGCAGGTGCCGCAGCCCACGCAATGGCGGTCGATATCGTTGACCTGGCGGATAACCTGGCTGACCCGGCGAATGGTGGCCGGCAGCGGATCTTCCCCCTCGGAGCGGACGATCCGCTGGGCCAGCACCGAGGCCTCGATGGCCTTGGTGGGGCAGACCGCGGTGCAGCGGCCGCAGCGGCTGCAGCGATCCTCGCGCCAGCGGATGATGAAGGGAAACTCCAGCAGAGTCAATTCACTGTTGTGATCGAGCCGTTGCGCTGATTCCATACCTTGACCTCCTGCGCCCCCGGCGGAATGATCACCAGGTCGTAGCGCATGGGAATGATGTCGTTTTGACGTTGACGTTGGGGCAGAGCCTGATCCAGCCCGCACTCCTCGCTCATCAGCCCGACGCGGCCGGGCACCCCCCCGACAATGCCGGGGCGCAGCTTTTTGGAGTCCTGGGTCAGAAAGACGGTACCATCGGGAAGAAAGCCGATGACGCAGTTGGGGCCGTCGATGCAGAGCTGCCGCAATGAGCGCTTGAGCAGGCCCAGGGCGGCGGCGTCGGGGCGGCCGGAAAACTCGTTATCCTTGAGCGGGGTGACAATATCCTTGTAGTAGGGCAGGGGGTAACCCAGCCGGTGATGGACATAATGCAGGGTGTGACAGAACACCTCCGAGTCGGAGTTGTAGCCGGTGTAGCCGCTAAAACCCCGGCCGGAAAGAAAGTCCCGATTGGGCACGAAGGCGGTGTTTTCGCCGTTGGTCATGGTGCAGTAGCCCTGGAGAAAAAAGGGATGGCAGGCGTAGAGCTGGATTGAATAGTTGGTGTTCTGCCGCCCCTGGGCCAACACCACCCTGGCGGTAAGCGGTTTCTCCTCGAAGCCGAAAAAGCGGCCCACCTCCAGGGGATCGCCCACCTCCTTCAGGGTGATCACGTCGGGCCAGAAGGAGAAAACATAAAGAGAGTCGTCGTCGGCCCCCTGGCGGCGCAGCTCCAGGCGGGTCCGGGTCAGCAGCTCCTCCTTCTCCGCCTGGGGCCGGTCAAGATAGCCGTCGGGGTACTGATAGGCGGTGGCCAGGTAGTGGCCCCGGCGGCTGACGTTGATTCCCGGTCCCTCGGTGATCCGGGGCTCCCACATGAACTTGACCTTGAAGCCGCAGCGCTCCATGTACTCGTCGATCCGGCGCCGGCCCACATCGGTACAGATGCCGGAGAGAATGGGATACTCCTTGAGATGTTCAAACTCGCCGCCCAGATCCTTGAGGGTAACCCCCAGGCCGGAGCCGTCATGCCCCTCCTTCATGGTATCCAGGGCGATGATGGCATCCATCACCGATGTGTACTCCCCCGAACTGATGGCGCTTAATCGACACATATCAGACTCCGTTTACGGGACGTTTTCAAATTCACCGCCCGCGGTGATGGTGCGAAAGAGGCGGTAGTTCTGGTGGACGATGTCGGCGGAGAGTACCAGTTCCCGCTCGGCGAAATCGGCCACCGTGATAATTCCTTCCAGTTTGCGATACTCCGCCTCCGGTACCAGTTCGACAAAACGGTTGCGGAAGCCGGCCATGAACTCCTGGTTCAACGCCGAGCCCTCGCGGCCGGGGTAGAAGGCCAGGTAGAGAATATCAAATTCCACCAGATCGTTAAAGAAATGGGTGCCTAAAGAGACATCGGGAATCAGCCCTTCATGCATCGCCACCACTTCGCAGACGCAGGCGGCCTCGCAGATTTCGGAGAAATTGACCGGAATTCCCAGCGACACCGAACTGGTGCCCCAGCGCCCCGGTCCGATCAGCACCGTCGGGGTCTCCCCGGGGGTCACCCGCATGATCTTGCCGATGGCCCGGGCCACCAGGTGCTTGTCCGGCACCCCCAGAGGGCCGTAAGCGGCGGGGGAGACCAGCACCACCCGGCGGGGGTTGATGGTGCGGCTGCGGCCGATCACCGTGCCCCGCTCGGTGGCCAGCAGCAACTGGTGTTCGGGGACCTCCAGCGGGGCCAGGGTTTCCCCCTCATCCTTGCGCACCTCGAAGGGGCGGCACTGGACCAGGTTGATCCGGTAGTTGGCCAGGTCGCAGGGCGGCACCTCCTCGCCCCGGGCCAGTTTGGCATCGGCCAGGGTGCGGCAGCCCTCCTCGCCGGTGAAATTGAGGGTGAACTCGATATCCACCGGGTACTGGTAGGATTGCTCCAGGGTGCTTAAAATCTTGCGCATATGTTCGACAAAGGGCGTTTTCTTGAACAGCCCGTCGAAACTGATGTAGTGGGAGTCCCCTTGCTGATCGCGGGAGGCGGCCATCTCCAGCTCCAGCTTGGGGCTGAAGCGGGAGATCTCGGAAAAATCCACCGGCAGCAGGCGGTTGGCGTCAAGGTCAATGGCATCAACCCGTTTCTGGGAGAATTTGCGCAACTCATCGATCCCGCTTTCCGGTCGTTTGTCGGGGGCGTTCAGGGCGGCGATTCGGGTGTAGTCGTCGTCGGAGCGGTCCACCGCCCGGGTGCCCATGCCGTAAACGATGCGGATCACCCCCGATTCCGGCTCAATCGCCTCGTTCCAGACGTAGGGGTTGTAGGAGTAGCCCACCCCGCCCACCGCCGGGAAGAAGTAGTTGCCGTGGAGATCGCCGCTCACCCGTTGGATCAGCAGGGACATCTGCTCATCCTTGTCCAGGATCCCCATCTGCTCTCGGTAGTGGAGGGCCTTTTCGCTGAGGGTGGAGGCATAGACCAGCTTGATGGCGGTGAGCAGGTTGGCCAGCCGCCGCTCGCTGGAGCCCTGGTTGGGGCAGAAGACCGATTCGTACTTGCCGGAGAAGGCGTTGCCGTAATTATCCTCCAGCAGGCTGCTGGAGCGGACGATGATCGGTGACTGGCCGAAGTAGTCGAGCATGTCGGCCAGCTTCTTGACGGTATCGTCGGGGAAATGGCCGGTCAGGATCACCCGGCGGGCGTACTCCGCCACCCCCAGCAGGGTTTCGGTATCCTTCTGCTGGCGGCGGATCCACCAGCAGCCGTTGGTCACCATGTAGGTGTAAAAAACATCGGAGCCGACATAGAAGGAGTCGTGGACCTCGATCACGTCGCGCAGCTCCGGGGCCTCCTCCCGCAGGATCGCCCGGGAGAGCAGCATGCCGGTGGCCTTGCCGCCGATCAGGCCGGTGCCGATCATCCGCTTGCCGATATCGAGCAGGTCGTCGATGTTGAAATAGCGGGCGGCCAGCTCCTGAATCCGCTCGTTGCGGGTCACCATCATCGCCAGCAGCCGGCGCAGATGTTTCAGCTCCTCCGGGCTCTTGGGCCGTGGCCCTGGTCGGGGGGCCGTGGTTGCCTCCGTCGCCGTCTCCCGCTTCTCCAGTTCGCGGAAAATCTGGGCCGCCTCCTGGAAGTAGCGGTTCCAGCGGTCCCGCTCCTCGAAGGCGTGATCGGTGCTTTTGAAGGGGGTGAAGGAGAGAATTTCCGAGTTGAGGGCGCTGTTGGTCACCGGTTTGAACTGGCCGTCGCGGTGGGTGTGCAGCATGAACATGGTGGCCGAGTAGCGCTGCTGGGCCTTCAAGGGGTGAACGTAAATATTCTCCCGGTTCTTGTAGACATCGAAGATCACCTGGGCGGTGTTGTGGACCGGGGTCAGGGCGTTGAAGGAGTGATGATCCCGGATCAGGGCAAAGTAGGCCAGGGCCTCCATATCCAGGAGATAGGGGCAGGTGAGCATGAAGAAGTTGCCCAGCATCCGGTCGCTGTACCAGGAGTTGGCCAGGTCACTCAGGGAGTCGAAAACGTAGTAACCGCCCCGGCCGTTGTTCTTGATCGTTTCGTGGACCTGGTTGATGAAGGGCTCAAAGCCCGCTTCCGGATCGGGGGTATGGATCTCGGCGTGGGGAAACTCTTCGGGGTCGAGCAACGGCGGGTGGGAGGCGAAACGGAAATAGACCAGCCGTTGATTCTTGAGATCGGCAAACCGGGCGTAGGCCTGCACGAAATAGCGGTAATCGTCGATCCCCTGCACCTGCCAGACAATGTTGTCGCCGGGCATCAGCCCTTTGATAACCCGGTCCAGCCCTTTGAGGCCGGTGGAGAGATGACTGTAGTTGTATGACATGCATCCTGTCCGCAGGACAAGCAACCGATGCGCGGACGGCGTATCCGTCCGCGCATCGGCAACGGTTTGACGGGTTAGATTACTCCCTGCTCGATCATCGCGTCGGCCACCTTGACAAAGCCGGCGATATTGGCACCTTTCACATAGTTGACGAAATCGCCTTCCTTGCCATACTTGTAGCAGGCTTCATGGATCCCCTCCATGATCTGCCGCAACCGCTCCTCCACCTCTTCCCGGGGCCAGGAAAGCTTGAGGCTGTTCTGGCTCATCTCCAGGCCGCTGGTGGCCACCCCGCCGGCGTTGGCCGCCTTGCCGGGACCGTACATGATCTTGGCCTTGAGGAAGACCCGTACCGCCTCACTGGTGGAGGGCATGTTGGCTCCTTCGGAAACGCAGACGCAGCCGTTGGCCACCAGAGTTTCGGCATCCTTGGCGTCGATCTCGTTCTGGGTGGCGCTGGGGAAGGCGATATCGCCCTTGATTCCCCAGGGGCGCTCGCCGGGGTAGTATTTGCAGCCGTACTTCTCGGCGTATTCGGAGATTCGGCCCCGCTTGACGTTCTTCAGTTCAATCACGTAGGCCAGTTTCTCGGCGTCAATGCCGGCCGGGTCGTGGATAAAACCGGCGGAGTCGGAGAGGGTGACGCACTTGCCGCCCAACTGGTTGACCTTTTCCACCGTGAATTGGGCCACGTTGCCGGAGCCGGAAACCAGGCAGATCTTGCCGGAGAGGTTGTCGCCCCGCACCTTGAACATCTCCTCGGCGAAGAAGACCGCGCCGTAACCGGTGGCCTCCGGGCGGATCAGGCTGCCGCCCCAGTTGCGGCTCTTGCCGGTGAGGACCCCGGTGAACTCGTTCTTCAGCCGGCGGTACTGGCCGAACATGAAGCCGATTTCGCGGGCGCCCACCCCGATGTCGCCGGCGGGTACGTCGGTCTCGGCCCCGATATGCTTGCTCAGTTCGGTCATGAAGCTCTGGCAGAAACGCATCACCTCGTTGTCGCTCTTGCCCTTGGGGTCGAAATCGGAACCGCCCTTGCCGCCGCCCATGGGCAGGGTGGTCAGGCTGTTTTTGAAGACCTGCTCAAAGGCCAGGAACTTGAGAATGCTGAGGTTGACGCTGGGGTGGAAACGCAGGCCGCCCTTGTAGGGGCCGATGGCGCTGTTCATCTGAATCCGGTAGCCGCGGTTGATCTGAATCTCCCCCTTGTCATCAACCCAGGGGACTCGAAAGATGATAACCCGCTCCGGCTCCACCAGCCGCTCCAGAATCTTGGCCTTTTTGTATTTGGGATTGTCCTCGATAAAGGGCATCAGGGTTTCAACCACCTCCAGCACCGCTTGGTGAAACTCGCTTTCGCCGGGGTTTTTCTCGATAACTTTTCGCATGAATTCAGTTACTTGTTCCATTTGCGTCCCTTGCTCCTCTCCGTTGGTTGGCGACTGCTCCGGCCCTATGCCCATAAAGATCGATAAAAAACAGCGGGCAGGGAATTTACCAACTATTAACGGTCAGCGCAAACGGTTATGTGGGTGGGGCCATTTTTTTTCGGCCAACGCCTTGCGGCTGCTGAGTACCGTTCTTTTGGCCTGGTGGTCGGTCCGGGGTTTAAGGGGTTCGCGGATTCTATTGTCCTAAAAAAACTAAACATTTTATTAACATTGACCCTCGTTAATATTTTGTGCACTACTACTACGTAGTGATTGGCCGGGGTCGGAGCCCCCCCCTCTTGATCAGGGTAAAGGAGCGAAGGAATCAATATGGCGATTTTAGGCTATCTGGCGCTTCCCGCGGCGGGGAAAAAAGCGCAGTTGTGCGATGAATTGGCGACCATTAGGTATTGCGAGGCGGTGCCTTCGGACAACCGGGAGGTGGTCCTGCTGGTGACCGACACTCCGGACCAGGAGGCGGAAAAACGGCTCCAAAGGGAGTTGAAGAGACTTAACTCCCTGCAAGCACTCAGTATGGTATTTGGCCATACGGCAGAACCTGAAAACAGGGAGATGGAGAGGAAACCATGAAGCTGAACCGCAGAGCATTCATTAAAACGGCGGCCCTGAGCAGCGCCATTGCCACCGCCGAATCGATTTTTCCCGGTATCACCTTCGCCGGTTGGCAGCAACAGGAAGATGCCTCCGGCCGGCTCAGCTGGCACAAAGCCCCCTGCCGTTTCTGCGGCACCGGCTGCGGGGTGCTGATCGGAGTCTCCGGCGACCGGGCGGTGGCGGTCAAGGGTGATCCCAACAGCAGCGTCAACAAGGGGCTCTGCTGCGTCAAGGGTTACCACTCGATCCAGGCCCTCTATGGCCGTGATCGGATCACCAAGGCCCAGGTCCGTAAAAACGGCCGGATGGTGGAGGTGCCGATCGCCGAGGCCCTGGACCTGGTGGCCGCCAAGCTCAAGGAGACCATGGCCCGGCACGGCAAGGACGCGGTGGCCATGTACGGCTCCGGCCAGTGGACCATTCCCGACGGCTATGTGGCCTCCAAGCTGTTCAAGGGCTGCCTGGGGACCAACAACCTGGAGGCCAACGCCCGCCTCTGCATGGCCAGCGCGGTCACCGGCTTCATGACCTCGTTCGGCATCGACGAGCCCATGGGCTGTTATGAGGATATCGAGCATGCCGATGTCTTCGTCACCTGGGGCAACAACATGGCCGAGATGCACCCGGTGCTCTTCTCCCGCATGCTGGCCAGCCGCAAGCGGCGCAAGGATGTGGTGATCATCGATTTCGCCACCCGGACCACCCGCACCAGCCAGGCGGCGGACAAGTCGATCCTGTTCAAACCCAATACCGACCTGGCGGTGGCCAACGCCATCTGTTACGAGTTGCTGCGGAACAACCAGGTGAACTGGGATTTCGTCAAGCAGCACACCGCTTTTTACCAGGGCAAGACCAATATCGGCTACGGCACCGAGGACCACTTCAGCTTCACCGACCAGCCGGAGGAGATCGGCCTGGCCCGGTACCGGGAGTTCCTTAATGATTACACCCCGGAAAAGGTGGAGCGGATCTCCGGGGTTTCGGCCCGGGATATCAGGTACCTGGCCTCGCTTTACGGCGACCCGACCAAAAAGGTGACCTCGTTCTGGTGCATGGGGATGAACCAGCATGTGCGCGGCACCTGGATCAACAACCTGGTCTATAACATCCATCTGCTCACCGGCAAGATCTCCACCCCGGGCAACAGCCCCTTCTCGCTCACCGGCCAGCCCAGCGCCTGCGGCACGGTGCGCGAGGTGGGCACCCTGACCAACCGGCTGCCCTACGGAGAGGTGACCAGCAAGGCGGCCCGGGAGAAGGCGGCTAAAATCTGGGGGGTGCCGGAGTCCAACATCGACCCCAAGCCGACCTACCACACGGTGGAGATGTTCCGGGCCCTGGATCGCGGCGAGATCAAATTCATGTGGATCCAGGTGACCAACCCGATGATCACCATGCCCAACCTGACCCGCTACCGCAACGGCGCCCTGAAGGATGATCGCTTTATCGTGGTCTCCGACGTCTATCCCACTCCCACCACCGACGTGGCCGACGTCATCCTGCCGGCCGCCTTCTGGGTCGAGCAGGAGGGGATGTTCGGCAACTCCGAGCGCCGCACCCAGCATTTCGACCGGATCGTGCCGCCGCCGGGCGAGGCGATGTCCGACACCTGGCAGTTGATCGAGGTGGCCCGGCGGCTGGGCTTTGAAAAACAGTTCCCCTGGTCGGAGGAGGAGCATATCGGGAAGATCTGGGAGGAGTACCGCAAATTCCACGACAATCCCCAGCACAATATGGCTCCCTATCAGTTGCTCAAGGCCAGATCGGGGGTGATGTGGCCCTTCGTCAACGGCAAGGAGACCCGCTGGCGCTTCAACGCCAAGTATGATCCGGCCTGTCGGCCGGGTTCGGAATTTGATTTTTACGGCAAAAAGGACGGCAAGGCCTGGATCTGGGCCCGGCCCTACGAGCCGGCTGCCGAGTCGCCGGACCGGGAGTACAACTTCTGGCTCAACACCGGCCGGGTGATCGAACACTGGCACACCGGCTCGCTGACCCGCCGGGTCCCGGTGCTGCACAACGCGGTGCCGGAATCCTACGTCGAACTCCACCCCGACGACGCCGCCGCCCTGGGGGTGGTGGAGGGTGAAAAGGTGAAGATCGTCTCCCGGCGGGGTTCGGTGGTGATGAAGGCGGCGATCAACGGCCGGGGCGCCCCCCCGCGGGGCATGGTTTTCGTGCCCTTCTTCGATGAGAGCTACAAGATCAATGAGGTCACCCTGGACGCCTTCTGCCCCATTTCCAAGCAGCCTGACTACAAAAAATGCGCGGTACGCCTGGAGAAAGCATGATGAAAAAGAGCAAAACGCCACGCGATCTGCTGCGGCCGGCCGGGCTCTTTTTGGGCCTGTTGCTGCTGGCCGGCAGCCAGCCGGCGGTGGCCGCTCCCGATATTCCGGCCGGGTTCGACGCCCAGGGTGAGAAAATTTATCAGCGCTATCAGCAGACCCCCCTGGCCGCCACCACCGGCACCGACGGCCGGCGCACCCTGAACAGCTACTATGAGCTGCGCCAGTACCCCGGCTCGCCGCCGATCATTCCCCACGAGGTTCCCGCCTCCTTTGCCGCCGCCGGCGGGGCGCCCTGCCTGGCCTGCCACGAGCGGGGCGGTTACGATCCCACTCAGGACGCCTACGCGCCGGTAACCCCCCATCCGGAAAACGAACTCTGCAACCAGTGCCACCTGCCGCCCAAAACCGACCAGCCGTTTGTGGCCAGCGACTGGCGGTCGATTCCGCCGCCGTTGCTGGGCCGCTCCGAGCTGGGCGGTTCGCCGCCGCCGGTGCCCCACGCCCTGCAACTGCGGGAAGATTGCCTGGCCTGCCATGCCGGGCCGGCGGCGGTGGCCGAGCTTCGAGTGGAGCATGCCTCCCGGGGCAACTGTCGCCAGTGCCATGTCCCGCTGGTGGCCACCGAACCGCTCCTGATCTTTCAACGAGCGAAATAAGCGGGATGCGAACCGTTATGAAGAGCAAAAGAGAGATTGCCGCCGTCGCACTGCTGCTGGCGGCGACGCTGTCGGCCGGCCCGGCGGCGGTTTGGGCGGCCGGCGGCGGCTCGGTGCGGGAGCGGATCGAGGCGGCGGTCGAGCCCTTCGACCCCCTGGCCATCGAGTCCGCCCACGCCGTTCCGGCCCCGCAGGTCACGGCCCTGGAGCCGGGGCCGGGAGGGACCTTCCAGGTGCTGGCCCGCAAGGGGGAGATCGGCCGCTTTCGCTGCAGCTCCTGCCATACCGAGGAGCCGGTTGAATCATTGGCCCGGGACGGAGTCCTTTTCACCCATGGCGACATCACGGTCAACCATGGCAGCGGCGAGAACCGGCTGGCCTGCCTGGAGTGCCACGATCAGACCAACCGCGATTTTCTGGTGGACAAAAAAGGCGAGCAGATCGATTTCGACCACAGCTACCAGCTCTGCGGCCAGTGCCACTTCCGCCAGAAACGCGACTGGCTGGGCGGGGCCCACGGCAAGCGCGTTGCCTCCTGGGCCGGAGAACGGGTGGTCAAGAACTGCACGACCTGCCACGATCCCCACGCCCCGGCCTTTCCGGTAAAAATGCCAGAGACTTACTCTCTGCCTCTTGATCGATAGGAGCGTCATGGACACCAGCAAAAAAACAGCAGGGGAGGTTGCCGGCGGCGGCATTATGGCCGCCAGAACCAGCCGCCGCTCTTTCCTCAAGGGGCTTTCCCTGGCGGCGGCAGCCGGTTCGGCCGGGCTGATGACCGGTTGCAGCGGCTCCGGGCTGGTCCCGGAGGAGATCAAGCTTAAGTGGGAAGAGTATTTCAAAAGCAACTACCGGCTGATGACCCAGGAGGAGAAAGACGCCACCGTGGCCCGGCTGGTGCGGCTGGCCAAACTGCGGCACGGCCTGGATGTCCAGATCTCCAACCAGGAGCCCCGGGAGCAGGTGCTGTTCGGCTACGCCTTCAATATCTCGCGCTGCAAGGGGTATATGGATTGCGTCGAGGCCTGCGTCCGGGAGAACAATCTGGATCGACGCGGCAAGACCCAGTACATCCGCATCTTCGAGATGGACCCCGGCCAGTTGGACCCCACCGCCGGCGACGGCCAGTTCTTCCACCAGGTGCCGGCGGCCAACAAGTTCTACATGGGGGTGCAGTGCTACCACTGCGAGGACGCCCCCTGCATCAAGGCCTGCCCCACCAAGGCCACCTGGCGCGAACCCGACGGCATCGTGGTGGTTGACTACGACTGGTGCATCGGCTGCCGCTATTGTCTGGCCGCCTGCCCTTACTGGGGCCGGCGCTTCAACTGGGGCGATCCCCAGGTGCCCAAGGAGGAGATCAACCGCAAGCAGCACTACCTGGGCAACCGGCTGCGGATGCGGGGGGTCATGGAGAAGTGCACCTTCTGCATCCAGCGGACCCGCCAGGGCCAACTGCCGGCCTGCGCCGACGCCTGTCCCACCGGCTCCAGGGTCTTCGGCAATCTGCTCGATCCGGACAGCGAGATCCGCTACGTGCTGAAAAACAAGAAGGTCTTCCGCTTCAAGGAGGAGCTGCATACCGATCCCAAGTTCTGGTATTTCATGGATTAATCGTTGGAAAACTTGTTGAGGATACCAATTCGATGACTGCCGCCAATAAACAGGAACCCGCCGCCTCCTCCTTCCGGGGTTTTTTCGCCGACTGTCTGCGCTGGTCCCTGGCCGGCGGGGTGCGCTACAGGATCTTCCTCGGTTCCCTGCTGGCGCTGATGGTGGCCGGAGCGGTGGCCTACACCCATCAGTTCAGCCGGGGCCTGATGGTCACCGGCATGTCCGATATCGTCAGTTGGGGGCTCTATATCTCCAATTTCACTTTCTTCGTCGGGGTTGCCGCCGCGGCGGTGATGCTGATCCTGCCGGCCTATATCCTCAAGGACAAGGATTTCCACGAGGTGGTCATTATCGGCGAATGCGTGGCGGTCGGGGCCCTGGTCATGTGCCTGCTGTTCATCACCGTCGATATGGGGGCGCCGCACAAGGTCTGGCACATGATCCCCGGCATCGGCCTCTTCAACTGGCCCTCCTCGATTCTGACCTGGGACGTGCTGGTGCTCAACGGTTACCTGGCCTTGAATACCCTGGTGCCGCTCTATATCCTCTGGTGCAACTACCATGATCGCGCGCCGGTGGGCTGGAAGTACAAGCCGTTCGTCTTTCTGGCCATCTTCTGGGCGGTCTCCATCCACCTGACCACCGCCTTTCTCTACCAGGGCCTGCCGGCCCGCCCCTTCTGGAACAACCCCCTGCTGGGGCCCCGTTTTCTGGCCTCGGCCTTTGCCGCCGGCCCGGCGGTGATCATGATGGTGCTGATCGCCATCAAGGAGAACACCCGCTACCCCATCGACCCGGCCATCCTCCAGAAGCTGAAGCGGATTATCGTGGTGTCGGCGGTGATCAACCTGGTGATGCTCTTCTCCGAGGTGTTCAAGGAGTTTTACGCCTTCACCCACCACAGCCTGTCGGCCCAGTACCTCTTTTTCGGCCTGGACGGGCACAACTCCCTGGTGCCGTGGATCTGGACCGCCATCAGCATGAATATCATCGGCACCCTGCTTTTCGCCTTCGCGCCCGGGCAGTACCGGCCCCGCTACCTGATGGCCGCCGCCCTGCTGCTCTTTTTCGGCATCTGGATCGAGAAGGGGATGGGGCTGATCGTCCCCGGCTTCATACCCTCGCCCATGGGCGAGGTGGTGGACTATCTGCCCACCGCCCCCGAGATCATGGTGACCGTCGGCGTGTTGGCCACCGGCATGCTGGTGGTGACCATCCTGATCAAGCCGGCCCTGGCCATTCTGCTCCGTTACCGGGAGCGCAACCGGCCCTTCGAATCCTAATCATGAATTAAGGAGTGTGAGCAAATGG
Source organism: Desulfurivibrio modestus (assembly GCF_044068625.1). Taxonomy (NCBI): domain Bacteria; kingdom Pseudomonadati; phylum Thermodesulfobacteriota; class Desulfobulbia; order Desulfobulbales; family Desulfobulbaceae; genus Desulfurivibrio; species Desulfurivibrio modestus. The sequence continues at coordinate 32,162 of NZ_JBIPKH010000020.1, forward strand.
CAGCAAAAAAAATGGCAAGCTGGAAAAAGATGACCCTGGCCCTGGGGCTGGCAACCGCGCTGTTGTTGCCGCAAACGGCGGCCGCCCATTGCGACGCCCTGGACGGCCCGGTGGCCCTTGAGACCCGGCAGGCCCTCGAACAGGGGAATCCTGATGCCCTGTTGAAATGGGTGATGCCGGAACATGAGGAGGAGATTCGCCAGGCTTTTGCCCGCACCCTGCAGGTCAGGGGGCTGAGTTCCGCCGCCGGCGAGTTGGCCGATCGCTACTTCCTGGAAACCCTGGTGCGGATCCATCGGGCCGGAGAGGGGGCTCCGTACACCGGGTTAAAGCCGGCGGGCCAGATTCCCGGCCCCATCGCCCGGGCCGATGCCGCCCTGGAGGAAGGTTCGGTCGATGAACTGGCAACGGTTGTCGCCAACCATGTCGGCCAGGAAATGCGGGAGCGTTTCAACCGGGCCCTGGCTCAAAAACAGACGGCCGGCCAAAGCGTGGAAGCGGGCCGCGAGTTTGTCGAGGCCTATGTGCAGTATGTGCATTTTGTTGAGGGCATCGTGGCCGTGGTACACGGCGAGCACGCCCATTGAGCTGAATCGGCTCGGCGGCAATTTATAGTGAAGCTGACGGGGCGCCGTCAATATAGAGCCCTTCCAGGTAGGAGAGTTTGCGGGGCAACTGTTGGGGGGTTCCCCGGGTCATCAGGAAGGTGGCCGGCCGGCCCACCGTCAGCGGGCCCGGCCGTTGCAGGCCGAAGAAGGCGGCGCCGCTGGTCGAGGCGCAGCCAATGGCCTCGGTCAGCGTGTAGCCGGCCTTGATGAACAGCTTGATCTCCTCGGCCACCGCCTCGCCATGGATGATGCCCATGCTGCCGGCCCCGGTCCCCACCGCCGTGTTCACCCCCAGTTTCTTGGCCAGCCGCAGTTGGGCCAGTTGTGCGGCCAGAGTTTGCCGCCAAAGGGCCTCGGCGCCGGGGAGCGGCTTGCCCGGCGCCACATAGCGCTGGGAGAAGCGGCAGCAGACATCGCCGCCGCCGCGGGCGGCATCTAAAGCGTTTTTGGCCCGCAGCAGGCCGGGAATCCACAGCACCCCGGCGGCCGCCATTCGGCGTAGATTGTCTTCGCCCATGCCGTAGCCCTGTTCGATGGCGTCACAACCGGCGGCCAGCGCTTCGGCCACCGCCGGGCGGCCATTGGCCACCACCACCGCCTTGCGGTCGCCCCGCTGTTGCAGCAGGCGGTCCAGCTCGGCTCGGGTGAGTCGGGGAGAGAAGGCGTTCTCCTCCTCAATGTCCGCCGACCCGGCGATCTTGAGAAAGTCAGCCCCGGCGGCGCGAATCTCGACCAGCTCTCCCGGCGCCGCTTCCACCCGGCCGGCTGGCGCCCCGCCGTCGGCCACCCCCAGCACCCCATGAATCTGGCAGTAGTGGATATGCCGTTTAATCAGGGTGGCCTGTGCCGGGGCGGCGCGTTTGTCCACCGACGGCGAGCGCGCCAGGGAGAGGCTGCAATCCGCCAGGGCCGGTAAGAGGGTGCAGTGGGACAAGTCGGTGATGATCGCCTGGTCCCGGCAGGGCAGCTCGGCGGCGGGAGCGATGGCGGTGATGATGCCCTCCCTTATGGTCAAGGCGATATTCCGGCGCACGGCCCCGCCCAGGCCGTCGATAAAACTCCCCGCCACGATGAAAAGAGTTTTGTTATTGTTTACAGGCATCAATTCAGATGGTTAGCTGGTTCTATCAGCAAATACTGCCGATGGCAGGCGGGCCCCCACTTCCATGGTGATCGCCTCGGGGTGGTTGTGGGAAACCTCGGCGGTCATCTTCGCTTGGCGCAAGACCTCCTCCTCCGTGGTGAAGGCGAAACCGACCGGGCTGACCCGCATGGCGGCACCATTGCCCCAGCTGTTGTACGGCTGGGGCGCGGCGGATTGCAGCCACCGTGTGAACGAACTGCCGTAGCCGGCCCGGGGATAACGTCTGCCGATCTCCCAGAGGGCTTGCCAATAGGGTTTGCCGGTCAGAATGGCATCCGCTATCCCGACCGTTAAGACGGTGTCGTCGGTGAAACGGGATCGATCATCGAAGAGCGGGAAATCCTTATACTTGATCGGTCGGCGTTCGTAAATCGACCCGATTATGTCACCGGCTATGGCTCCAAGCAATAATCTGCCTCCTATTTCGAAAAGAGCGCCCCCTTGCCCTCTGTTTCATACGCATCAGTGGGTGGAGATTCTTGTGGCCATTTCCGAAAACTCCTCACAAAGCGACGGGGAGTTGCATGGAGCTTACCGCGCAATTCCCTCCGTATAGTTACGCGGCTAAAAGCCCATTCGAGGAAAGAATCGATCGATCGAGGCACGTAGCCGTAAAGCCGCAAGACACGGAAGGGTCTCCTCACCATATGGATCGTCAGCCCCCGATAAGCAAACACCATTTGCTCCCCCTCTGAATGGAGCAAAGAGGACACCACACGCTCCGGGGGGCCCAACGCACTGATCGCTTCGAGCGTAAGAGTCGGCTCATTTATCTGGACCATTTCGATAGTATCCTTAATTCCCCACCAGATGGTCACGCCGTATGGCGCAAATGCGGTCGCATGGTAGTCCCTGAAATTAATTAATCCTCCCTCCAGCGTCCCTGTCCCATCGGGACCCTCCGCGCTTGGTCCCAAGGCTGCCTCGGCGTGTTCGCGCATACTATCGGGGGGCAAACCATACCATTGGTTCAGTTCACCCTCTGAAAAAGAGCGAAGAGCCTTAACTGCCGGGTGTTCTTTCATGATTCTAGTCTCGTGTGCCTTGAAAGGTTGGGGTCATAGTGTCTTTGTCTCTTGTCAGCCGGTCTATTGCTCAGCACTAATGGCATGCGGTGCCCTCGATGTTACGTGATATGGCACTACTGCTAGTGTCGTGGTATCAATAAAACGGTACCGACGGTGAGAGCCGTCCAAGATACGCCTGGATTTGCTAGTTCCAACTCGATCGGAGTAATCCCATTTTGTATCGCGACCCTGCCCTTCGATTCAATGGTTTCGACCCCCGTTGCTGGATCGATTGAGGCGATGACGACGTGGTTTCTGCACCCCGGGAGGGATAGTGTCGCGGGTAGCGCGCCGGTTAAGGATTGCGTCGGATTGGCGTTCGTGATCTCTGCCGTGGAAAGGCCTGAAGCGGTGGAGAGTTCGCCTAAAGTCGTAATGCCAGTTGGTATCCGCACGGAGTTGATGGTGCTCCCCGGCGCGGGTGTCAACATCCCGCCCGTTTGAGCCAATCCGATAAGTTCGACATGGCCCAGGAAATAAGCCGCCTTTACAGCGCTTTCTCCTCCATGACCGGGACCTATGGCATTGTCGCGGACGTATTCCGCGTGCGCCAAGTTTTCAACATATGTCGAAGGAGTCCTGTAAGAACCAACAAGGGAGGCGGTTGTCGCTGGCGAGTATATTCCTCCTTCAACCTCACCGATCAAAGTGGCGTTTGCTGGCGCGGTAGGAATCTCATGGAGAAGAACTTCTTTTGTAAACATTTCACAGAAGCCCTCCACTAGATTGGGATTTCTCCGCGCTGCTTGCGTAAACCCTGAGTGTTCTAAACGATGAAGGTACTCGTGAACAAGCAGTTTCCATCCGGACCACTTCGTCGCGCGGACCGCCTCGGACGGTGCGCCAGCGATTCCCGGTGCTGTTGAATAACCCTCGCTTATGCCGGTGGGCATTACAATTCCACGTTCGGTGGATATGCCGAATCCGTACTGATCATACCGTCGCAGTTTCGTCGCGTTATCTGCCAGACTAGCGAATGGAACGACGATTTCGTCCCAGAGGAATATTCTCTCCTCGGCCGATCGATTTGGGTCGAAGTAATGGCTGGATTGGACGTTTCGAGAGTGGCGATCATTATTAGCGATCCACCTTGCGAGATCAAACTCGTCGATGGGGCAGCCTGCGACACTCCGCTGCGTTGGATTGAATGCGTCAAAAAGGGTTTGACCTGGATTCGAGGTCCGCATTTGGAACTCAGTGAGTCCGGTCGGTTGCGAAGGAGTTGGAGCAGCCGCAGTGGTATACGAACCGTACCTATCATCGACAACCCTTTTGGCGGCATTGCCCACACCTTGAAACTGCGAGATAGGGAGTCGGGGACGAGCCGCAATCTGATTGATCTCTGTCATCGCGTTGTTGAGATGAACGGTCATTGCTTGCTGGACCCGGGTGACAAGGTCGGCACGTACGCGGATTTTATCCGCGGCGGACAGGGTGCTCCCACTTCCCCCATCCCAGTCTAGCGACGCGCCAGTACTCGAAGTTGAAGTTGGGAACAACGACCTCCGTATATCACTTATCATTTGGCTAGTGAGTGCGCCGGTTCCCGCCTTCTGATCTTCGTACCGATGCTCTTGCAAGTGGTTCGCGTACCATCGTTCCTCAGGCTTGCCTGTGAATATGACGTCGAGAGACGCTCTGAGATCTGCATTCCCGGCCTCAGAACCGTTCGCTGTCCGAAGAACCTCATAAACACCACTCTCACCTCTGCAATCAGGCCAGCCTTTCATTTCCCGCTCGACCCGCAGATGGATCGGCCAATTATTCTCCGGGCCATACTGCTGAATATTTTCCGAAAGCCATAGATCATCGGGTTGGCCGGCAAAAACAGTCAGAAGAGAAAGAGTCAGGTCCGTGTTACCGGACTCTGTGCCGTTGGCGACCCTTAGGATGTCGAACACCACCCCTTTGCCGCCCGAGTCTCCCCAGCCTTTCATCTCGCGCTCGACCCGCAGATGGATCGGCCAATTATTCTCCGGGCCATACTGTTGAAGATTTTCCGAAAGCCAGAGGTCATCGGGTTGGCCGGCAAAAACAGTCAGAAGAGAAAGAGTCAGGTCCGTGTTGCCGGACTCTGTACCGTTGGCGCCCCTTAGGATGTCGAACACCACCCCTTTGCCGCCCGAGTCTCCCCAGCCTTTCATCTCCCGTTCCACCCGCAGGTGAATGGGCCAGTGGGGTTCGGCGCCATAGGTCAGCAGGTTGCGGGCCAGCCAGAGATCGTCTCCCACCAAGTTGAGCTCGATAAAATGGTGGACATCGGGGTCTGTTACGCATAGGCGACGGAGCCGGTCAAACAGCGCCCCCTTGCCCTCCGTTTCCCACAACAACTCCAGTTCGTCCGACAGGGGGCTGCGTTGAATTGGGGGGGCACCGGCGGCCGGCGGTCCACCGGCGTAGCCCTGCTGCGCCACATGGGTCGCCTCGTGCGACATCAGACCCAGATCGTCCGCCCGCGCTCCTTTGCCCAAAAAAATGTGGTTATGGTGGGTGAAGGCTTTGGCGTGAATGGCCCGGGCCGCTTCCTGGGCCTGGGTATCCGCGTGGACCCGAACATGGCTTAAATCATGGTCTAAAACCGGTTCAATTTTTGCCCTGATGCGTTCAGATAACGGATTGCCGCCACTCCTGACCAGGAGCGCTTGATTCACTTTGGGTAAGGCTGTCATCTTGCCGAATGCTTGGGCCTGCACATCTGCGATGCCCCGGGATATTTGCGGCTCCGGGGCTCGCGTCAGCGTGCCGGCAACCTGCTCGGCTTCCTTTTCATACTCGTCATCGGGGTGGCCGATTATGGCTTTGAGCATGATGGGCCCTGTAGCCTGGTCCGCGCGCTCTTCGATTTGGCGGGGCATCGGCGGCGGCAGAGGTGAAACGGCCAATCGCCGTAAAAAGATGGGGGTGGCGGGTACGAAGGGGTTTTGGTCAGGAGCATCCCCACGTTTCTCCTGCGGAGAAGATGGCTCGACCGTTTGATTTTTTAGCCGTTCATTTTTTTTTGTTTTTACCGAGAGCTGCATGGGGTGTATGATCGCCTGCTTTGAAGATTCAAATCCCGCAAAATAGGAAAATTGACCGTAGCGTTGACGGTATGGACCTTCTACATCATGTGGCAATGGCTGCCAGCCTGTCAACGTATTCAGCCAGAAAATCCGCTTTGTGTTTAGCTTAGAGCTGTTTAAAGAATTAAAGGGCAAATGCCATGGCCCAACCCCACCCCCACTAACCAGATCTTGGTATAACTTCCGGCACGCGCCATGTGAAGCGGTATATATTTTTGATTTTGCTGCTATTTGCGATTGCTGTCACTTATATTATTCCCGACCAGTTTGAAGCCGAGGCCCTTAAGGCTTTCGCGGAGGGGTTGGCGGAGGTCTCTTCATTCGAAGATAAAGAGGGTCAACATTATATGGCCCCACTGACGACCGAAGATGTCTGTCTGCGCTGTCATGCCGCTCAGGGCTACTCGGTGGGAGATGTCCGGGGCGGTATCAGTGTTACGATTCCGGCTACTGATGTTCGGAATCGAGTAAATATGTATACGATTTACAGCGTTATCTCAGCGCTCCTGGTTATGGTTCTCGTCGTTATTCTTATCGCTTATATCGCCCGTTATTTTATCCGGGATATCAAGCAAGCCGAGGGCAAGATCCTTGAATATGCGGTTACCGATTTTCTCACCGGTGTGTACAATCGTGGCTATGGCTTGCAGCTGTTGGCGCAGGAGGTATCCCGCCAGCGCCGGGAGTTTGCGTGTTGATGATTGATCTGGATTATTTCAAAAAGATCAACGACAACTTTGGTCACCTGGTGGGAGATAAGGTGCTGGTGGAATTTGCCAAGCTGCTGCGGCAGAGTGTCCGGGATTACGATATCGTCTGCCGTTACGGCGGGGAAGAATTCCTGCTGGTGTTACCGGGTTCAACATTGGATAACCGCCGTCAACTGGCAGAGCGCATTCGAGAAAAGACAATGCAGATGACTATTTATGCCGAAGGGGAGCAGGTGCCGATATCGATGAGCGGTGGCGTTGCCCGGTTGGAGAATGAAGACACCGTCGATAGCCTGCTCAGGCGGGCCGATGACAAACTATACGAGGCCAAGCGGAGAGGCAGAAATCGCATCGTGTGACGGGGGGGCAGGGCCAAGGTTTTGTCAATGCACTTAATCCATGTTTTCCGGGACCTGTTGCTTCCAGTTGGCGATCAAGGCGAAGGAGTATTTGGCGGTTGCCGATCGGCGTCTGGTTTCATCCCCTGCGCTTGCTTGACGATATTTTTGGCCAGGTCGCGGAAAACCAGGTGGTGGAAGGGCAGTACGCTGTACCAGTACACCCTTCCCCAAACACCTTGCGGATAAAAATGGGCGGTCTGAACCAGCCTGTCCTCCCGGATGTCGAACTCCAGCCAGGCCTTGCCCGGCAGCCGCATTTGGGCGAGGAGCAGCACTCTTTTGCCCGGCTTAATGTCCGCAACTTTCCAGAAATCAAGGGCATCGCCGACTCGCAAACTGGTGCCGCTGCGCCGGCCGCGGCTTAATCCGTAGCCGCCGATCGCCTTATCAAGAAAGCCGCGCAGCCGCCAGAGAAAATTGTAGGTAAACCAGCCCCGTTCTCCGCCGATGGCGGTAACGGCAGTGAAAACCTGGCTGGCGGGGGTACCCGTAAAAATCACCTCTCGCCGGTCGCGGAGGATGGCGGAACCGACGTCGTCCTGGTTTGCAATGTCGCAGGCTGAGCCGCCGCTGCTGTCGCACCAGCGGCTCAACACCTGATCCCTCTTGATTTCGGCAATGGCACCGGCCACCGCCCGGCGGTAGGAGAGCGGCTTGATTTGGGGGAAATAGCGGCCGGCAAGATCGTTTTTTACCAGGGTTTCCGAGCGGAGCCCCTCCACCAGGGCCGCCGCGATGCGGAAGGGCACCGGCGTAAAAAGCACCAGCCAGTATGAGGAAAGTTTGGGCGAGAGCACCGGTACCGGGATCATGGTAAGCCGGAGGCCCATGACCGCCGCCGCCTGGGTCAGCATGTCCCGGAATCGCATCGGCTCGGCGCCGATGTCGACAACCAGGTTTTGATCCTGCTCCAGGCTGCGGGCGGCAGCAAGATAGGCGAGAACGTCGCTGACCGCTATGGCCTGGGTCCTGGTGCTGACCCAGCGGGGCGTCAGCATCAGGGGCAGTTTTTGCGCAAGGTTGCGTATGATCTCGAAGCTGGCCGACCCTGAACCGATTATCACCCCTGCCCGGAACCAGATGGTCTGGATCTGATCCGGCCGGGCCGAGAGGATCTCGCCGGTTTCGATCCGGCTCAGCAGGTGTTTGCTGGCCGTCTCTTTCTCACCTAGACCGCCGAGGTAGACGATGCGCCGGACCCCCTGCCGGATGGCGGCACCCCGGAAGTTGGTCGCGCTCTGCCGGTCCAGCCGGTCGTAGTCTGGTCCGGAGCCCATGGAGTGGATCAGGTAGTAGGCGGTATCGATCCCGGCCAGCGCCTTATCCAGGGCCGCCGGTTTGAAAGTGTCGCCCTCGATGATTTCAGTTCGTCTGGCCACCTCCGGCCGCACCTTGCTGCGGTTGCGGACCAGCAGGCGGACCGAGCAGTTCCCATCGGCAAGCAGGCGCTCTTCGAGGCGCCGGCCGATATAGCCGGTGGCGCCGGTGATCAGTACCCTGGGGTGAGAGTGGGGGCGGCAAGACATGGTCGGGGCGCTTCAACTCCCATGATAACGCGAAATATTTTTCGCTTTTTTGAGGAACGGCAGTACCCCCCTCTTCCCAACCGGCGCGACATAGACCGCGAACTCCTCCTCACCGTCCACCCCCAGCAGCTGGTCCATCTCCGCCTGGTCGTAGGCGGCCACGGCGCAGGTTCCGGCCGCCACGGCCTCGCAGGCCAGATAGAGGTTCTGGCAGACATGCCCCGCGTCCAGCAGGATCACTCGGTGGGCGGTCAGGCCATAACGCCATTCCATGCGCTCGGGAATGCAGGCCCAGACAAAGGTCACCGCTGACCGCCCAACGAATTTCTGACCATAGGCGGCACGGGTCAGGGCCGCTTCCATGTCCGGCACGTTCCGGAGATGAACCAGTTCGTGCTCCAGGGGCAGATAGCGGTACAGTCCCGGGGCCAGGTCCGACACGTTGCGGATGAACAGATAGGTTTCAAAGCTGTGCCGGGCCCCGGCCGAGGGCACGTTGCGCAGGGCGTTACCATGGCCGAGCATCCGGCGTACGCCCTGGGTGGCCCAAAGCAGAAAGGACAGCTCGGCCAGGGTCAGTTCCTCCTCGGCGAACCGGCGTCGGCTCTCCCTCCGGGCAATGGCCTCGACCAGGGACGTTTGCCCGATGGATTCCTGCCATTGGGTGGAATCGGGCAGCGAGACTCTCCGGGCATCGGGAGGGACCGGCTTCTGCACCGGTGGCGGGGGGAGTCCCCGGCTCTGGTCCGTTTGGGAAAAATCGGTCTGCTTGCGGAGATGGTCGGTCAAAAACAAGCGGTGGGCCCGCAGTTGGTCGTCAATCATCACAATCCTCCTGACTGGCCAGGATGAGCTTTGACACTAATACATCTCTTCCGGCTTGGCCGTGGCTCGATTATCTCTTGGTCAGAAGTTAAGGATAGGAAAAATTATCATAGTAATGGTCTACCTTTGGTAACTGATGATGTCAACATCAATTATGGAT
>NZ_JBIPKH010000021.1:0-38041 GCF_044068625.1 Desulfurivibrio modestus
ACGCAGTATCAGTCGAGCGGAGCGACATGATGTCGCACCACGGCTCTTTATTATAGAACAACCATTCTGTTAACAAGGGGTTAGGTCGCAGTGGTGGCTGTCAGCTGATTTTGTTCAGGGCGAAGCTGAGGTGGACGGTGGTGCCCTGGCCGGGGAGCGATTGGATCTCCAGGCGGCCGCCGAACCGTTCCGCCGCCGACCGGGCCAGAAACAGGCCCAGGCCCAAACCCTGGCCCGGCTCCTTGGTGGTGTAGAAGGGCTCGCCGGCCCGTTGCCGGGTCTCGTGATCCATGCCGGCGCCCCGGTCGCGGACGGTGATCAGGAGAAAACCATCCCGGCGGGCCGATTCCAGCTCAACGGAGCCATCGGGCGGCGAGGCGTCCAGGCCGTTCTTGACCAGGCCGCGGATAATCCGGCTCAAGGTGCGAAAGGGCATGCGCACCCGCAGGTCGCCGGCCCGGTCATCCATCAGAACTCGCTGCCGCTCCTCGGGGCTGAAGTGGCTCAAGGCCTGGGCCATGGCCTGGGCCAAGGGGAAGCTCCGGGTCTCTTCGCCCAGATGCTCGCCGGCGTCGGCCGCCATCTGATAGATAATCTCCTTGCAGCGATCCACCTGGCCGCGAATCAGGTCCAGATCCTCCAGCAGTTCCAGCCGGGTTTGCCGTCGCTGCTCGAGATCGCCGTGTTCGCACTCCTCGTTCAACTGCAACCGCATCTCCTTGCTGGCCACCGCGATGGTGCCCAGGGGGGTGGAGAGCTCATGGGCGGCCCCGGCGGCCAGGGTGGCCAGGGAGGCCAGTTTTTCGCTCTTGATCTGCTGCTCGCGCAGGTCGCGGACCATCCGGCGGTGGGCCTCCAGGGCCTGGTGGGCCTGGCCCACGAAAAAGACAACGAAAAAGGCGGTGATGGCAAAGGCCACCCACATGCCCTGGAGGTGGGGGGAGACTTCGTAACCGAACAAATCCACCGTGTCGCTGCCGACATGGCAGGGGGTGAAAAAGGTGTCCAGCGAGGCCAGCCCCAGATCCAGGGAGGGGGCATAGGGGGGCAGGATGAAGAGGGCGAAATAGGCCAGGCTGGCGGCGGTGGCCAGCAGGGCGGCCCGGCGGGGGTGGACCAGGATCGCGGCCAGGGCGATATGGATCAGATAGAGAAAGGTGAAGGGATTCATGGGGCCGCCGGTGGTATAGAGCAGGGCGGTGAAGAGCAGGATGTCGGTGAGCAGAACGGCAGTAAAGGCGTTTTCGCCCAACTTCCGGCCCCGGCGGGCCAGGTGGCGGAAAAAAAGGTTGCCGATCAGTTGAAAGCCGATGATCAGCCCCAGCACCGTCAAGGGTACGGCCACGTCGAAGAGCAGAATGATGGAGGCCACCAGCAGGATCTGGCAGCTGATCACCCACCAGCGCAGACGCAGCAGCCAGCTTAAAACGATCCCGGAGCTGTCGTTGGGCGGGAGAGGGGACCGGCTGGTGTTAGGGGTGGGCATGATTTCAACTCCGCTGGTCCAGGGTGATATAGAGCGTGGGGACCAGGACCAGGGTGATAAAGGTGGAAAAAAGGACTCCAAAGCCCAGGCTGATGGCCATGGGTATCAGAAACTGGGCCTGAACGCTGGTTTCGAGAATCATCGGGAAGAGCCCGAAGAAGGTGGTCAGGGAGGTCAGCATGATGGGGCGGAAACGGCGCTGCCCGGCCTCGACCACCGCCTCGGTGGCCGGACTACCCTCTCGGCGGTTGCGGTTGATCCGGTCGATCAGCAACAGGGAGTTGTTGACCACCACCCCGGAGAGGGCCACGATTCCGAAAACACTCAGCATGCTCAGATCATAACCCAGCAAAGCGTGGCCCAGCAAGGCTCCGACGATGCCGAAGGGGATGGCGGCCATGATGATCACCGGCTGGGCGTAGCTGCGCAGGGGGATGGCCAGCAGGGCGTAGATGGCAAAGAGGGCCATGAGGAAACCCCGCAGCATGCTGCCCATGGAATCGCGGCGCTCCTTCTCCTCCCCCTCCAGATCATAATTCAGGCCGGGGTAGTCGGCCACCAGCCGGTTAAGAATGCCGACGCGCAGGGCGGCCAGGATCTCCTCGGCGTTGCCCTGCCGGGGATCGACACTGGCGCTGACGTTGACCACCCGCTTGCGGTCACTGCGGTTGATTTCGGCAAAACCGCGCCCCTCCTCGATCCGGGCCGCCCGGGGCAGGGGCAGCTCGCCGCCGGTGGGGGTGCGGACCCGCATCTGTTCCAGATTCCAGACACTGCGCCGCTGCTCTTCGGGGTAGCGGACCATCACCTTGACCTCGTTGCGGCCCCGCTGCAGGCGCAGGGCCTCGGCTCCGAAGAAGGCGGCCCGCACCTGCCGGCCCAGCTCCTCCTCGCTGACTCCCAGGCTGCGAGCCTCGGGGCTCAAGGTCAGTTTCAGCTCCCGTTTGCCCTCGGGAAAGGTGTCGGCGATATCGCCGACCCCGGGATAGCGGCCCAGCTCCTCCTTCAACCGGTCGCGGGCCAGCAGCAGGATATTGAAGTCGTCGTGGGCCAGTTGCACATCGATATTGGCCCCGAAGCGGATCAGGTTGGTGGTGAAGGTCAGCGAACGGACCCCGGGGATCTCCCCCACCAGTTCGCGCCAGCGGGCCGCCACCTCGGCGGCGGGGAGATCCCGCACCTCGCCGGGCTGGAGAAAGAGGATGATATTGGCCAGATGGGTGCCGGTTCCGGCGCTGCCCCCGCCGGGGCCGCCGCCGGGCACGGTGGCGCCGATCACCGAATAGGCATGGCGCAAAATGGTGGAGCCGTCGGGACGCTGGGCATCGAACTCGGCCACCGTCTGCATGGCCCGGGCGGTGATCAATTTTTCCACCCTGGCGGTATCCTCCACCCGGATGCCCTGGGTCATCTCCAGCTCGACGAGGATGGTATCCCCCTCCACCTCGGGCATAAAACGGAACTTGATCAGGCCGCCCCCCACAAAGCCGGCCGCGATCATCAGCAGGGCCAGGGAGGCCGCCAGGGTGAGCCCCCGGTAACGCAGGCAGAAATCCAGGGTGCGCCGGTAGGGACCGTTGATCAGCTGTTCCAGCCGGCGGTTGAGGGCCAGGTAGAGCCGGGCGGACCAGGGTATGTGGCGGGGGTTGGCCGGGGGAGGGCGGTGGGGGGTGCGGCCCAGCAGCGCCGGCAGGCAGAAGAGGGAAACCACCAGGGAGACCAGCAGGATGCTGATCACCACCAGGGGGATGTTGCTGATGAATTTGCCCATGGTGCCGGTGATGAAGAGCAGGGGGAGGAAGGCGGCCACCGTGGTCAGCACCGAAAAGACCACCGGTACCGCCACCTCCGTGGTGCCGGCCACCGCCGCCGCCAGTCTTTCCGTGCCCCGGCTGCGGTGTTCGTGGATACTCTCTCCCACCACCACCGAGTTGTCCACCACGATCCCCAGGGCCATGATAAAGGCGAAAAGCGAGATCATGTTGATCGAGACATCGAAGCCGGGGAGAAAGAGCAGGGCCCCGAGGAAGGAGACCGGCAGGCCCAGCATCACCCAGAGGGCCAGTTTCAGTTCGAGAAACATGCTCAGGATAACAAAAACCAGCAGCAGGCCGATGGCGGCGTTTTTCAGCAGCAGGTTGAAGCGGCTGCGCAAAACCTCGGTGTTGTCGTTCCAGAGGGCCAGCTCCAGGGTCTGGGGCAGATCGCCCCGGCGCTGGTCCGTGTAGGAGCGCACCAGATCGGAGATTTCGGTGGGTTTCTGATCGCCCACCCGGAAGACTTGGACCATGGCGGCGGGGTGGCCGTTGAAACGGCTGATCAGATCGGTGTCCTCGAAGCCGTCGCGCACCGTGGCGATATCGGCCAGGCGCAGCAGGGTGCCGCCGGCGGCGGCCTTGATCACGATCTCCTCGTACTCACGACCAAGATAGCGCCGCTCCTTGGTCCGCAGCAGGATCTCGCCCCCCTCGCTCTTGATGGTGCCGCCGGGGATATCCTGGGAGGCCCGGCGAACCTGGGCCGCCACCCCCTCCAGGGTCAGTTGGTGGTGGCGCAGCATCTCTTCGGGGATCTCGATGGAGATCTCATAGGGGCGTACCCCCACCAGCTCGGCCTGGGAGATCCCCGGCAGGGCCAGCAGGTCGTCGCGGATCCGTTCGGCCCACTGGCGCAGGGGGCGTTCGCCGGCCTCGCCGTACACCACCACCGAGATCACCTCGTTGCGGATCAGGGCCTTGCTCACCACCGGTTTTTCGGCATCCACCGGGAAGGTGGTGATCCGGTCGATCTCGCTTTTGATATCCTGCAAGACCCGGTCGCCGTCGGCGCCGGTGTCCACCACGGCGCTCACCGTGGCCCGGCCCTCGGCGGCGGTGGCCAGGATCTCCTTGATCCCGTCCACGCTGCTGATGCTCTCCTCGATCTTGAGGATAATCCCCTCCTCCACCTCCTCGGGGCTGGCCCCGGGGTAGGTCACCGAGATGGTGACCCGGTCCAGGGCGATCTCGGGAAAGACCTCCTGCTTGACGGCAAAGGCCAGAATCAGCCCGCCGATGGCGAAAAAGAGCATCAGCAGGGTGGAGGCCACGTGGTTGGCGGCCATCCATTCGATCCAGCGATTCATGGCGCGGGGCTCTCCCCGGCGTTAACCCGCAGGGTCAAGCCCTCGGCGGCTCCCGCCAGTTCGGTGAGCACCACCCGGTCGCCGGCGGCCAGCCCTCCGTCGATCAAAACCACATCCCGCTCTTCGCGGGCCACCTGGACCGGGCGGATGGCCAGGCGGTCCTCTTCGTTCAGCAGCCAGACGGTATTGTCTTCCCGCAGGGCCGGCCGGGGCAGGACGAATACCTCCTCCAGGCGACGGCCGGCCAGTTCCACCCCCACAAAGGTCCCCGGCAGGAGATCGATGGCCGGGGGGGCCGGATCGGCCAGGCCGTAGGGGTCGGTGACGGCGATCACCAGCTGGGTCATCCGGCCCTGGGGCTCCACCTCACCCAGGGTGCGCAGCAGCCGGCCGGGCCACTGGTGCTGCCGGCCGGCCACCTCCAGCAGAACCCGGGCGGCGGAGCCGGGCGCTGGCGTGCCGGGCCGGGGAATGGTCAGCCAGGGCAGGTCGGCCAGGGCCACCGGCACCACCACCTCGGCGCTGTCGGTTCCGGTCAGGGTGGCGATTCCGGTTCCGGCCTGCACATATTGGCCGATCTCCACGGCCCGGCCGCGAACCCGGGCGTTGAAGGGAGCCCGGATCTCGGTGCGGGCCAGATTGAGGGCGGCGGCGGCCAGATCGGCTTCGGCGGCGGCCAGGTCGGCCCGCGCCTCGGCCAGTTGCGGTTCATAGAGGGCCAGCGGGTTGGGCTCGGCGGAATCGGTGGAGCCGAAATTCTGCCATTCCAGCCGGGCGACGGCGGCCCGGCCGGCCGTGGTTTCCAGGGCCACCCGGGCTCGAGCCACGGCGGCTTCGGCCCGTTTCAGGGCCAGTTCGTAATCCACCGGATCGATCTGGATCAGCAGTTCGTCCCGGCGAACAAAGCCCCCGGCCACGAAATTCTCCCCCAGGCGGCTCACTTGCCCCGAAACCCTGGGCACCAGGCTGATCTCCCGGGCGGCCTGGACGGTGCCCGAACCGTTGACCACTACCTGGTGGGCCTGGGGCCGCATCTCCAGGACCTCGACCAGAACTCCGGCGCTTTCCCGGGCCATGGGCTCGGGGGGGCGGCGCTGGTTGAGCATCAATTGCATCAGGAGAAATCCCGCCAGCAGCACCAGCAGGGGCAGGCCGATCTTAATCCCTCTTTCTCTGGTAATCATAGGATGGGGGGGAGAGATTTCAAATCCGTCCCCGTTTACCTCCGTTTGGCTTTTGTCTACGGCAGCTGCCGACAGGCCGGTTGGCAGCGGCGGCAATAAAAACTGGGGCGGCCTGCCTGGGGGCGGCGCTCGATGACGGTGCCGCAACGGAGGCAGGGTTGGCCGTGGCGGCCATAAACCGCCAGTTGCACCTGGAAGTAGCCGGACTCGCCGGCAGCGTTGGCGAAATCGGCGATGGTGGTGCCGCCGGCCGCTATCGCCTTATACAGGATTTCCCGCCCCGCGTCGACGATCTCCCGGGCCTGGGCCGGGGAAATGGCATCGGCCGGAGTCCAGGGGTTGAGCCCGACGGCAAAAAGGATCTCGTTGGCGTAAATGTTGCCGATCCCCACCACCACCCGGTTCTCCATCAGCAGATTTTTGATCGGGGTTTGGCGGCCCCGGCAGCGGGAAAGCAGATATTCCGCGGTAAAGGCTGCTTCATCCAGCGGTTCCGGGCCCAGATCGGCTAAAGGAGGTGGCGCGGCGGCCTCCTCCGGCGGATAGATCGCCACCAGGCCGAAACGGCGGCAGTCGTTGAGGCGAACTTCATCGCCCCCCTC
This sequence comes from Desulfurivibrio modestus, assembly GCF_044068625.1. Lineage (NCBI taxonomy): Bacteria > Pseudomonadati > Thermodesulfobacteriota > Desulfobulbia > Desulfobulbales > Desulfobulbaceae > Desulfurivibrio > Desulfurivibrio modestus. The sequence continues at coordinate 6,397 of NZ_JBIPKH010000021.1, forward strand.
CAGCTGAAAGCACAGGTGGTCGTGTTTGCGGGTCGGAGTTTGGGGGCCGGCCGGATAAACCTTGCCGGTCATCCCCAGATGAATCAGGATCAGGGCGCCGTTGTCCAGACCCAGCAGGAGAAACTTGGCCCGCCGGTTCACCGCTGTCACCCGGGCGCCGATCCCCAGGGCGCGCAGCCGGGCCATTGGCACCGGTTGGCGCAGGGGCAGGCCACTGCCCGTTACGGCCACGATCCGGTGGCCGGTCAGCAGGGGCTCCAGCCCCCGGCGCACTACCTCTACTTCGGGTAATTCCGGCATCCTTCCGTTTCCGTTTGGACCTTGGCTTGCTTAGTGTTAATCTGCCCCGATCAATATAATCGGGAAACTTTTTTTTGCCCCTACTTTATGGGGGCGGGGAGCATGGGGTTAACTTGCGTTCCGCCAGGAAAAACGGAGCAATTTTCAGCCGATGCTGCTATGTTGGGGCCGGCGGCGAATGGACCTGTTGTTCCCGTTACCTGATCGGTGATTTTGTTTGAAGATATTGGTTACCGGCGCCACCGGTCTGGTGGGTGGCGCTCTGCTTTTACACCTGCTTGATTCCGGGCACGAGGTTCGGGCCGCCCTGCGGGGTGACGGGGGTGGAGTCGCGCCCGGTTGTCAACCGGTGCGGGTGGGTGAGATCGGCCCGGAGACCGCCTGGGGAGAGGCCCTGGCCGGGGTGGAGGCGGTGGTCCATGCCGCGGGCTGTGTCCACGGCGGCGGCACCAAATCGGAGTTTGCCCACCGGGCCCGGTGTCTGGCGGTCAATGTGGACGGCACCATCAATCTGGCCCGGCAGGCGGTGGCGGCCGGGGTGCGGCGTTTCGTTTTTGTCAGCACCATCAAAGTCAACGGTGAGTTCAGTGAGAAGGGTCGCCCCTTTACCGCCGAAGATCTGCCGCGACCGGTGGGGGCTTACGCCCTCTCCAAGCAGGCGGCGGAGACCGGATTGCGCCGCCTGGCGGGGGAGAGCGGCCTGGAGGTGGTGATCGTGCGCCCTCCCTTGGTTTACGGGCCGGGCGTGAAGGCCAATTTCCAGACCATGATGCGCTGGCTCAAGTGGGGCGTGCCCCTGCCTTTCGGGGCCATCGACAATCGTCGCAGTCTGGTGGCTTTGGACAACCTGGTGGATCTGCTGGGCCTTTGCCTGGTCCACCCCGCCGTCGCCGGCCAAATTATCCTGGCGGCCGACGGGGAAGACCTCTCCACCTCCCAGCTGTTGCGCCGTCTGGCCGGGGCCATGGGCAAAAGGGCCCTGCTGGTGCCGGTGCCGGCCAATATCGTGGCGGCGGGGATGGGCCTGTGCGGCCTGGGTGATGAGGCCCGCCGCCTCTGCGCCGACCTGCAGGTGGATATTGGCCCCACCACGGCCCTGCTGGGCTGGCGGCCCCCGGTGAGCCTGCACACGGCGCTGCACAAAACCGTCCGCCACTATCTGCAATCAAGCTAAGCTGATCCACTAGTTATTGAGGAAAAATGATGCCGCAGATGCCCTTGGCGCTGGCCGCATTGACATCATTCGCCGTGGCCTGGCTGGTCATGGCCGCCATGGTCAGATTTTCCCATCGGATGCCCCTGGATATCCCCAACGAGCGTTCGCTCCACGCGCGGCCGTTGCCCTGCGCCGGCGGCCTGGGGATGGTGGCGGGGGTGCTGGCCGTGGTGCCCTGGCTGGATCTCGGTCGCCTGGCCGTGCTGCTGGTGCTGGCCCTGGGGCTGGCCCTCTTCTCCGCCCTGGATGACCTCAAACCCCTGTCGGTGCTGTTGCGATTGGTGGTTCATCTGACGGCCGGCCTGCTCTTCCTGCTCTTTTACTGTCCCGGCGGGGTGCCCTGGTATGGGATGATCATCCTGGCCCTGGCGGTGGCCTGGGTGATGAATCTCTACAATTTCATGGACGGCCTGGACGGGCTGGCGGCCGGGATGACGGTGATCGGCTTCGGCGCTTACGGGGTGGCGGCCTGGTTGGGGGGTGGCCATGATATCGCCGTCCTCGCCCTGGTGATCGTCGCCGTCGCCGTGGCCTTTCTGCTCTTTAATTTCTATCCGGCCCGGCTGTTTCTGGGGGACGGTGGCTCCATTCCCCTGGGTTTTCTGGCCGCATCTTTAGGTTTGTTGGGCTGGTCGCTGGGGCTCTGGCCCCCCCTGTTTCCCCTGCTGGTTTTTTCCCCCTTCATCGTCGACGCCAGTGTTACCCTGGCGCGGCGGGTCATCGGGGGGGAAAGGTTCTGGCGGCCCCACAAGGATCACTACTATCAGCGCCTGGTTCGAACGGGGGTGGGACACCGGCAGACGGCTCTCTGGGCCTGGCTGCTGATGGCGGCGGCCGCCGGTTCCGGCCTGTTGCTGCTGCTCTATCCGAGCTACAGCTGGCAGATCGGATTGGCCTGGGGGCTCATCTACCTGCTGCTGCTGCCCCTGATCGATCACCGTTGGGCGGCCTTTCAGGCCCCGGTTAAAAGGGGGGGCTGGCCCTTTTATGGCCCCGATGAGATCGAGGCGGTGCGGGCGGTGCTGGCTTCCGGCCGGGTTAACTACTGGACCGGGGAGGAGTGCCGGGCCTTTGAGCGGGAATACGCCCAGCAGTTGGGATGCCGCCACGCGGTGGCGGTGATGAACGGCACCGTGGCCCTGGAGGGCGCCTTGCTGGCCCTGGATATCGGGCCCGGGGACGAGGTGGTGGTGACTCCCCGCACCTTTATCGCCTCGGCCTCGGTGGTTATGCTCCGGGGGGCCCGGCCGGTGTTCGCCGATATCGATCCCGAGAGCCAGAACATCAGCGCCGAGACCATCCGGCCGCTTTTGACCGAGAAAACCAAGGCGATCATCGTCGTGCATCTGGCGGGTTGGCCGTGCGAGATGGATCCGATCATGGAGCTGGCCCGCTCCCGGGGGATCAAGGTGGTGGAGGACTGCGCCCAGGCCCATGGCGCGGTCTATCACGGCCGGCCGGTGGGCAGTATCGGCGACGTGGCCGCTTTCTCCTTCTGTCAGGACAAGATCATCAGCACCGGAGGGGAGGGGGGGCTGGTGGTGACCAATGATCCGGAGATCGCCCGCCGGGTCTGGTCCTTCAAGGATCACGGTAAAAACCGGGAGTTGATCGCCAAGCCCCACGACGGTTTGGGTTTCCGCTGGCTCCACGACAGCCTGGGCAGCAATTGGCGGATGACCGAGATGCAGGCGGCCATCGGCCGCTGCCAGTTGCGCAAGCTGGGGGACTGGGTGGCCGCCCGGCGGCGTAACGCGGCCATCCTGGACCAGGCTTTGGGGGATCTGCCCTCCCTGGAGGTGCCCCGGGTGCCCCCCGGGATCGAACCGGCCTATTACAAGTATTATGCCTTTGTGCGCCCCGAGGGTTTGCGGTCGGGCTGGGATCGCGACCGGCTGCAGGCGGCGATCAATGCCGCCGGGGTCCCCTGTTTTGTCGGCAGTTGCAGCGAGGTGTACTTGGAGAAGGCTTTCGCCGCCCCCGGGCTCCAGCCGGAGACCCCCCTGCCCAACGCCCGCCGGCTGGGGGAGATCAGCCTGATGTTTCAGGTTCACCCCACTTTGACGGCGGCGGATATGGCCCGGACGGCGGCCGTGGTGCGCGAAGTGGTGGCCGGCGCCACGATTTTTTGAAAATGGAGGAGACAGTCAGATGAAAGCGCTTATTCTGGCCGGTGGCCTTGGCACCCGCCTCAGTGAAGAAACCGATGTGCGGCCCAAGCCCATGGTGGAAATCGGGGGGCAGCCGATTCTTTGGCATATAATGAAGATATACTCTCATCACGGTATCAATGATTTTGTCATCCTGCTGGGATACAAGGGGTATTACATTAAGGAATATTTTGCCAACTACTTCTTGCATCGCTCGGATGTCACCATCGACTTGCGCAACGACCAGCGTATTGTGCATAAGCACAGCGCCGAGCCATGGCGGATCACCCTGGTGGATACCGGCAGGGAAACCATGACCGGCGGCAGGATAAAAAGGGCCCAGGAGTACATCGGTAACGACCCTTTTTTGCTCACCTATGGCGATGGGGTGGCCGACATCGACATCAAGCAAGTGATTGCATTCCACCAGCAACAGAAAAAACTCGCGACAATAACCGCCGTGCAGCCCAGCGGCCGCTTCGGGGCCTTGGCCCTGGATGAAAATGACAACGTGGTGGCTTTTCAGGAAAAACCCAAAGGTGACGGCTCCTGGATCAACGGCGGTTTTTTTGTCTGTGAGCCGGGAGTGCTCGATTATATCAGGCAGGGCGATCCCACGGTTTTCGAGCGGGAACCCCTGGAAAGGCTGGCCAGTGACGGGCAGCTTGCCGCCTACAGGCATAGAGGTTTTTGGCGGCCCATGGATACCCTGCGGGACAAGAATGAGCTCAATGATCTTTGGGAAAGTGGCGACGCCCCCTGGAAGATCTGGGAGTAGAAGATGTTCAAAGATATCTATGCGGGCAAAAAAATCTTTCTAACCGGTCACACCGGGTTCAAGGGTTCCTGGCTCGCCTTCTGGTTGACCCAACTGGGGGCCGAGGTTACCGGCTACTCCCTGGCCCCGGAAACGGAACCGAACCACTTTGGGGTTCTCAATATCCCCATGCGGTCGATCATCGGTGATGTCAGGGATGCCGACAAGCTTGGTCAGGCGGTGAGGGCCTGCCGCCCGGACCTGGTTTTTCATCTGGCGGCCCAACCCCTGGTGCGTCGCTCCTATCGTGAACCGGTGGCGACTTTTGCCGCTAACGTGATGGGAGTGGTAAACCTTTTTGAAGCTTGCCGGGGCGGTGATTCGGTTCAGGCCATTGTCAATATCACCAGTGACAAATGCTATGAAAATCGGGAATGGCTTTGGGGATACCGCGAAAACGATCCCATGGGCGGCCATGATCCCTATAGTGCCTCCAAGGGCTGCTCCGAACTGATTACCGCCAGTTGGCGCAACTCTTTTTTCCCCCCCGCTCGATTCGGCAAGACCCATCATACCCTGCTGGCCAGTGCCCGGGCGGGCAATGTGATTGGCGGCGGCGACTGGAGTGAAGATCGACTGATCCCCGACATCATTCGGGCCATCGCGGCCAACGAGGCGGTAACAATCCGCAGTCCCCAGGCCACCCGGCCGTGGCAGCACGTGCTGGAACCCATCAGCGGCTACCTGTTGCTGGGCCAGAAGCTGCTGGAGGGTGATAGCTCCTTTGCCGAAGGGTGGAACTTCGGCCCGGCCGAGGAAGGGAGTATCACGGTGGGTGAAGTGGTGAGTCGCGTCAAGAGCTGTTGGGACCGCTTTGAATATGTGCTTAAGCCGGACCCCCATCAACCCCACGAGGCCGGTCTGCTCAAGCTGGATTGCTCCAAGGCTCGCGCCAGGCTGCACTGGCAACCGGTTTGGGAGAGTGGGGCGACCTTTGCCAAAACCATCAACTGGTATCGCGGCTTTTATGAAGAGAGGCGGGTTCTGACCGCTGACGACTTGACGGCCTACCTTGATCAGGCCAAAGCGAAAAATATAGGATGGGCGAAGGATTAGCATGAACCCTGAACAGCTCAAAGCCGAGATCCTCAAGAAGGTAGAGGAGTATTACCGATTGGTTCATCAGCCCCAGCAGGAGGCTGCTTTTGTCCCCGGGGAGAGCAGGGTCAACTATGCCGGCCGGGTGTTCGATCACCAGGAGATGACCAACCTGGTGGACAGTTCGCTGGATTTCTGGCTCACCTACGGCGATTACTCCCGTAAGTTTGAGAAGAAGCTGGCTGAATATCTTGGGGTGAGCTGGGCCCTGCTGGTTAATTCAGGATCCAGCGCCAACCTCCTGGCCTTTATGGCCTTGACCTCGCCTCTGTTGCTGGAGCGCCAGCTTAAGCGTGGCGATGAAGTTATCACCGTGGCGGCGGGTTTCCCCACCACCGTGGCCCCCGTCATCCAGTATGGGGCGGTGCCGGTTTTCGTGGATGTCGAGCTGGCAACCTGCAATATCGATCCAATCGCCCTGGAAGCTGCCCGCAGCCCTAAAACCCAAGCGGTGATGGTTGCCCATACCCTGGGCAACCCCTTTGACCTGGCCGAGGTCAAGGCCTTCTGCGACCGCCATAACCTTTGGCTGATCGAGGACAACTGTGACGCCCTGGGCAGTACCTATCAGGGTAAATATACCGGAACCTGGGGGGATATCGGTACCAGCAGCTTTTATCCTCCCCATCACATGACCATGGGTGAGGGGGGGGCGGTCTACACCAGTGATCCGCTCCTGCGAAAAATAATGTTGAGTCTGCGGGACTGGGGGCGGGACTGCTGGTGTGAAAGCGGGGTGGACAACACTTGCAAGCGGCGCTTTAGCCAGCAGTTTGGGAGCTTGCCGCGGGGCTACGATCACAAGTATGTTTACAGCCACTTTGGTTACAATTTGAAGATCAGCGACATGCAGGCCGCGGTCGGCTTGGCCCAGTTGGCGAAGCTGCCCGCTTTTGCCGCGAAACGGCGGGCCAATTTTGCCGCTCTTTACAACGGGCTGCAGGGGTTGGAAGATTATTTTATCCTGCCCCGGGCCACCCCGGGCAGCGACCCCAGCTGGTTCGGCTTTCTGCTTACCCTGCGGGATGGTGTCAGCTTCAGCCGCAACCAGTTGGTGGAATATCTCGAGGCCGCCAAGATTCAAACCCGGAACCTCTTCGGCGGCAACCTGATCCGCCACCCCATGTTCGCCCATTTGCAGGCCGAGAGGGATTACCGGGTGGTCGGCACCCTGGCCAATACCGACAGGTTCATGCATGACAGCTTCTGGATTGGGGTCTATCCGGGCATGGGGCCGGCCGCCATCGATTATATGGTGGCAAAAATCAGCGAATTTGTGGAAAAACATGGCTGAAACCATCCTGCTTACCGGGGCCACCGGCTTCCTGGGCAGCCATCTTTTGGCGGCATTGTTGGAGCATGGTTACAAGGTGGTGATTCTCAAACGTTCCACCTCGGCCCTCCGGCGGATTGAGCATCTGCTGAATCAGGCTGACAGCTATGACCTGGATCGGGAACCGTTGGCCAGGGCCTTCACGGAACACCCAATCGATGCCGTGGTTCACGCCGCCTGCCACTACGGCAGAGGCGGCGGCAAGATCAGCGAGGTGGTGGAGACCAACCTGATGTTCGGCCTGCGCCTGCTGGAAACGGCGGTCAGCTTCAAGGTCCCGGCTTTTCTCAATACCGATACCTTGCTGGCCGGGGACCTTAACGCTTACGCTTTATCCAAAAAACAATTTGTCCAGTGGCTTGAGCGGGAATCGGACCAGATCCAGGTGGTAAATCTGCAACTGGAGCAGATGTATGGCCCCGGGGATGACGGCGGCAAGTTAGTTCCCTGGGTGATCGCCCAGTTGGCGGCCAAGGCGCCGGAGATCAAGCTGACCAAGGGTGAGCAGTTCCGGGATTTTGTCTACATCGACGATGTGGTGGCCGCTTACCTGACTATTCTGCGGGAATTACCAAGGTTGCCATCTGGCAGTCGTTTTGATGTTGGGACCGGTACCCCGCTGACCGTAAGATCTTTCGTCGAAAGTCTGCAACAAGCCTATGAGCAAAGATTCGGTAAAACTGCAACAAGATTGAATTTTGGCGCCATTCCTTACCGGGCCGGGGAGCTGATGGCGGTGCAGGTCGATAACGGCCCGCTTCGCGCCCTTGGCTGGAGGGCACGGGTTAATCCCGCGGAAGGGTTGCGGCGGACCATGGAGATGGTGGCATGAAACTTTTAATAACCGGTGGATGCGGTTTTCTGGGCAGCAATCTGGCCGCGGATGCTCTGGGTCGTGGCGATGAACTGGTGGTTTTCGACAACCTTTATCGCGATGGCTCGCGCGACAATTTGAGCTGGCTGCAGGGCCAGGGTTCATTTAATTTCGCCCATGGCGATATCCGCAATTTTAATGACATTAACCGGGTTGTCCAGTCGTTCCGGCCGGAGGTCATCTTTCACCTGGCCGGCCAGGTGGCGATGACCACCTCGATTGCCGATCCGCGGATCGATTTTGAAGTCAACGCGCTGGGCACCCACAACTTGCTGGAGGCGGTGCGGCAGCACGTGCCCCAAGCCATCGTGGTGTACTCCTCCACCAACAAGGTCTATGGTGATCTGGAGCAATTCAGTTATGAAGAAACCGCCACGCGTTACCGCTGTCTGGAACACCCCAAGGGCTTCACCGAGGAGATCCAGCTCGATTTTCACTCTCCCTACGGTTGTTCCAAGGGGGCCGCTGACCAGTATATGCTTGATTACGCACGTATCTTTGGGGTTAAAACCGTGGTTTTTCGCCACTCTTCAATGTATGGCGGCCGGCAATTCGCCACCTACGACCAAGGCTGGGTGGGCTGGTTTTGCCGGCAGGCGTTGGAGGTCAGCAAAGGCCGTGCCGCCGCCCCTTTTACCATTTCCGGCACCGGCAAGCAGGTGCGCGATGTACTCCATGCGGAGGATATGAAGCGCCTCTACCTGGCCGCCGTCGACAATATTGAGCAAGCCCGGGGCCAGGCTTTCAATATCGGCGGGGGGATTGAGAACAGCCTGTCGCTGTTGGAACTCTTTGCGCTGCTTGAGGAGTTGCTGCAGGTAAAGCTGGAATTCACCAGGCTTCCGGTGCGCGCGAGCGACCAGCGGGTTTTTGTCGCCGATATTGCCAAAGCCGAAAAGCTGCTGGGGTGGAAGCCTGTGGTTTCCGCCCAGGAGGGAGTGGCGCGCATGGTTGAATGGGTTGACGCAACCTGATGGAGGAGCTGGTTTCAAAGGAGCGGACCCGCAACTATCTTCGCCAGATCAAGGGGGCAGTCGTCTACAGGGCGGTTGCCATGGGAGCCTCGTTTCTGGCTATTCCCCTGATGATCGGCTATCTGGGGCAGGAGCAGTTCGGGGTTTGGTCAACCCTGCTCACCGTCATGTCCTGGCTGGTGTTCTTTGATCTGGGGGTCGGCAATGGTCTGCGAAATAAGGTGGCTGAATCCCTGGCAAAAAATATAAAGGGGGAGGCCGGCAACTATGTCGCCTCCGGCTACACTCTGATCGGCTTGATCGCTCTGGGTTTGTGGGTGGTCGTGACCCTGGCTTCTTATATCATCCCGTGGCAAACTGTTTTCAACACCCGGGCGATTTCCGAAGCCGAGTTGCGCTTCACGGCCCAGATTGTCTCGTTTTTTATTCTGCTTAACTTTTGGGTCGGCTTGATTGGGGCGCTGCTGGGGGCGGTGCAAAAAACCTCGTTGGTCGCCCTGGGCCAGCTTATTGCCAATATGCTGATTCTGGGACTCCTGCTGGTGCTGACCAGAACGACGGATTCCGCCATAAGTTGGCTGGCCATGGTCTATGGCGTTTCGCTGGTGAGCGCCAATATCCTGCTTAGTCTCTGGTTTTATCGCCGGTATCCCGAGTTAAGGCCCAGGCCTTCTCTGGACAGGCGGCATGTGAGTCCTTTACTGGCGTTGGGCTTGCAGTTCTTTGTCATTCAGCTGGCGGTCCTGGTCATATTCACCACCGATAAAATGTTGATTACCCAGCTGTTCGGGCCGCAACATGTTACGCCCTATGAGGTCGTCTTCAAGCTCTTCAGTGTGATCACCTTTATTCACGCCCTGATTTCGGCCCCGCTCTGGTCTGCTTATACCGAGGCCTATCATCGGGGAGATTTTGTCTGGATAAAATTTATGCTGCGCAAGCAGTTGCTGATTTTTGGCGTTATTTGGCTGCTGGGCATCGCCCTGCTACTGTCGTCCAAAGCAATCATCGTTTTGTGGATAGGGCAGGAGCTGGAGGTTTCCTGGTCGCTCCTGGCGGCCATGGGCTTTTTTGTCCTGATTGTCGTTTGGAACAACATCTATGCCGTTTTTGTGAACGGGATTGGGAAAATCAGGGTGCAACTCTATACGGCCGTGGTTGCCATGCTGGTTAACATCCCGCTGTCGGTTTTTTTCGCAAAGTATCTTGGCTTGGGGTTGAGTGGGATCGTGATGGGAACCATTTGCGGGCTGTTGCTTGCCGCAGTGGCGCTTCCCGTGCAAGTTCATCGCCTGATCGGTGCCAGAATTAAGGAGCAGATTGCGTGACCGGAACCCGTTGCCATGCCTAAAGTAAGTATCCTTATCCCGGTCTATAACCGGCAAGAATATATTGCCGAGTGTATTCAGTCCGCGTTGTCTCAAACCTATACCGACTTTGAGGTCGTGGTCGTTGATAACGCCAGCGACGATGAAACCTGGAAGATCTGTAAAGAATTCGCCGCTTTGGACCGGCGGGTTCGGGTGTTTCGCAACGCGGTCAACATCGGTCCGGTTCGCAATTGGCAGCGTTGCGCGGAGGAGGCCACGGGCGAGTTCTGCAAGATTCTCTTCAGCGACGATTGCCTGGAACCCGACTGCTTGAGTGTAATGGTGCCACAACTGGAGGATTCGGATGTTGCCCTGGTTTATTGCGCCGCTTTCATTGGCGAAACCAAGGAGCGGGCGATGGTGGCCTATTCCGCCGGGACTGACTTGAGGATGAGTTCAACCCGGTTTTTGAATCTGGTTTTGCGGGGGGAAGCGCCGGTCAGCCCCGGCGCCGTTTTGATCCGTGCCCGGGATTTGCGGAACAATCTCCATCCCCGGTTTCCAACCGCCACTCCCCGCCCTTATGATCAGCATGGCGCCGGCCCGGATGTCATGATTTCACTTTTAACCGCGGCGAATTACCCTTATGTGGTGGCAGTATCTGTGCCACTGGTTTTTTTTCGTGCCCATGCCGGATCGTTTACTATTGAAAACACAAAAAACTGGGTGGCTGAGGGATATCTGTCGGCCATCAGTTATTACCTTTTGAAATCGTGTGGAAGAAAGGCTTGGATGAGTTATGTTTCCCATGGCTGGCTCAGGATGGCAAGGTTAAAGAGAGGCTGGATCAGCCCCAAAGCGCACCTGCTGGAGTATGAGGGATCTGGATCGGTGGGTGAGTCGCTGGTGATGTTATGGTGTTCATTCAGGCACGTGATTAATAGTCTGTTTGGCTATAAGCCTGATTACCTTTGAGGTTTTTTGTGGGTAAAGATTCTGGTCCTCTAATCTCTGTTATTGTGGCGGTGTTTGATGGCGCGGACACCCTGCAGAAGTGTATGGAGAGCGTTGTGCGGCAGACTTATCCGGCAAAGGAGCTGATCATTATTGATGGTGGCTCCAAGGATGGCACGGTTGATCTGTTGAGGAGGTATCATCGGCAAATAAACTATTGGGTGTCCGAACCGGATCATGGCGTTTATAACGCCTGGAATAAGGGGCTGGCGCGGGCCAGCGGCGAATGGATATGCTTTCTTGGGGCCGACGATTTTTTTTGGGATCCAAGGGTGCTGGAGCGAATGGCCGCAAGGTTGCCGGCGATTGCCCCGGAGATTATGGCGGTCTACGGGCGGGTAATGCTGCTCAACATGCAAGGGAAGGAGCTGGGGTTGATCGGAGAACCGTGGGAAAACGTAAGGGGCCGCTTCCGGCAGATCATGTGTGTTCCGCATCCCGGCTTGATGCACCGGCGAACTTTGTTTGAGCGCCATGGTCAATTTGATGAGTCATTCCGGATTGCGGGTGATTATGAGTTGTTGTTGCGCGAACTGAAAACCGGGCAGGCTTTTTTTGTATCCGATATCGTGGTTGCCGGCATGAGGCAGGGAGGTATCAGCAGCAGTCCCCAAAATGCTTTGAGGTCATTGCGGGAGACTCGGCGGGCGCAGCAAAGACATGGGCAAAATTTACCGGGGATAATATGGTTGCTGGCGGTGACCAGGGTTTATGGCCGCATTTTACTGTGGAAAATGGTGGGGAAAAAACTGGCCGGTAAGATTCTTGATTGGGGTCGCCGCATGATGGGTCTCCCCCCCTATTGGGCCGAGAATTAAATTTAATCCGTCCAAACTAGTCAGGGGATGACAAACGCGGAACAAGATATCGCATCCGAAGGCATCGGGGCAAGGGCTGCGCTCAGCGCCGTTGTCCCCTGTTATCGTTGTGTCAAGACCATCGGTCGGGCAGTCAACTCGATTTTCCGGCAGACCTTGAGGCCGCTTGAGGTGATCCTGGTTGAAGATGGCAGTGGTGATGCCACTTTGGCTGAGCTGGAAAAGCTGAGAGACTCCTATCCGGATGGATGGATCAAGGTTATTGCCTTACCGCGTAACGCCGGTCCGGCCACAGCCCGCAATCTGGGCTGGGATGCCGCCACCCAGCCCTATATCGCCTTTCTTGATGCCGACGACACCTGGCATCCATGGAAGGTTGCAATCCAGTATGAATGGATGCGGCAACATCCGGAGGCCGCGCTTACCGGTCATCTCTGTCGTCAAATTAAAGAGGGCGACAAGGAAGGATCAAACGATGATTTCCAGGGGAAGGAGGCCCACTTTGCCCCTTTATCCAGGTGGCGTTTGCTGCTGGGCAGTTGCTTTTCTACTCCCTCTGTTATGCTGCGCCGCGATCTTCCCGTCCGTTTCGCCGGGGGCAAGCGCTACGCCGAGGACTACTTGCTGTGGTTGGAGATTGCCTGGGGGGGGGGTGGCGTTTATCTCTGTGATTGGGCTCTGGCCAACCTCTATAAAGCCCCCTACGGAGAAGATGGGCTGTCGGCGGAGCTTTGGCTGATGGAGCAGGGTGAGTTGCATGCTTATTGGACCATTTACCGCAAGGGATTTATTGGAACCACGACCTACTGGGGGTTGAGGGCTTGGTCGCTGCTTCGATTCGGGCGGCGTTTGATTAAAACAAAGAGATTGAAATGAAACCTGCTGGGATCGCTAAAACAACCCTGTCTTCAGGGAGCAAAATCTACATCGCCGGCCATCGCGGCATGGTGGGCTCGGCTCTGGTGCGGCGGCTGCGGGCCGGTGGTTATAGCAACCTGCTGACCCGCGACCGGCGGGAGCTGGACCTGCTTGAGCAGGCGGCGGTTTTCGCTTTTCTGGCAGCGGAAAAGCCGGACTATATCTTCCTGGCCGCCGCCAAGGTCGGCGGCATTCAGGCCAACAACACCCTCCGGGCCGATTTTATCTATCAGAATCTGCAGATTCAGAACAACATCATCCATGGCGCCTTGCGGGCCGGCCTGAAAGATCTCTGTTTCCTGGGGTCCAGCTGCATCTATCCCCGCGACTGTCCCCAGCCGATCAAGGAGGAGTATCTGCTCACCGGTCCCCTGGAGCAGACCAACGAACCTTACGCCATTGCCAAGATCGCCGGGATCAAGCTTTGCGAGGCCTGCAACCGCCAGTACGGCACCCGTTTTGTTTCGGTGATGCCCACCAACCTTTACGGCCCCAACGATAATTATGATCTGGCAAGCAGCCACGTGCTGCCGGCCCTGATCCGCAAGGTCCATGAAGCCAGGGAGCAAAACGCCGCCGAGTACGTGGTTTGGGGCACCGGCAAACCCCGACGGGAATTTCTCTATGTGGACGATATGGCCGATGCCTGCGTTTTTTTAATGGAGCAGGGAATCCACGACGGCCTGTACAATATCGGGGTCGGCAGCGATGTTACCATTGGGGAGCTGGCCGCAACCGTGATGGCGGTGGTGGGATTCCAGGGCAGGATTGTTTTCGATACAAGCAAGCCCGACGGGACTCCCCGCAAGCTGCTGGATGTCTCGCGCCTGCGACAGTTGGGGTGGCAGGCCCGGACTCCCCTGCGGGAGGGGATCGCCAAGGCCTATGCCGCCTATCTGGCCACCCGCAACTGAACAACCCTCAACCAAAAAGAGTTAAACCATGCCTAAAACCGCACTTATCACCGGGATCACCGGCCAGGACGGCGCCTATCTGGCCGAATTTCTCCTGGCCAAGGGGTATATCGTCCATGGCCTCAAGCGCCGGACCAGTCTGTTCAATACCGACCGGATCGACCACCTTTACCAGGATCCCCACGAGCCCGAGCGCCGCTTTATTCTCCATCACGGTGACATGACCGATTCCTCCAGCCTGATCCGGATTATTCAGCATACCCAGCCCGATGAGATCTACAATCTGGCCGCCCAGAGCCATGTGGCGGTGAGTTTTGAGGAGCCGGAATATACCGCCGACTCCGATGCTTTGGGGGCCCTGCGGATTCTGGAGGCGATCCGGATTCTGGGGCTGACCGCCAAAACCCGCTACTATCAGGCCAGTACCAGCGAACTCTATGGCCTGGTCCAGGAGGTGCCCCAGAAGGAGACCACCCCCTTTTACCCCCGCAGCCCCTACGCGGTGGCCAAGCTCTACGCTTACTGGATCACGGTGAACTATCGTGAAGCCTATGGGATCTATGCCTGCAACGGCATCCTCTTCAACCACGAATCGCCGGTGCGGGGCGAGACCTTCGTCACCCGCAAGATCACCCGGGCCCTGCCTCGGATCAAGCTGGGCCTGCAGGATTGCCTCTACCTGGGCAACCTGGACGCCAAGCGCGATTGGGGGCATGCCAAAGACTATGTGGAGATGCAGTGGCTGATGTTGCAGCAGGAGCAGCCGGAAGATTTCGTCATTGCCAGCGGGGTTCAATACAGCGTTCGGGACTTTGTCAACGCCGCGGCCGGGGAACTGGGGATGGAGATCGAGTGGTGGGGAGAGGGGGTGGCGGAGCAGGGCTACTGGACCGAGCGGCCGGAGCGGCCCATTGTGGCCGTCGATCCCCGCTACTTTCGCCCCACCGAGGTGGAGACCCTGCTGGGCGATCCCACCAAGGCCCGGGAAAAGCTCGGCTGGACCCCGAAAATCTCCTTCGCCGAACTGGTGGCGGAGATGGTGCGGGCGGATCTCTCCTGCGCCCAGCGGGACGAACTGGTCAAGGGCCATGGCTATAAGACCATGAATTATCATGAATAAATGGGGCAGCGTCAAGGTTTGAAAGTGGGGTGGTTGCTTCCGCGGACACTCCCATGGGCATGGTGGTAATGATGAAAAAAATTGCCTTCGTTGTCTCGAGCCCGATGACTGCCGTCAGTTTTTTGAATGGTCACTTTCGGGCGTTGTCGGAGTTCTATCGTATCGATTTGATAGCCGATTTTAAGGATGAAATTTGCGGTGATGATTTTAAGGTCAGCTCCACCATACGGGTAAATATCAGAAGGGATATAAGCCCGATTGCCGACCTGCTGGCATTGGCCGCTTTGATCAAGATATTTGTCACGGGGGGTTATGACGCGGTGCATACTGTTACGCCCAAAGCCGGCTTGCTTGGCATGCTGGCGGCCTGGATAGCGCGGGTGCCGGTGCGGCATCATACCTTTACCGGGCAGGTTTGGGTGACCCGCGCCGGCTTGATGAGGCAAATCCTTCGTTTGTTGGATAAGGTAATTTTTTTTTGCTCGACCGGAGTTCTGGTCGACAGCCCTTCCCAGCGTGCTTTTCTGGTTTCAGAAAAGGTTGTCTCCCTGGAAGGGTCGTTGGTTCTTGCCAAGGGGTCAATCTCCGGTGTAGATGTGGGCAGGTTTTTCCCCAACCCGGCACTAAGGGCCAGGGTAAGGGAACAGTATGCTGTTAATGACGGTGAAATTTTGTTTCTATTTCTCGGCCGAATTAATAAAGACAAAGGTGTCCCGGAGTTGATCGCGGCTTTTCGCGGTATTTATGAAGAGTTCCCCCATGCCAAGCTGATGCTGGTCGGGCCGGATGAGCAGGGGATATTGGCAGAGGAGGGCTTGCTTGCCCCCATCGAAGATCGCTTGCTCAGGGTAGATTATACGCGTGAACCGGAGGCATTTTTCAACGCCGCGGATCTGTTTTGTTTGCCCAGTCATCGTGAGGGCTTCGGCACGGTGGTGATCGAAGCGGCAGCTTGCGGAATTCCGAGTATCGCCTCTAATATTTACGGCTTGTCGGATGCCGTGGAAGATGGGGTGACCGGGCTCCTGCACGAGGCATGTTCGGTTGGGGAATTGCGTAAAGCCATGGCCAGAATGATTGTAGACCAACCACTTAGGGAGCGGTTGGGGAGAAGGGCTCTGGAGCGGGTTCGCAAGGATTTTGCTTCTGAGGTGGTGGAAAAAGCCATGGTTGCATTTTATCAATCATCTCTTGCGGAAACAAAGGGGCCTTGTTGATGCCGGCCAAGCGGCTGTTTGATCTCCTTTTGGCCCTGCCGGCCCTGATCCTGTTGGCTCCCGTGCTGCTGGTGATCGCGGTGCTGGTGCGGCTCCGGCTGGGGGCTCCGGTCTTTTTCGCCCAGACCAGGCCGGGGCAGGGGGGCAAGCCATTTACGATGGTAAAGTTTCGTACCATGGTTGATCTGCGGGATGAAAAAGACGAACCGTTGCCCGATGAGCGGCGGCTGCCTCCCTTTGGCCGCTGGCTGCGGGCCACCAGTCTCGACGAGCTGCCGGAGCTGTGGAACGTACTCAAGGGCGAGATGAGTCTGGTGGGGCCCCGGCCCCTGCTGATGGAGTATCTGCCCCTCTACAGCCAGGAGCAATTCCGCCGCCATGAGGTGCCCCCGGGCATCACCGGCTGGGCCCAGGTCAACGGCCGCAACGCCTTGGACTGGGAGGAAAGATTTGCCATGGATCTCTGGTATGTGGATAATCGGTCACTGTGGCTGGATCTGAAGATTTTGTGGCTGACCCTGCTCCGGGGGTTTTCCGGTCATGGGGTCAGTGCCGCCGGGCATGCCACCATGCCCAAATTTAGCGGCAACCGGAAAGATAGTGGTGACAGTGATGATTGAAGGTGGCATAACGGTGATCGGGGCGGGGGGGCATGCCAAGGTGGTGGTGGCCACGGCTCTGGCCGCCGGGATGGTGGTGGACGCCATCTATGATGACAATCCCGCCCTGGTGGGCGGCTCCCTGCTTGGGGTGCCGATCCGGGGTCGGATCGCTGACCTGCAACCGCTGGCCGGCCGGGCCCTGATCCTGGCCATCGGCGATAATGCCACCCGATGCCGGTTGGCGGCGCGGCTGGCCGGCGCTGAGTGGGCCACCGTGGTCCATCCCCGGGCCACGGTGCATGGGTCGGTCCGGTTGGGGCCGGGGTGCATGGTTTTTGCCGGGGCGGTGATCCAACCCGATAGTCGGGTGGGAGCCCATGTGATTGTCAATACCGGCGCGGTTGTCGATCATGATTGCCGGATCGGTGATTTCGCCCATCTGGCTCCGCGTTCGGCCCTGGCCGGGAACGTGCGGATCGGGACCGGCTGCCTGGTGGGTATCGGGGGGGTGGTGGCTCCGGGCGTGGGCCTTGGTGACTGGAGTGTTTTGGGGGCCGGCGGAGTGGCGATAGCTGAAGTCGGCTCCCATCTGGTTGCCAGTGGGGTGCCGGCCCGGCCCCACGCCGATAATAAAAGTTAGATTATTACAACTTGCCATTATGCGACAACTTACCCGCTTAAATTTTTGGCTGGTGCTGGCCGGGGATATCGTCCTGATTACCGCCGCCCACCTGCTGGCCTACGCCATTCGTTTCGATTTTGCCTTGAGTTCCACCGAGTGGAACAGGGTGATAGTAGTGCTGCCGCTGCTGCTGCCGGTAAAGCTGGCGGTCTTCTACTGGTTCGGGCTTTACCGGGGGATGTGGCGCTATACCGGGCTGACCGACCTGCTCAATATCGCCAAGGCCTGCGTGGTCACCGGTTTGCTGGCCCTGACCGTCCTGCTCTTCCTCTATCGCTTCGAAGGCTTTTCCCGCTCGGTCTTTCTGCTGGACCCGGTTTTGACCTTCCTGCTGGTGGCGGGCCTGCGGGTGGGGTTGCGCCTCTTTTACCAGCGGATCCAGGGGCAGCGCCTCTTTGACAATTCCGAAAAGCTGCCCAGCCGGCGGCGCAAACCCCTGCTGATCATCGGGGCCGGGGATGCCGGGGAGAAGATCGCCCGGGAGATCTTCGACAACCGCAATCTGCCCTACCGGGTGGTGGGGTTCATTGATGACCATCCCGGCAAGATCGGCCAGCAGATTCACGGGATTCCCATCCTGGGGCCCATTGTCGACCTGGGGGAATTTGTGGTCCGGACCGGGGCCCGGGAGCTGCTGATCGCGGTGCCTTCGGCCGGGCGCGACCAGATGGGGCGGATCGTCGAGATCTGCCGGGAGTCCGGGGTCCCCTTCAAAACCCTGCCCAGCCTGGGGGAGTTGATCAGCGATCGGGTTTCGATCCGCAATATCCGGGAGGTTTCCTATCGGGATCTCCTGGGTCGGCCGCCGGTGCGGCTGGAGATGGAGCGGATCGAGGAGATCCTGGCGGGCCGGACGGTGTTGGTCACCGGGGCCGGTGGCTCCATCGGCTCGGAACTCTGCCGCCAGATTATCCGCTTCCAGCCGAGTAAGCTGATCCTGTTGGATGCCGGCGAACACAATCTCTACCAGGTGGAGATGGAGCTGCTCCATGAGCATAATTTCCGCGATTACGTCACCGTGCTGGGCAAGGTCCAGGACCGGGAACTGCTGGAGCCGCTTTTCGCCCAGTATCGGCCGGCGGTGGTTTTCCATGCCGCCGCCTACAAGCATGTACCCATGGTGGAGCGCAACCCCTGGGAGGGGGTTTACAACAATATCTTCGCCAGCAAACGTTTGATGGAGGCCTCGGTGCGGCACGGGGTGGAGCGTTTTATCCTGATCTCCACCGACAAGGCGGTGCGGCCCACCAATGTGATGGGGGCCAGTAAGCGGCTCACCGAGATCATCATGCAAAGCTACTGCGGCGGTGGGGAGTCGGCGGGGAAGACCCGTTTCATGGCGGTGCGCTTCGGTAACGTGTTGGGCTCGTCGGGCTCGGTGATCCCGCTGTTCAAGCGGCAGATCGAGCTGGGAGGGCCGGTCACCGTCACCCATCCCGAGATGACCCGCTATTTCATGTCCATCGAGGAGGCGGCCCAGTTGATTTTGCAGGCCGCCACCATGGGGGAGGGCGGCGAGCTTTTCATCCTGGAGATGGGCACTCCGGTGCGGATCGCCCAGATGGCCCGGGATCTGATCCGGCTCTGCGGCAAGGAGCCGGACAGCGAGATCGAGCTCAGGTACACCGGGCTCAGGCCGGGGGAAAAGATGTATGAAGAGCTGATCACCGAGGGGGAGGGGATTGTCCCCACCGGCCATGAGAAGATCATGGTCCTGCGGGGCCGCTGCGTTGATCCCGCCGGCCTGCGGGCCCCCCTGCAGCGCTTAAAAGCCCTGGCCGCCGCCCATGACGGCCAGGGGATCAAGGCGGAGCTTAAAGCGCTGATCCCCGAATACGTTCCCCAGGAGAATGCCGCGGTTCTGAAACCTAACTGAAGGTGGCCAGGCTGCGCGCTTTGACGGCCTGGCGGGCCCCCTCCATGGCTTCGATCACCAGGGAGCCGCCGCGGACCGGGGGGATGTCGGTGCCCATGATCAGATCCACCACCTCGGCGGCCGGGACCTTTTCCAGGCCGGTGCCCAGCAGATACCCATCGCTCTCATCGTGATCATTGGCCCAGCGGATCAGGCCGGCACCCGCCAGTTGGCCGGCCACCTGGTTGATGATCTCCTCCGGCTGTCCCAACTCCTCGGCCATGGCCTCGGGGGCGGTGGTTTTGCGGGACCTGAAATTACGGTGAATGATATCCAGCACCGCAAAGGCCAGGGTCAGCCGGATGACCGGCGAGATCTCCCGGTCGCTCAGCCGGTAGGTGTGGCGGGCCTGCACCGCGAAGGCCATCTCGGCGCCGGAGAGAAAGATGATCCAGCAGACCTGCAGCCAGATCAGAAACAACGGCAGGGTGGCAAAGGAGCCGTAGATCGCGTTGTAGCGGGCCACCCCGATCTGCAGCTTGAGATAAATCCCCTGGACCACCAGCCAGGCTATGGCGCCGAACAGGCCCCCGATCAGGGCCGGGGTGGTTTTCACCCGGGTATTGGGCAGGAAGCGGTAGAGGATGGTGAAGGTCAGGGTGAGCAGCAGCAGGGGCATCAGTCCCAGGAGAAACTCCTCGGTTCCCCCCACGGGCAGAAAAATGAAGAAGCGTTGGCGCAGGGTTTCGCTTTGCAGGGTGGCTTCGGTGGCAAAGGTCAGGTTGATCGCCAGGGGCAGCAGCACCATCAGGGCCAGGTAGTCCATCACCCGGCGGCCCATGGGGCGGCTGGTTTCGGTATGCCAGATGGCGTTCATCGACCGTTCGATACTGCCCAGGACCACCACCACCGCCACCACCAGGCCGATCACCCCGAAGGCCCCCAAAGTGGCAAAATCGGTGCGATCGACATAGTCGAAGATCTGGTCGATGGCCTGGCGCAGGTGGGTGGCGCTGCCCAAGGCCTGGCCCGGTTCCGCCGTCGCCTGTTCGCTCTTCTCCGGAGCCGCCGCCGGCTCTTTTTCCAGGGGTGGAATCTCCCAGAGGGTGGTGGCGGATTCCATCTGGTCGATGAAGCGGTGGGCCGCTTGCCGCATCTGATCGCCGGCCCCCAGGCCCTTGAGGACGGCGGTGCCCAGGGCCAGGGTGGGGACCAGGGAGAGCATGATGGTGAAGGTCAGGGCGGCGGCCCGCAGGGGGATGCGATCCCGGTCGAACTCCCGGATAAAGATCATGATTACCCGCAGCAGATCACGCGCTCCCCGCTGCCAGACCGATTCTTCGGTTTGGTGAGGGCGCCAGATCCAGTCGCGCCCGGCCTCCACCAGCTGCTTGAGCCGGGCTTGGGGGGCGGCGGCACGGGGTTGGCTCATATCGCCGCCCGGCCTCTTTCGCCGGTGCGGACCCGGATAACCTCTTCCACCGGCAAAACGAAGATCTTGCCGTCGCCGACCTTACCGGTATTGGCGGCATTCCGGATGCACTCCACCACCTCCTCCACCCGTTCGGCCTCCACGATGATCTCCAGCTTGACCTTGGGGATGAAGTCCACCACATACTCCGAGCCCCGGTAGATCTCGGTGTGGCCCCGCTGGCGGCCATAGCCCTTGACCTCGGAGAGGGTCATCCCCTTGAGACCCAGTTGGTTCAGGGCTTCCTTGACTTCATCCAGGCGAAAGGGCTTGATGATCGCTTCAATTTTCTTCATGGGTCACCTTCAGTTTAATTAAACCAGTAACGGTCGAAGGAGATGGTGTCGATGGGCGGTTGGGGGTGATGGCGATCCAGCCACTCCCGCAGGTCGCGCAGCATCTCGCCCCGGGCCAGGGAGTAACGTTGCAGGGTGTTGCGATCCTGGCCGCGGTAAAAACGGTAGATGGTCTCCCGCAGGGCTGGCTCCAGCAGGGGGGGCGGCTCCTCCCCCGGGGCCAGCTGCAGGATCAGGCTCAGATCGACATGGACAAAATTGGGGTGGTTGGGGTCGGGTTGATCCTGGGGCGAGATGAAAAAGCCATGCAATTGCAGGCGCAGGCGTTGGGCCTCGGGGATGGCGGGGGTTGCCGCCGCCGGGGCGGGGGGCGGCGGCACCGGTGGCGCCGGGGTCAGCTCCTCCGGAAAGAGCGGTTCGGTGGGCGACCGCAGTTCCCCCACCCCGAAGGGATCGGCGGGGAGGGCGATCTCCAGGGGCCGGGACGGTCGGCTCAGCAGGGTTGCCAGCCCGATGAGCAGGAGCAGGGCCAGCAGGCCGCCGCCCAGCATGACTTTGCGGGGGACCGGCAGGGTGGATAATTTGCGCCCCCAGCGGCGGGGCAGGGTGGGCAGGGCGGTGAGCCAGGGCGGCAAAGAGAGGCGCAGAAGGGGGCGACTCTCCCCGCCGGCGTCGTCTTCCCCCTCTTTGTGAAAGGGGTCTTCCTCCGCCGCTGGGGAGTCCCCCTTTTCGTCGGCAAAGTCGAAAAGGAACTCCTCCTCATCCGCCGGGGCGGCACCACCGTTCTCCTCGGCCTGAAAGGCCGATTCCCAGTCATCTCCCCACTCGGTGCCCAGCTTGTCGATAACCTCCTTGGTGGGCGGCGGCGATGGCGAGGGCTGACCGGAGTCGTCGGGGCGTTTCTCCTGGGACATGGTGGCTTAAAGTTTAACTGCCGAAGATTTTCTGGAGTTTTTCGCCCAGAACTTCAGCGGTGAAGGGCTTGACCACATACTGGCTTACCTTGGCCTTGACCGCCAGGATGATGTTGTCCTGCTGGGCTTCGGCGGTAACCATGATAAAGGGGGTGTCGGCCATGTTGGGATCGGCGCGCACCGCCTTGAGCAGGTCCAGGCCGGTCATTTTGGGCATGTTCCAGTCGGAAACGATCAGGTCCACCTTCTCCGTCTTGAGCATGTTGAGGGCGGTGCTGCCGTCATCGGCTTCAATGATGTTCTTGAAACCGAGCTGGGTCAGGATGTTTTTGACGATGCGCCGCATGGTCGCGAAATCGTCCACCACCAGGATTTTCATATTGGGATTTGCTGCCATATCTCCTCCGGCCAATGCGGTTTTTGGGGATAGTTCCGCGCTTGCTGTCCATTTTGCAGGACGCCATTGCCCCGGCAAAAAATCCAATATATTGAGAACCAGGAGAAACCACAAGGGGAAATAGTCCCCCCTTTACGCCTCCAGCTGTTTTTTCAGCTTGCCGCGCAGGCGCAGCATCGCCTTGCTGTGCATCTGGGAGATGCGGGATTCGGTGTAGCCCAGCACCTCGCCGATCTCCCGCATGGTCAGCTCCTCATTGTAGTAGAGGGCGACGGTGAGTTTCTCCTTCTCCGGCAGCTCGTTGATCGCCCGGGCCAGTAGTTCCCGGGTCTCCCCCAGGTTGAGGGCCGCCACCGGGTCGCGGTCATCGCCGGCAAAGATTTCCGTTACGTCGCCCTCCACCTCGTCGGGTGCTTTTTGCCGCAGGTAGTCGATATCGAGGAAGGTGACCGACTTGGTCTCATCCAGCAGACGGTGCAATTCCTCCAGGCTGATGCCCAGGCCCGCCGCCGTCTCCTCGTCGCTGGCCGGCCGGCCCAGTTTGGCCTCCAGCTCGCCGCAGATCCGCTCCAGTTCGGAGATCTTGCGACGAATGGAGCGGGGCACCCAGTCCAGGGCCCGCAGTTCGTCCAGCATGGCCCCTTTGATCCGGAATTCGGCGTAGGTTTTAAACTGGACGTTTTTGGCCGGTTCAAACTTGTTGATGGCGTCGATCAGGCCGACGATCCCACAACTGATCAGGTCGTCCACCGCCACCTGGGGCGGCAGCCGGCTGGCCAGCCGGTTGGCGATATATTTAATGAGGGGGGTGTAGGTCAGGATCAACTCATCCCGCCGGGCCGGATCCAGCGGTTCGGGCCGGCTGAAGTAAGCGTTGGTGTAGTCCCTGATTTTATTTGGCGTTTTCGGCATTGCCGCAGATCCTCGCCAGAGATGTTCCCGCATCTTAACTTCGTCTCCTCGCCCCGCCAGGCTTGATTATACCCGAAAAAGCCCCTGCCAGAAGAATTTTATGTTGCCGTCGTCCCGGCGGCGGGGGGGCTCCTTGGCCAGGCTTTCCGCCAGGCGGACAAAGGTGCGGGAGGAGGGGGCATCGGGAAAGAGGTCGCTGACCAGGCGCTGGCCGCGGACGGCCAGGGGCAGTTTGCTGTCGTGGGGGATATGGCCGATATAATCCAGCGACAGGGTGTCCAGAAAACGGTCCACCACCATGCTCAGTTTGCGGTAGACCGCCAGGGCCTCCTTTTCCGAGCGGGCCTGGTTGACCAGGCAGCGAAAACTCTTGATGTCGTGGCGGCTGCTCAGCACCTTGATCAGGGCGTAGGCATCGGTGAGGGAGGTGGGCTCCGGGGTGAGGACCACCACCCGCTCCTGGGCCGCCAGATTGAAATAGATCACGTTATTGTTGATCCCGGCGGCGGTGTCGATCAGCAGAATGTCGACCTCCGCCTCCAGGGCTTCCATCTCGGAGAGAAAGTAGAGGCGCTGGCTTTCACTGAGATCGGCCAGCTCCATGATTCCCGAACTGGCGGGCAGGATTCTGATCCCGGCCGGACCCTCGATCAGAATCTCCCGCAGCTCCTTTTCGCCGGTGAAGACGTGGTGGAGGTTGAACTTGGGAGTCAGCCCCAGCAGAATATCGACGTTGGCCAGATTGAGGTCGGCATCCAGGACCAGCACCCGTAAACCGCGCCGGGCCAGGTTGTAGGCCAGGTTGGTGACGATATTGCTTTTGCCCACCCCGCCCTTGCCGCTGGTGATGGAGATCACCCGGGGCGGATTGGGGCCGCCGCCTCCCTGGGGCCGTTGGGCCCTGGCCGGTTGGCGCATCATTTTTTCAAGTGTTTGTGCTTGGGTCATTAGCCTGTTTCCGGTTTATGGTTTTATTGCAGCCAGCCCGCGGCCTGATTGACGCTTTGCTGGCTGGTCATGGCCGCGTCCCAGCCCCGGCCAAACAGGGTTTTCAAAAAATCCTTGGAGGCGGGCAGGAAATCTTCCGGCACCTTCTGGCCGGTGCAGAGGCAGGCGATGGGCAGTTCGGCCCGGGCCATCTGCTGGCAAAGGGCGGCATAGGCGCGGGTTTCATCAAGCTTGGTCAGGATCGCCGCCGGCACGCCCAAGGGCCGGTAAGCGGCGATGATATGGTTGATATCCTCTTTTTTGGCGGTGGCGCTCAAGACCAGGTAGGGCATAATTTCGGCGTGGGGCGAGAACCAGCGGTGCAGTTCCGGGATATGACCTTCATCGAAGGGGCTCTTGCCGGCGGTGTCGATGATGATCAGGTCCTTGTGGCGGTGCTTGTGCAGGGCCTTGGCCAGGTCCTGTTCCCGGAGGGCGACTTCACAGGGCAGCTGCATGATTCGGGCGTAGGTACGCAACTGTTCGGTGGCTCCGATCCGGTAACAGTCCATGGAGAGCAGGGTCACCGAGGCGTTTTCATGGAGGCTGAACCAGGCGGCGATCTTGGCGGCGGTGGTGGTTTTGCCCACCCCGGTGGGGCCCACCAGGGCGATCACCAGGGGGCCGGCGCCCCGCTGATCGAGATCAAGAGGCCGCACGTTAAGCTGTTCCAGGATCTGGTCACGCCAGGAGGCCACCTCCTCGGGGCGGGGCCGGCCGTTTTTGCCCTGGGGCGAAGGGGGCGCGGGAGAAGCCGGGCCGGAGGCGGCGGGACGACGGGGTGTCGGAGAAACCGACAGGGGGTCGGCTTCTTGACGCTCTCCGCGCCAGGTCCCGAAGCGTTGCTGGAGCAGGCGGGCCTCCCGGCTCAAGTTAACCCCGGCCGCCGGAGAATCATCCGGCGGCGGAGCCGCCTGGGCCCGGGGAGCCGGCTGGCAGGGCTTGCGCAGAGCAGGCCTGGCCGGCGGAGCTACAGCCTGGCCGGCGGTGATCGTCTCCTCCAGATCAAAATCCACCGCCGCCACCACCTCGACCCAGGAGGCGGTCCGGCCATAGCCGGCCGCGCCGCTTGCCGGTCGGACGGTGCGGGTGGAGAGGATGACCGCCTCGCTGCCCAGCTCCTCCTTGACCAGGGCCAGGGCACTCTTGGTGTTGGGAGCCTCAAAGCGCTTTACTTTCATGGCGTCTGTTTACCGTTACCTTTTGGGGTTGATCTCCACCGTCCCCAGGGATCTGATCCTGGTCTGGGTGGTGACCTCGTTGTGCGATAGCACCATCACCTGGGGCATGAACCGTTCCAGCAGGCGGCGGAGGTGGCGGCGAACGGCGGGTGAGGTCAGAATGATCGGCTGATACCCTTCGCCGGCCACCCGATCGGCGGCCTGCTGGATCTGTTCAAGCAAATGCTGTGCCAGATTGGGCTCCAGGTTGAGGAAAACTCCCTGATCGGTCTGTTGCAATGATTCGCGGATCAGATCCTCGGTTTTGGGGGCCATGGTCAGCACCGCCAGCGCGCCCTCCTCGTCCAGATAGGCGCCGGTGATGGAGCGGGCCAGTTTCTGGCGCACGAACTCGGTGAGCAGGTCGGGATCCTTGCTGCGGCCGGCATGGTCGGCCAGGGTCTCGCAGATGGTAAGCAGATCGCGCAAGGAGACCCGCTCCCGCAGCAGGTTCTGCAACACCTTCTGCAGCCCTCCCAGGGGCAGGAGGCCGGGCACCAGCTCCTCCACCACCTTGGGGTGGGTTTTGGCCAGGTTGTCCAGCAGCTTCTGGGTGTCCTGGCGGCCCAGCAGTTCATCGGCGTGGCCGCGCAGCACCTCGGTGAGGTGGGTGGCGATGACGGTGGCGGGATCAACCACGGTGTAGCCGGCCACCTGGGCCTCTTCGCGCTTATCTTCGCTGATCCAGGTGGCGGGCAACTGGAAGGCCGGTTCGGTGGTGGGAATCCCCTCGATCTCCCGTTTGGCCGCCCCGGAATCCATGGCCATCAGGTGGCCCATCATCACCTCGCCCCGGGCCACCTCCACCCCCTTGAGCTGGAGGACATACTCGTCGGGTTTCAGTTGCAGGTTGTCGCGGACATGGAGCGGCGGCACCAGAATGCCAATATCGATGGCGAACTGGCGGCGGATGGCCCGAATCCGTTCCAGCAGGTCGCCCTGCTGGTTCTCATCCACCAGGGGAATCAGGCCGTAGCCCACCTCCAGCTCCAGGATATCCAGGGGCAACAACGCTTCCACCGCCTCCGGCGAGCCGGGGTCGGGGGCGGCGGCCTTCTGCTGCTCCTTCTCTTCGGCCGCCAGGTCCCTGGCTTCGCCGGCGGAGCGCTGGTAGGCCAGCCAGGCCATGCCGCCCATCATGCTGCCCAGCAGCAGGAAGGGCAGGGTGGGCAGGCCCGGCACCAGGCCCAGCATCATGATGATCCCCGAGGAGACCGCCAGGGCCTGGGGCTGCATCCCGAACTGACGGGCGAACTCCTTGCCCATGCTCTGCTCCGAGGCGGCCCGGCTGACGATGATACCGGTGGAGGTGGAGATCACCAGGGCGGGGATCTGATTGACCAGGCCGTCGCCGATGGTCAGCAGGGTATAGGTGGTGGCGGCATCCCCGGCGCTCATCTTGTTCATGAACACCCCGATCAGCAGGCCGCCGATGACGTTGATCGCCATGATCACCAGGCTGGCCACCGCCTCGCCGCGGACGAACTTGCTGGCGCCGTCCATGGCCCCGTAGAACTCCGACTGCTGGGAGATCTCCTTGCGGCGGGCCTTGGCCTCCTGCTCGTTGATCAGGCCGGCGTTGAGGTCGGCGTCAATGGCCATCTGCTTGCCGGGCATGGCATCCAGGGTGAAACGGGCCGCCACCTCGGCGATCCGGCCCGCGCCCTTGGTGATGACGATGAAGTTGATCAGGACCATGATCAGGAAGATGATCAAACCCACCGCGAAATTGCCCCCCACCACGAAGTCGCCGAAGGACTGGATCACCTGGCCCACCGAGCCGGGCCCCTCGTGGCCCTGGAGCAGAATCAGCCGGGTGGAGGCGATGTTCAGCGACAACCGGAAGAGGGTGGTGACCAGCAGGACGGCGGGGAAGGAGGAGAACTGGAGGGGGTTGCTGTTGTACATGGAGATCAGCAGGATCAGCAGCCCCATGGTGATGTTCAGGGTCAGCAGCAGATCCAGAATGAAGGTGGGCAGGGGCAGGATCATCACCGCCAGGATGGAGACCACGCCCAGGGCCACCACCATGCTGGGCGCTTCCGCGCCGATGCTTTTGAGGCTGATGCCCGCCGCCTTCTCTTCCGCCATGATCCGTTATTTCCTCAAGTTGTAAACGTAGGCCAGCACTTCCGCCACCGCCTGGAACAGGTTTTCCGGGATACTATCGCCGATCTCCACCGTCTTGTAGAGGGCCTGGGCCAGGGGCTTGTCCTCCACCACCGGCACCTGGTGCTCCTTGGCCAGCTCCTTGATTTTCTGGGCGATCACTCCGGCCCCCTTGGCCAGCACCTGGGGGGCCTTCATGCTCAGGGGGTCATACTTGATGGCGACGGCCAGGTGGGTGGGGTTGGTGATCACCACATCCGCCTTGGGCACCTCGCTCATCATCCGTTTACGGGCCATCTCCAGCTGGATCGACCTGATCCGCCCCTTGACGTGGGGATCGCCCTCGCTCTGCTTGCTCTCATCCTTCAGATCCTGCTTGGTCATCTTCATCTTCTCGATGAACTGCCAGCGTTGGAAGGCGTAATCGGCGGCGGCGATCAGGGCGATCACCACGGCGCACTTCAAAAAGATCCAGAAGGCCGTTTCCGCCATGAACATCATGATCGGATAGGGGGCCTTGTCCATCAGGGGCATGATCTCCGAGGTCGCGTTCCGCACCTCGCTGAACGCGATATAGCCCACCAGGCCCAGTTTGGCCAGCGACTTGAGGAAGTTGGCCATGGCCTGCTTGGAGAAAAGGCGTCCGAACCCCTTGAGCGGGTCGATCTTTTCCAGCTTGGGGGTGATCTTCTCGGTGGTGAACAACACCCCCACCTGGAAATAGTTGGCCAGCAGGGCCACCAGGAAGACGGTGAGCATCAGCGGCCAGAGCAGGGCCAGCATGATCAGCATCGCCTGCCGCGAGATGGCGCTCATGTTGCCCGGAGTGAGCGCGATATCGTGGAGATTGCTGAAGTAGAACTGCATCATCCCGGTGAGCTGGCCGAACATCCGCTCCCCGATGAAATAGAGCAGGATCACCCCCGCCAGCAGGACCGCCGCCGAGGGCACCTCCATGCTCTTGGCGACATCCCCCTTCTTGCGGGCCTCCAGCAGCCGCCGTTGGGTGGGTTGTTCGGTTTTCTCCTGTCCCGATTGCTCTTCCGCCATCTTTTAACCCAGTCCGGCTCCTATTCGCGGCAGTAATCTGCCCAGCATCTCGAAACGGGCCACCATCAGCGGCGCCAGATAGCCCATGGAGAGGCCGGCAAACATCAACCCCAGGGCGATATTCAGCGGCATCCCCACGATCAGGATCGGAATCTGGGGCACGGTCTTGGCGATGATCCCCATCCCCACGTGGGAGCAGAAAACCGCCACGCTGGCCGGAGCCATGATCATCACCGCCAGCACGAACATCTGGGCCGCGCCGCTCATCATCCCCTCGTAGGTGAGCTGGCTGATCCGGCCCAGTTCGCCCGGCCCCACCCACTGGTAGCTCTGGACCATGGCCGCGAAAAAGAGGTGATGGCCGTCGATGGCCAGAAAGATCAGGATGGCGGCGATATTCCAGAGCATCCCCACCGGTGAGACCTGATTGCCGAACTGGGGATCCATCACCCCGGCCATCCCCATCCCCATCTGCACCCCCACCACCTGGCCGGCGGTTTCCACCGCCGCAAAGACGAAGCGGACAAAGAGGGCCAGGATGGCGACAAAGAGCAGTTCCATGGTCACAAAGAGGCCCAACCCCACCGGGGTTTGGGGCAGATCGGCGCTATTGAGCGGCACCATGGGGGCCAGCACCAGCGAGGTCATCAGCACCAGCAGGATCTTGACCTGGGGGGGGACCCCCCGGGAGCCCAGCACCGGCATCAGGAAGAGCAGGGGGCCGACCCGGACCATCACCATCAGCACCCGCATGATGTGGTCGATGGTCCAGTTGAGCAGGGTCGCGTCAACCATCGCTCACCTCAGCGCACCAGGGTTGGAATGGCGACGATCAGGTTATGGGTGTAGTCGACCATCAGGGAGATCATCCAGCCCGAGAGGAAGAGGACGGTGAGCAGGACCGCGAAAATCTTGGGCACGAAGGTCAGGGTCATCTCCTGGATCTGGGTGACCGCCTGGAAGAGGGCGATGGTCAGCCCCACCGCCATTCCCACCCCCAGGATCGGCCCGGCCAGCAGCAGGGTTATCTTCACCGCGTTCTGGATCAACACCACCACATCCGCCGGAGTCATGGCCGCTCCTCCCTAGACGCCGAAGCTCCGCACCAGTGAACCGACGATGAGATACCAGCCGTCCACCAGGACAAAGAGCAGAATTTTAAAGGGCAGCGCCACCATGATCGGCGGCAGCATCATCATCCCCATGGAGAGCAGCACGCTGGCCACCACCATGTCGATGATCAGAAAGGGGAGAAAAAGGATGAAACCGATGGTAAAGGCGGTTTTCAGCTCGCTGATCATAAAGGCCGGAATCAGCACGAAGGTGGAGACATCGTCCTTGTTCTGGGGCCGGGGTGATTTGGCCAGCCCCAGAAAAAGTTCCAGGTCTTTCTCCCGGGTCTGTTTGAACATGAACTCGCGGATGGGGACGGCGGCGGTGCGCAGGGCCTCTTCCGCCCCCACCTCCTCGGCCATGTAGGGGGTCACCGCCGTTTCATTGATCTGCACGAAAACCGGGGTCATGATGAAGGCGGTCAGGAAAAGGGCCAGGCCGACCAGCACCTGATTGGGCGGCATCTGCTGGGTGCCGATGGCGTTGCGCAGGAAGGAGAAGACCACGATCAGCCGGGTGAAGCAGGTCATCATCAGCAGGATGGCCGGGGCCATGGAGAGGACGGTGAAGATCAGGAGCAGTTCGATCAGCACCGAAACCTGGCGGGGGCTGGTGGCCTCTTCGATGCCGATGCTCAGGGTGGGCAGCGGCACGGGCTGGGCTGGGGCCAGGGCGGGCAGGGCCAGCAGAACCGCCAGCAGGGCCAGGCCGGCGAGCCCCCCGGGGGCGCCCGGGATTGCCGGCCGGGAGCTTATTAAGGAATTCAACGGATTTTTCACCCTGGTTTACTCCTGTCGTCCGCCGGGTCGCTGTTGCAGGATCCCGGCCATCACCCCGGCAAAACCGGCCCTGGCGGCATGGTCACCGCCCTCGGCTTTCTGCAGGGTCCGGCGAATCAGCTCCTGGTTGTCCAGGGGGCTGAGCAAGTTGATCTGCTGTTCGCTGACCCCCAGCAGGAAATACTGATCGGCGGCTGAGACCACCGCCAGGTATCTTTTGGGACCCAAGGGGCGGGTTTCGATCACCTTGAGCAGGCCGCCGGGGCCGGCGGCCCCCTGGTGCAGCCCCATTTTGCGCAGGATGGCGGCAATAAAAAGCATCAGGCCGATGATCAGCACCAGCACCCCGAAGGCCTTGAGCATCAGGAGGAAGGGAGAGAAGGGCTCCCCCCCGGCCCCCAGGGGGCCGCCGGTTTCGGCCCAGGCCGGCAGGGCTGCCAGCAGCAGGCCCCCGAGGATCAGGCTGGGAGTGGTTTTATTCCTCATGCTGTCAGCCTATGTTCTTGATCCGGTCGGCCTGGCTGATGATCTCCGTTACCCGGATGCCAAAGCGTTCGTTGACCACCACCACCTCGCCTTTGCCCATCAGTTTGCGGTTGACGAAGATCTCCACCGGGGCGCCGGCGGCCTTGTCCAGCTCAATCACCGACCCCTGGGTGAGCTGCAACAACTTGTTGATGATCAGGCTGGTACGGCCCAGCTCGGCGGTGACCTCCAGGGGAACATCCAGCAGGAAATCCAGATTCTGGCTGCCGGTCTGGCTGCCGGTCTGGCTGCCGCTGGGCCCCGCTCCCGCCAGCTCCTCGAAGCTGGGGGCGTCATCGCCCTGTTCGGCCAGGGCGGCGCTCCAGTCGTCGCCGGCATCTGCCGTTGCCTGGGTGACTTTTTCGTCGTCGGCCATGGTTTTTCTCCTTCCTGTCTGGGGACGCCCGGCTTGGGAGCCGGTTAGTCCCGATTGGGGTCCAGAACTTTTTTCTTGATCAAAACGGCGTTGTTGCCCCGATGGACGCCGGGGGTGGCCATGTACTTACGGGTTCCGCTGACGAAAACCGGCAACTGCTCGCTGGTGCGGCGTTCCAGCTGAATGGTGTCGCCCACCGCCAGGTTGATGATCTCGGCGGCCGGGACCTTGGTCTTGCCCAGCTCCACCCGGATATCCACCTCCACGTTTTTGATATTTTCGAT
>NZ_JBIPKH010000022.1:0-34178 GCF_044068625.1 Desulfurivibrio modestus
AACAGCCAACCCAGGCGCAAACTGAACTTGCTCCCGGAGCAAACAGCTATACCGTTCACGTTTATTACGGCCGAACTGTCGATCCGACCACCTTCTCGGCGGAACTTAACCGGGAGGATGTAACCGGGCTTTTTTCTCCGCAACCCTTCAGCGATGAAGAGGTCGAAATTCCTCTCCAACCGGGCCGTAACACCCTGGTGCTCTCAATTGAAGGCTCCCGCAACGACGGCAAGAAAGCGCGGGACGCCGACCGCTTGGTGTTTATTGTGCCGCAAGAACGGTAGCGCAGTGTCCCCAAAGACAACTCCTGCAGCGACACCAGGTGGATTTACGCGCACCCGGCCGGCGAAGAGTGGTGGTTTCCTGGCCGGGCCGGGGTGGGGGAAGCGGTCAACCTGAGCGCCGCCGCTGACCCGGCTGCGTATTCCAGTGATTCCGGACACCGAGTGTAGGAGGAGGTAGCGGCGCAGGCAACCAAGAGCGTCAAGGGGACAGCTTTGAAATCTGTCCCCGGTCCAGCCTCCCCGGTCTATCCACCGGCCAGCGGGACGCTTTTCATATGTTGGTCAATCATCGTCTCAATGGCCTTTGGTAAGGCGTAGTGCGCCTTATTCTCTGCCCAGACGCGGCGCGTTTTGGCTGCTGTTTCATGGACGGCATCCAGGACAAGTTTTTTCGGCAAGCCCGCTTTTCCGGCCAGCTTTTCAAAAAGCCGCAGGTCGCAAAGCATCATCTCCTTTGTTTTGACGAATTTCAGGGCCAGCGTTTCGCCCGGCATGTAGGGCACGGTCGAAACCATGTCGTAAACCGGCGCCAGCTCGGGCGTGCGGCCGTCCCGGTAGATGAACGACCAGTTCTTTAAATGCATGTCGCCGTTGCCGGTCAGGATGGTGTAAGCCAAACGGGCGATATAATCGCGCAGACCTTCCTCCCCGGTCAGGGTCCAAACCATGCCGGCTATATTCTGAAAGCTCACGCCTTCATATTTGTGATCGGGAAAGATGCCGTAAACCTGGGCAAAGTCCTCGATGTGGATGCGCAAGCCGCCCTCCGTCCGGTCAAAACGCCTGACGGCCAACGCCTGCGTGCCGCGCAGCTTGCCGAAATCGGGCAGACCTTCAATCTCGGACAACGGCACCAGCCGAATCTCCGGCACCTTCAGGCCAATCTCGCCGGCCATGTGCATCATGGCATACTCGTTTTCCGGGACGTTGTCGTGGGTGAGCGACGGCAGTTTGACAATCCAGTTCCCTTCCATGCCGTCGGCCGGGATAGTCAGGCCGCCGTGCCGTTCCATCAGCGCCGAGAATTTCAGTTGTACGCCCGCCAGGGAAAAGCGCCAAGGCTGGCCTGATTCGTTTTTTTCTGCCAGGCTCTTTTCTTCCCTGCCCTTTGGCCATGAAGAGTCTGCCGCGGGCCTGGCAATCACCGCGCCCGGCAAATCTTCACCCAGAAGGTGAAGCAGGGCAAATTCGTTGCCTGGCTTGACGCCGCCGCGCGCCGCCAGATAATCCCGCAAATGCCCTTCGGGAAGCAGATTGGCAAAGAACGGCGGCGCCTTGACGCTATACGCCCTGGTATCGGTAAGAAGCGCACCATCGGCGGCAAGGTACGATTGGCTTAAAACAGGGCGGCCCGGGTCGTTGATATAGGTTTCGTCGAAAGTGAACAATATCCGCCCGTCCGGCAGCTCCGTTAAAAGACCGGCCCGGGTGTCGTTCAGGAAAATATCGAGCGCGGCTGTCATGACAATTCTTCCTTCTCGTCCTCATCATCCATGTCGTCAGGCCGCCAGGCCGGT
This sequence comes from Desulfurivibrio modestus, assembly GCF_044068625.1. Taxonomy (NCBI): domain Bacteria; kingdom Pseudomonadati; phylum Thermodesulfobacteriota; class Desulfobulbia; order Desulfobulbales; family Desulfobulbaceae; genus Desulfurivibrio; species Desulfurivibrio modestus. The sequence goes on from NZ_JBIPKH010000022.1 coordinate 1,802, forward strand.
TGCGGGCCCCCTTCGTCGCCGGATAACAGCGACCGGACGGCGGGCGTCAAAGCCCGCGGGACCAGCACCGGCTCCAGATCCAGAAACCGCGCCATCTCCAGAAAGCTGGAAAGGCGCATATCGACCTTTCCCGCCTCGATTTGCGAGATGTGACTTTGCGGCAGACCCATCTTGGCCCCTAAAGCGCCTTGGGTCAGCCCCTTGGCTTTCCGCACCGCTTGCAGCTTTTTGACGATATCATCCATCATTTTTATATACTATCACACATATAGAAAAAATAAAATATGTTTTGGCATATAGAACCGGCTTGTAACCAGCGCCCGTCAGGGGGACAGATTTGAAATCTGTCGCCGATCAACGCTTCAGTGTAGCCGAGTTTGCCGCCGAAGGCGCCGACCAGTTCCAGGTCCGAGCCCAGTTTGGTGAAGGGGTCCAGGTTGAGGATTTTGACAGAGGTGGTCCGGTCCTGGCGACAGCGGGCCGGTGGGGTGCTGGTCGTCGCTTTGCCAAGGGGTGGTTTGGTCGTGGCCTTGGGCGGTGGAGTCGGCGGCTTCGGCGGCCAGTTGGGCGGCCAGTTGGGCGGCCAGTTCGTCTTGCAGTTGGGCGTCGGGCTGTTCATCTGCCGGGACCATGGGGTCGCCGGGGTTGGGCTGGTGCACCTGCACCGGTTCGCCGTCGAACTTGGGGTCGGCGAACAGTTCGGTGGCCTTCTTGAACTCCAGGATGGTGAACCAGTGCTTGTGGTAGTCGTCCAGGAAGCCGTCTTCGATCCCCTGTTTCAGGGAGTAGGTGTAAATCGGTTCGCCGAAGTAGTCGATGTTGGATACTTCTTTGGTCTCCTTGGGGGTGGCGGTGAGGCCGATGTGGGTGGCTACCGTGAAATATTCCAGGATCGCCCGCCAGGCGGAATCCGCCAGGATGTTGCGGTCAGCCGGGAAGACCGGCTCGACAAACAACAACGGCCATCGCCAGGGGCCCTTCCGGCCGCAAATCGCGGTTGACGCCAAAAGGACGGCCTGATAGTCTGCCCGCCGGTTCATCTTTTCGTTTTGGCAAACAGTGACGGGGAGGCGGTGGAATGTATTTTCCGGTGTTCGTCCCGGCCCAACTGATCAAATGGGTGCTGGCCGCCATCCTCCTTTTCTCCGGCGGCCGATACCTGCTGGCTCCCCTGTTTTAGCTTTAGAAGTCAAAGCGGGCCCCCACCAGAAAAACCTGGCCGCCGGAAAAGTTGCTCCGCCAGGTGCCCTCGCCGCTGTCGCGCTTGGCGGTAATGGCGGCGCTCTCCCGCTCCCAGTAGTATTCGGCGAAAAAGAGCAGGCTGTCGTTGAACTGGTGGTCAACTCCCAGATGAACCACCTCTTCGCCGTAACGGTCTACCTCGGCCAGCATCGCCTTCAGGGTGTTTTGCCCCAGAGTGTAGGCGACCAAGAGGTTGATGGCGCTGTCCCCGTCGGCCCCGTAACCCCCGGCAATATCACTGTCATGGATCTCCAGCTTGGCCCCGACATAGAACTGCTGCCAGGTGTGGGCCAGGGAGATCCCCCAGATTCTCCAATCCTTCCGCAGCCGATCCACCCCCACCGCCAGGGTGGTATCGGCAACGGAGTAGCTGCCGGTGGCCTGAAACCGGTCACTGTTACCATCGCCATTATCGTGGCTCCAGCCCAGGGCAAAGGAGAAGCCGCTGAACTCCGGACTGTAGTAGCTGATGGTGTTGCTGAGACGGAAGGTGGTGAAGGTGGCGAAACCGCTGTAGTAGCTGCTGAACATATCCACCGGATAGGCGATGGCGTTGTAATAGGGCATCCACATCTTGCCGTAGGAAAACGAGCCGAAATCGCCCCGGGCTCCGATTTTGGCCACCCGAACATCCTGGCTGTGGTCGAAGGGGTCCTGGATCTCCCAGTTGACCAGGTCCAGCGGCAGTTCAAGCTGGCCGAAAACCGTGACCTCCGGGCTGAGGAGATAGTCGCCGCTGACCCCGATCCGGGAATAGGCGTCGCGAAAGCCGGTGTAGGAGCCCATCTCCCGCCGGTTGTCCGGTCGTACCGTCTCCACCTGCACCCGGGCGGAACCATAGAACTCCAGGCGGTAATCTTCTCCCTCCAGCGGGGGCAGGGCCGCCGCCGGCGAGACCCCGCTCAACAGCCAGAGCCCGGAACCCAGCACCCCCCCGAACCAACGCCCAACCATAACAACCTCCTCTTAAAATAAAAAAGTTAGCGGTAAATCCGTTTTCACTTATTGCTCAGCAGGAAGTGGATGTGCCGCTCGTACTGCTCCAGCACATCACTGATCACGTAATCCCTGCCCCAGCTCATGATGTCGTAGTCCTGGCCCCCTTCCCGCAAATGGACCTCGGCCCGGTAATATTTGAGGGCCTCAACCCGGTCGGAGCGGGTGTCCCGCATCACCAGGGCCGGGGGTTCGTAGGGCCGGGGCCGCACCGAATAGAAAAAATCCACCTCGTCACCCGGCCGCGCCACCTCCAGCCAGACCCGGCCATCCTCGCCCTCCTCGACCCGGGCCGTCAGCCCCTGTTGCCGCAGTTCGGCCGCCACCTCCTCCAGGGCGGGCTTGACGGTATTTTCGAGGAAATCGAGGACCTCGCCTTTTTTGGGATGATGGACCAGGACCCGCAGTCGTTGCCGCCAGTTGAGGGCGGCGTGGGGCCCCCGGGGCATAACCCGGGCTTCGCGCAGACTGATCCTTTTCACTCCCTCGATCCGCAAAGCCCGCAGCAAGCCCCAGCACATCAGAATCATCACCACGGTGAACGGCAGGGCGCTGGCGATGGTGGCGGTCTGCAAGGCCGCCAACCCCCCGGCCAACAACAGGGCCGCCGCCACGATCCCCTCCACCACCGCCCAGAAGATCCGCTGCCAGACCGGGGAGGGCTCCTCATGCCCCCCCGAAGTGAGGATATCCACCACCAGGGAACCGGAATCGGATGATGTCACGAAAAAGGTCATTACCAGCAGGGTGGCCACCAGGGCGGTGATGGCGGAAAGAGGCAGATATTCAAAGAACTGGAACAGAGCCACCGAGGTATCGGCGGCCACCGCCTCGGCCAGGGCTCCGATCCCCTGGACCATAATCATATGGAGGGCGGTATCGCCAAAAAAGGTCATCCACATAAAGGTGAACCCCACCGGCACCAGCAGGACCCCGACCACGAACTCGCGGATACTCCGGCCCCGGGAAACCCGGGCGATGAACATTCCGACAAAGGGGGCCCAGGCGATCCACCAGCCCCAATAAAAAAGGGTCCAGCCGCCGATCCAGTCGGTGGGCTCATAAGCGTAAAGGTTGAAGGTCATCTCAAACAGAGAGGAGATGTACATCCCGGTATTCTGCACCAGGGTCTGGAGCAGAAAGACCGTGGGTCCGGTCACCAGTACAAAGAGCAGCAGGCCGGCAGCCAGCACCACGTTGAGCACCGAAAGCCGACGGATACCGCCATCCAGACCCAGCACCACCGAGATGGTGGCAATGGCGGTGATCACGAAGATCAGGATCACCTGGGTGGTGACGGCGGTGGGAATGCCGAAAAGGTAGTGCAAGCCGGAGTTGATCTGCACCACCCCCAACCCCAGGGAGGTGGCCACCCCGAAGATGGTGCCCAATACGGCGAAGATATCCACCGCGTGACCGATGGGGCCGTGGATCCGCTCGCCGATCAGGGGGTAGAGCGAGGAGCGGATGGTCAAGGGCAGGCCCTGACGGAAGGCGAAATAGGCCAGGGAGAGGGCCACCACCGCGTAGATCGCCCAGGCATGGACCCCCCAGTGGAAGAAGGTGATCCGCATGGCCTGACGGGCGGCCTCGGCGGTTTCCGGTGGGCCCACCGGCGGGCTGACGTAGTGCATAACCGGCTCCGCCACCCCGAAGAACATCAGACCGATCCCCATGCCGGCGGAAAAGAGCATGGCGAACCAGGAGCCGTAGGAGTAATCCGGCTCGCTGTGGTCACTGCCCAGCTTGATCCGGCCGAAACCGGAAACCGCCAGAGCGACCACGAAAACCAGAAAACCGGCCACCGTCAGGACATAAAACCAGCCGGCGGACTCGGTGATCCAGCTCTGGGTGGCGGAGAACAGACGGCCGGCGGTTTCGGTGGCCAGGGCCGCGAAGGCGACAAAAGCCACGGTCAAAACGGCGGAAATAACAAACACCGGCGGGTTGATCCGGATCTTAACCGGCGCGACCGCCTTCTCTTTTTCATTCATGCTTTTCTCCTCAGGCGGAACCGGTCACGCTGCCGGTCTCCACCGGCCCGCCCAGGTAAACCCGGCCCAAGGGCCGCTCCGGCAGGGGAATTCCGGCGTTAATGAAAATATCCTCCAGCCGCACATCCTTGACCGGCTGGTTGATCACCAGCCCCATGGCCCCCTCGTGGTTATGGACACAAAGATAGATCACCGACTCCCGAAAACGGGGATCGGACATCTGGGGAGTGGCGATGAGGAAATGGCCCTGCAAATTTTCCACGGTCGGGGAACCCTGTGAGCAAAAGTCGGCGATTCTGCGCGCTGCCGCAAGCAAAAGATCTTGCCCACTGTAGCATCGACCATCGCCTTCCGTCAAGGCAGGCTATCAATGCTTGTCAGCCCCTTTCAACCTGTGCTACAACAGGTGACCGGAAACGGGAGTGCGGAACCCTTCCGCCCCCCCTACCCCCAACCCCAACCCCAGGCTGACAAAGATGAGAGGCTCCCTGCTCCAGGATATCGATCGCGTTATCAACTCCGACCACCACGACCCTTTTCAGGTGCTGGGCTTTCACCTCCTGGAGCCCGGCGAAGCGGACGAACCCGCGGGAGCGGTGATCCGCTGCCATCAGCCGACGGCCACGGCGGTTTACCTGCTCAGCGGCGAGGACGAAGGGGAGTGGCGGGAGCTCTACAAGATCCGGGAGGAGGGGCTGTTTGAACTGGTCCTGCCCGGCTGCACCCATTACTTCCCCTACCGCTTTGCGGCCCGCTTTCACGACGGCAGCGAGCATCGCTTCCACGATCCCTACCGGTTCTGGCCGCAACTTGGCGATTACGACCGCTATCTCTTCAATAACGGGACCCACTATCGCCTCTATGAAAAACTGGGCGCTCATCCCGCCACCATCGACGGGGTTGCCGGCACCATCTTTCGGGTCTGGGCCCCCAACGCCCGCCGGGTCAGCATCATCGGCAACTTCAACTACTGGGATGGGCGCATCCACCAGATGCGGGTGCTGGGCGGCTCGGGGATCTGGGAACTGTTTCTGCCCGGGGTCGGCCCGGGGGAGCCTTACAAATTTGAACTGCGCAGCCAAGGCGGCACCATTCTGGAAAAGGTCGATCCCTTCCAGTTTTTCAGCGAGGTTCGGCCCAAGACCGCCTCGGTGGTCCACGATATCGGCAAGTTCCAATGGAGTGATCAGGAGTGGATGGCGGCCCGGCGCCAGCAAGCCACCTACCGGCAGCCGCTGGCCATCTACGAGATGCACCTGGGTTCCTGGCGCCGCGACCCCGCCGATCCCTCCCGCTTCTTGAGCTATCGGGAGATCGCCGACGCCCTGATCCCCTACCTGCTGGAGATGGGGTTCACCCACGTTGAATTCATGCCGGTGATGGAACATCCCCTGGATGAATCCTGGGGCTACCAGGTGATCGGCTTTTACTCGGTGACCAGCCGTTTCGGCACCCCGGACGATTTCGCCTACCTGGTCGATCAGTGCCATCGCCACGGAATCGGGGTGATTCTGGACTGGGTCCCCTCCCACTTCCCCACCGACGGCCACGGCCTGGCCCGTTTCGACGGCACCGCCCTGTACGAACATGAGGACCCCAGAAAAGGCTCCCACCAGGAGTGGGGCACCCTGGTTTTCAACTACGGCCGCAAGGAGGTGACCAACTTTCTGCTGGCCAACGCCCTCTTCTGGTTCGAACGTTTCCATATCGACGGCCTGCGGGTGGACGCGGTGGCCTCCATGCTCTACCTGGACTACGCCCGCAAGGAAGGGGAGTGGGTGCCCAACGAGTACGGCGGTCGGGAAAATATCGAGGCCATCGAATTTTTAAAACATCTCAACACCATCGTTTATGACCAGCACCCCGATATCATGATGATCGCCGAGGAGTCCACCAGCTTTTTCGGGGTCTCCAAGCCGGCGGTGGCGGGGGGGCTGGGGTTTGGCTACAAGTGGAACATGGGCTGGATGAACGACACCCTGGAGTATTTCAGCACCGATCCCCTCTTCCGCAAGTATCACCACGGCTCCCTGACCTTCTCGCTCCTTTACGCCTTCTCCGAGAATTTCATCCTCCCCTTCTCCCATGACGAGGTGGTGCACGGCAAGCGCTCGCTGCTGCAGAAGATGCCCGGAGATCAGTGGCAGCGGTTTGCCAACCTGCGCCTGCTCTTTCTCTTCTTCTGGACCCATCCCGGCAAAAAACTCCTCTTTATGGGGAGTGAGTTTGGCCAGATTTCCGAGTGGTACTGCAAGGTCAGCCTGGACTGGCATCTGCTGGAACAGGAGAAGAAACATTATCAACTGCAACAGTTCGTGCGGGCCCTGAATCACTTTTACCGGCAGCATCCCGCCCTGTGGCAGGATGACTTCGGCCATACCGGTTTTCAATGGCTGGATTTCAACGATGTGGACCACAGCATCATCAGCTTTGCCCGTTTTGCCGAAAACCGGGATGATTTTGTGGTCTGTCTCTTCAACTTCACCCCCCAGGTCCACCACAACTACCGGCTGGGCGTCCCGCAGCCGGGCCGCTACCGGGAGGTTTTCTGCTCGGATACCGTGGAGGCCGGCGGCAGCGGGATCGTCAACCCCGAGGCCAGGGACGCCATTGCCGAACCATTCGGCCAGGCCCCCTGCCATATCCGGATCAGCGTACCACCCCTGGGCGGGGTGATTTTCAAACGGGAGGAGTAGAGCATGGGCGAGGGAAGCAAGCTGCAGCAGCCGGGGGAGAAAGTGCGCCGGGCCATTGCCTGGGTGGCCGAATGCCTGTCGGACAACCCGGAAAAGGATCGTTGCGTGCTGATCCGCGAGGCCGAAATTCGCTTTGACCTCTCCCCGGCCGAGTGCGATTTCCTGGATCGTAATTTCCGGGTCAACCGGACCCCGGAAACTTTTTCTTGAGGTACTGGTAGGCTTCGTTGATCTCTTTCATCTTCTCTTCCGCCACCCGGCGGAACTCTTCACCCAGATGGTTGACCTTGTCGGGGTGGTACTGCTTGCTAAGCTCGCGGTAGGCCGCCTTGATCCGGGCAAAATCGGCCCCGGGGGCCAACCCCAGCACCTGATAGTAACGGGTTTCCCGCCCGCTCTCGCTCTCCACCCCCCGGGCCCGGGCCTGATACTTGGCCCGGATCGCCTGGTGATCGTGGGGGGCAATCTCCAGGAAATCGGCAATCCGCTGGAGAATGGCCAGCTCCTGCTCGCTGACCCGCTCATTGACGTAAATCACCCGGTAGATCAGCTCCAGGAGGATCATCCGGGGCTCATAACCAAAGCGGCGGCGGAAATCGGTGAGCAGATCGTCCAGGGTCAGGGGGGAGGCCATCGCCTGTTTAATCAGCTCCCTGACCCACAACAGCTGCTGGTGGCCATAACCCAGGTGGACCCGAAAAAAATCGCTGATCGCCGCCGTTTCCGCCCGGGTGACGGTGCCATCCAGCTGGGCGATTCGGACCAGGATATGGATCAGCTGATGGACGAAGATATTGTGGGACTCGCTCTGGGACTGCTCATAGCGCCTGATCTGGCGCCGCACATACCAGGAGAACCCCCAGAAGGCGCTGATGACGCTCAAAACCAGCAGCAGCAGGGCCAACAGCAGGATACCGAAGAAATTGATCAGCAGGGGAGCACCCCCCAGGAGCAGCAGGGAGATAACCAGCAGCAGCAGGCAGCCGCCGCAACCCGGACCCGGAGGGGTCGCCCCTCCGCCATGGCGCTGGTAGATAATCACGGGGCGTCGCTGCCGGCGGCCGGGGCGGAATCAGGGGCCTTACCAGTCCGATTGAAGAGGGCGCTGACGAACTCCCGGGGCTCGAAATCGCGCAGATCCTCCATCTGCTCGCCGATCCCGATAAAGCGGATGGGGATCTTGAACTCCCGGCAGATATTGAGCACGATCCCCCCCCGGGCGGTGCCGTCCAGCTTGGTTAGGGCCAAACCGGAAACTTCCACCGCCTCGTGAAAAAGCCGGGCCTGGGAGATCCCGTTCTGGCCGGTGGTGGCATCAACCACCAGCAGCACCTCATGGGGGGCGCCGGGGATCTTTTTGTTCATCACCCGCTTGATCTTGCGCAGCTCCTCCATCAGGTTGACCTTGGTATGCAGGCGGCCGGCGGTATCGACAATAATCACGTCGAAATCCCGGGGCCGGGCGTAGTCGAAGGCATCGTAAATAACCGAGGAGGGATCGGCCCCCTGCTGCTGGGCCACCACCTCGGCATCCACTCTTTTGCCCCAGATCTGCAACTGCTCGATGGCCGCGGCCCGGAAGGTATCGGCGGCCACCAGCAGCACCTTCTGGCCGGATTGCTTGAACTTCCAGGCCAACTTGCCGATGGTGGTGGTTTTGCCCACCCCGTTGACCCCCAGCACCATGATCACAAAGGGGCCGGAGGGTGGCATCACCAGCTCGGCGGGGCGATCAACCCGGGCCAGGTAATCCAGCATCAACTGGTGGAGGATCTCCCGCAGGGCCTGGGGATCGCTGAGGGCGTCACGCTTGACCCGGGCCCGGGCCTGGTCCAGCAGTTCGGCGGTGGTGGCGGCGCCCAGATCGGCGGTGATCAGAATCTCTTCCAGCTCATCAAAGAGGGCGGCATCGATCACCTTCTTACCCAGGAAAAGCTCGTCCATCCGCTGGACCAGACTTTCCCGGGTGCGGCCCAACCGCTCCCGCAACCGGCCCAGAAACGAGGGACCGGCAGCCGCCGCGCCCTCCGCCGGGACGCTTGCCGGGGCGCTTACGGGGACGGGGACGGCCGCAACTTCATTTTCAGGGGCGGCTTCAGGCTTATCCCCCCCACCCAATTTCTTTTTAAACCAACTCAGCATCGTCTATCCGTCCTATATTGACTCCAGGGTTTCCACCACCTCGCGGATAATCCAGGCCGGGGTCGAAGCCCCGGCCGTCACCCCCACCAGTTGGTAGGCCCTCAGTTTTTCCGGATCCAGTTCACTTTCGGTCTCCACCAGAAAGACCGGACAGTTCAGGCCGTCGGCGATTTCGGCCAGGCGCTTGGTGTTGGCGCTGTTACGCCCCCCCACCACCACCAGGGCATCCACCTGGTGGCACATCTCCCGCACCTCATCCTGGCGCTTATGGGTGGAGTCACAGATGGTATTGAAAACCTTGCCGCCGGGATAACGCTCGAGAATCGCGGCGGTGATCGCCTGGAACATCTCCTCGTCCTGGGTGGTCTGGCTGACCACGATGTAGGGGGGACTCAACTCCAGACCATCGAGATCACTCATCCGGCTGACCACCAGACCGGCCCGGCCGGCGTGGCCCATCAACCCTTCCACCTCGGCGTGATCGCGGTCACCGACGATCACCGTGGTGTAACCCTGGCGGCGATATTTGTCGATGATCGCCTGCACCTTGACCACCCGCGGGCAGGTGGCGTCCTCCACCACCGCGCCGCTCGCCTCCAGATGCTTCTTGCGGGCCGGCGGCACCCCATGAGCCCGGATCACCACCGTGCCCCGGGTGTCGGCCGGCACCTCCTCCAACACATGCACCCCTTTTTCCGCCAGCATATCCAGCACCTGGGGGTTGTGGATCAGGGGACCGAAGGTTGAGATCGGGGCCTGGCGAGTCTCCACCAACTTCAAAGTGGTCTCCACCGCCCGCCGCACTCCCATGCAGAAGCCGGCATGCTTGGCCAATATAACCTTCATGGGCGATTTTTCCTTTTCATTTCTTGCCCCCATCGGTAAGGGCAACCTTGAGGGCCTCGTTGATATCATGAACCAAGTGCACCGTGAGGGTTTCCCGGGCGCTGGCCGGCAGATCGACCAGATCCTTTTCGTTGATTTTGGGCAGGATCACCGCGTGGATCCCGGCCCGGACCGCCGCCAGCACCTTCTCCTTGATCCCGCCCACCGGCAGCACGTCGCCCCGCAGGGTGATCTCCCCGGTCATGGCCAGATCGCGGTTGACCGGTTTACCGGTGAGCAGAGAGACCAGCGAGACCACCATGGCCACTCCGGCCGAAGGTCCATCCTTGGGGATCGCCCCTTCCGGCACATGGACATGGATATCGCTCTGGGCGAAAACTTTTTCATCAATCCCCAGCTCCTTGGCGTGGGAGCGGATATAGGTCAGGGCGGCGGAGGCCGATTCCTTCATCACCTCGCCCAGTTTACCGGTGAGGTTGAGCCCACCCTTCCCCTTCATCTTGGCGGTCTCAATAAAGAGCAGGGCCCCCCCCACCGGAGTCCAGGCCAGACCGGTGGCCAGCCCCGGCCCCCAGGTCCGGGCCTGGCTTTCGGAGAAAAAACGGGCCGGCCCCAGATATTCGGCCAGATCGGCCACCGCCACCTCGATCAGGCCGCTGTGACCCTCGACGATCTTCCTGACCACCCCCCGGCAAACCCCGCCGATCTCCCGCTCCATGTTACGCACCCCGGCCTCCCGGGTATAGGAGCGGATGATCTCCCGCAGGGTCTCATCGCTCAGCTTGAGGTCATCGATACTCAAGGCATGGGCGTCCATCTGCTTGGGCAGCAGATGGCGGCGGGCGATATGGAGCTTCTCATCCTCGGTATAGCCGGAAAGCTCGATCACCTCCATCCGGTCGCGCAGGGGACCGGGGATATTATCCAACAGATTGGCGGTGGTGATAAACATCACCTTGGAGAGATCGAAGGGGATCTCCAGGTAGTGGTCGGAAAAGGAAAAATTCTGCTCCGGGTCCAGGACCTCCAGCAGGGCCGAGGAGGGATCGCCCCGAAAATCCATTCCCAGCTTATCCACCTCATCGAGCATGAAGAGGGGGTTGCTGGTGCCGGCCTTGCGCAGGCTCTGGATAATCCGCCCGGGCAGGGCCCCGATATAGGTGCGGCGGTGGCCGCGAATCTCGGCCTCATCACGTACCCCGCCCAGGGAGATCCGCACGAACTTACGCCCCATGCTGCGGGCGATGGACTGGCCCAGCGAGGTTTTCCCCACCCCGGGGGGCCCCACAAAGCAGAGAATGGGGCCGTGCATATCCTGCTTGAGCTTGCGCACCGCCAGGAATTCGATAATCCGTTTCTTGATCTTCTCCAGGCCGTAATGCTCCTCATCCAGGGTCCTGGCGGCCCGCTCGATATCGAGATTGTCCTCGGAAGCCTTGAGCCAGGGCAGGTCGAGAATCCAGTCCAGGTAGGTGCGGGAGACGGTATACTCCGGCGAGGAGGGTGAGATCCGGCCCAGCCGGTTGAGCTCCTTTTCCGCGGTTTTTTTGGCCTCCTCCGGCAGTTCGGTCTCGGCCAGTTTTTCCCGCAGCTCTTTGAGGTCGAGATTTTCATCCTCCTCGCCCAGCTCCTTGCGGATCGCCTTGAGCTGCTCGCGGAGGTAAAACTCCCGCTGCTTCTTGTCCATATCCTGCTTGATATTTTTCTGGATCTCGTGGCTCATCTCCACGGTTTCCAGTTTTTTGTTCAACTCCCGCCCCACCCGGTTGAGCAGGGTCTTGAGATCATCGATCTCCAGGATCTCCTCCTCCTCCTCCAGGCTCAGCCCAACCTGGGAAACCACCAGATAGGCCACATAAAAGGGGTTGGTCAGGGCGTTGACGGTCATGGCCAGCTCGGTGGGGGTGCCCCCCAGCTCGGCCATCCGCTTGAACTGGTTGCGAAGGTTGAGCAGCATCGCCTCGGCCTCCTGGCCCCCTCCATCCTCCATGGGGACCTGGACCACCTTGGCCACCAGATAGGGTTCGCGCTGGGTGAACTCCCCCAGCCGCACTTTTTTCACCGCGCTGATCAATACCTGATAAACCCCATCCTCGGACTTGACCAGCTTATGAATATAACCAACCACTCCCACCGGATAGAGATGGTCGGGATTGGGGACCCGGCCGTCGCCCCCGCGGGTGGGATCGATCACCGCCTCGGAATCCCCCTCGCCGCCAGCACCCGCCTCCTCCTCCACCCGGCGGTGGGTGACCACCGCCACCAGCCGATGCTTGAGAATTGCGTCATCCACCAGCTGCTTGGAGGAGGGATGGCTGATCTGCATGGGAAACCCCATCCCCGGGAAAAAGACAAAACCATGCAGGGGAAGTACCGGCAACTCATCGGGCACCGGCAGGTTGGCGGGATTAATCTTTTTGGAATCCTGTTCTTTATCAGTCATAAGCTACCTCTGGCGGACCTCTATTTTTACGCGGCGGGAACGCTGTTTAGGCAGGACAACCATCAAAAAACCATGGCGATGCCTGGTTTCGGCGGCCTCAACATCAATGGGGGTGGGCAGATTGATCCGTTTGGCAAAACGGCCCTGTTCGATCTCCAGTTGATGGACCCGGCGCGTCGTCTCCGGCGGGGAGTAGTGCCGTTCACCGGAGACGGTCAGCCTGGTCTCCTCGACGACCACCTGAATGGCGGCCGGTTCCACCCCGGCCAGATCCAGATAAACCACAAAGGCCTGGTCGGTCTCATAGATATCGGTGGGCACCGCCCAAGGCTCACCGGCGAAGGGGCTCACCCCCCGCTGTCCCAGACCGGGGGCCATCCGGGCCGGACCTCCCTGCGGGAGGGCCCGTTTTTTCCGTTCATCCATGGCAGTAGCGCTCCTCGTTAAATCAACCGTCACATTCCGTCTACAATGTGAACTGAACCCGGCGATGTCAAGCCGGGAACAGCAAATTAAGCCTGCTCGATCTCCCGCCATTTCTCCTCCAGGCGCTTGGGGGAGACGGGAAAGAGGGTCCCGAGTTCCTGGGCAAAAAGGCTGATCGCGTACTCTTCCAGCATCAGCCGGTACTCCTTGAGCAGCGCCCCTTTCGTCGCCGAATATTCCCCGCCCTCGGGGTAGCGACTCAAGCGTTGGCTGAAGGGGGCCAACAGGGCCGCCTTGGCGTGATCCTTGGCCGGCATGGCATAGGCCCGTTCCGCCCGCACCCGCAAGGCCCTGAGGTAGCGCTGCAACCGGGGCAAGTCCTCGGCCCGGTAACGGGTCAGAAAATCGGCGGGCATCAGTTCTTCCAAACGGCGCCGCAGCTCCTCCCCCAGCTCGGCGGGCAGACGGGCCAAATAATCCAGCACCTCCCGACGGTGGCCCAGCAGCTCAAGGAGTTGCTCAAACAGCCGCCGGCTCTCGGCATAAAAGCCCTGCTCCCGCACCCGGGCCACCTTGGCGGCAAAATCGGCCGCCGTGGGTAGCCCCCCCTGGCCCTGGGCGAAGATTTCGCCCAGGATAAAGGCAAAAAAGCGATCCTCCAGCCCATCGACTCCCCCCAGCCCCTGGTAAAGCAGCCACTGGTCCCGGGGCAGTCGGCAATCCTTGCGGACCATTTTAAACTGGCGGGAAAATTCCTGGCGATAAAGGCTCAGCAGGGCGCTGACCGTTGCTGCGCGGCAAGGGGCTTCTTGGCTGAACAGTCGCAGCCAGATCCGGCCGCCCTCCTCCACCAGACCGGGAAAAAGGTAGGCCCGCAAAGTACCGTCGGCCCCGGTGAGGGGCAAGCGGGACGGCAGCTCCGGCAGGGCGGCCGGATTGGGGACTTCCCGTTCGTAGCGGCGCCGGATCGCTTCCAGATCAGCCGCCGGCAGGGGGGCGGCCGCCCCCGGTTCCCGCCGCACCAACACCGCCAGCTCCCGGTGGGCGGCCAGCTCCCGCTCCTCCTCATCCACCAGGCGAAAGCGACAACGCAGGTGGGGGGGCAACTGCTCCTGGGGCCAGGCCGTCCCGGCAATCCGCAAACCATACCTTTCATAAATCTCCCGCCCCAGGGCGGCGCAGAGGGCCTCCGGGGTCCGGCCGGCCCCGGACTCTCTCCGCCGGCGCAGCAGGGCCCGGGTCAGTTCCGCCGCCGTTTGGGGAATGGGAACCAGGGGCCGGCGCAGGGTTTTGGGTAGATTTTTGAGCAGAAAAAAGATCTTCTCCTCCAGCATCCCCGGCACCAACCATTCAAAGGCCTCCGGCGGAAGGTGGGGGGCCAGGTGAACCGGTACCGTCACCGTGAGCCCATCCTGCTCGGCCCCCGGCTCAAAACAGTAGGAGAGGTCCAGGGTCATCTCGCCGAGCTGGAGGGTGGAGGGAAACTTTTCGGGCAGATCATCATCGGGCTCCCGCCGGATCAACTCCTCCTCGGCCAGCCGGAGGAACTGGTCCCCCCGTTGCTTTTTCAAGAGGCGGTTGAGGCTGGCCTGGTCATAAACCTCGGGGCCAAGCCGGCTCTCGTAAAAGTCAAAGATCACCTGCTCATCCACCAGCAGATCCCGGCGGCGGCTGCGCTCCTCCAGATCCCGCAGCCGGGCGAGCAGCTCCCGGTTGTGGCTCAGGAAGGGATACTCTCCCCGCAGCTCCCCCTCCACCAGGGCGGCCTGGATAAAGAGGCGGCGGGCCTCGGGAAGATCGATCCGGGCCAGGGGGATTTTACGCCCCGCCACCACCGGCAGACCGAAAAGGGTGCCCCGCTCTGTGGCCACCACCTGGCCCCGGCGCTTCTCCCAGTGGGGATCGCTGTAGCTGTAGCGCATCAGGGGACGGGCCAGGGGCTCGATCCACTCCGGCTCGATGGCCGCCACCGTCCGGGCGTAAAGCCGGCTGGTCTCCACCAGTTCCGCCGCCATCAGCCACTGGGGGCCGCGGTTGAACAGGCCGGAACCGGGGAAGATCATCAGCTGGCGCCCCCCGCCCCCCTGGTAGAGATTCTTTTCCTTTTTCAAGGCGATATTGCGCAGATTACCGCTGAGCAAGGAGCGATGCACCGCCGCCGGGGTGGCCGGAACCTCATTGGGACTGAAACCCCGCTCATCGGCCAGAATTCGCAAAATCTGCTCGTGAATATCCTGCCACTCCCGCAACCGTTGCCAGGAGAGGAAATGACCGGCGCAGAACTTGCGCATCTTGCCGGCGCTGCCGGTCTGGACCGCCACCGCCCGGGCGGTTTCCCAAATCTTGAGGTAGGCGAGGAAGTCGGACCGGGGATCTATAAAGGGGCGATGGGCCTCATCGGCCGCCTTCTCCTTCTCCGGCGGCCGCAGACGCGGATCCTGGATGCTGAGGGCGGCGGCAATAACGCAAACCTCGCGCAGGGCGTTATTCTCCCTGGCCTCGATAATCATCCGCGAAATACAGGGGTCCAGGGGCAGGCGGGCCATCAGCCGCCCCCGGCGGCTCAGTCTGACCGGCGGCCGGCCGGCTCCCTGACCGGCCACCTCCTCGATGGCGCCGAGTTCGGCCAGGAGCTGATAACCATCTTTGATGGCGCGACTGGAGGGTGGATCGACAAAGGGAAAATCGGCGGGCTCCCCCAGTTTCAGGGCCACCATCCGTAAAATCACCTCGGCCAGGTTGGAGCGGACAATCTCCGGGGCGGTGTAGAGGGGGCGGTTGTCATAATCCTCCTGGGAGAAGAGCCGGATACAGATGCCGGGTCCGACCCGGCCACAGCGCCCGGCCCGCTGGTCACAACTGGAACGGGAGATGGGAACCACCGGCAACTTGTGGGTCCGGGCCCGGGGATTGTAGGAGGCGATCCGGGCCAGACCGGTATCGACCACATAACGGATCCCCGGCACGGTGATCGAGGTTTCGGCCACATTGGTGGCCAGCACGATCTTGCGCCCCTTGACCGGGCGAAAAATCCTGGTCTGCTCGGCGGGAGAGAGCCGACCATAGAGCGGCATGATCACTTCACCCCCGCCGGCTGATTTCCCCCCCTGGCCGGACCGGCCCAGCGCCCCGGCCAGAGCCTCCTGGGTCTCCCGGATATCCCGTTCGGTGGGGAGAAAAAGCAGAATATCACCAGCTCTCCCCTCCCGCACGATCTCGCTAACCGCCGCCACCGCCTGCTCGACGTAGCTTTCCCCCTCCCCCTCCCCTTCCCGCCAGGGCCGGTAACGAACCTCCACCGGGTGGGTCCGGCCGGAAACCTCGATCACCGGGGCATCGTTGAAGTGGCGGGAAAATTTGCCGGTATCGATGGTGGCCGAAGTGATAATAACCTGCAATTCGGGGCGCCGAGCCAGAAGATCTTTAAGAATTCCCAGCAGAAAGTCGATATTCAAACTGCGTTCGTGGGCCTCGTCGACGATGATGGTGTCATAATCCCTGAGTTCCCGGTCGCCCTGGGCCTCGGCCAGCAGGATGCCGTCGGTCATGAATTTGACCCGGGTCTCCCGGCTGGTGTGGTCGCTGAAGCGAACCCGGTAACCCACCAGCCGGCCGCCCCGGGTACCCAGCTCTTCCCCCAGCCGGGAAGCCATGGCCATGGCGGCGATCCGCCGAGGCTGGGTGCAGCCGATCTTCCCCCGGCGGCCGCGCCCGGCCAGCAGGCAAAGCTTGGGAATCTGGGTGGTTTTGCCGCTGCCCGGCTCCCCGGAGATGATCACCACCTGGGAGGCGGCCATGGCGGCGAGGATCTCCTCCCGGCAGCCGCTGACGGGAAGTTCCGGGGCCAGGGTCAGGTCGAGATCGACGGGATATTCGTGGGGCATGGATGGCATCGAAGAAAATTTCCTTGCGTGGAACCGCGCCAACCAGCGGTTGGCCTGAAAAATAAGCTAGAATTTTTACCACACCAAAAGTACAATGCTAGGGATTTTCGACCAAAACCGCTCCGACCTGATGACCTGGTCCGAAAATCTTGACTCTTTGTTCCTGAACAACAAGGCGGCGTAAACGTTGGCCAAGCAAAAGGAGGAGAAGCGATGATGGATGAAATGGGTAACGTGGACAGCGCGATCAAAGCCTCGCAAAAAACCGTGGTTTCACGGGAGAAAGGGATCGGCGAGGAAGCGGAGCGCCCCAGTGGGCCGGTGGGACTTGATATCGGCACCAGCCACATCGTGATGGCCCAGAACACTGGGAAAAATATCCACACCGTCAAGCAGCTCAACGCCTTTTTCACCATCCCCTACGCCAAGTTCACCAAGAAAATTCTGGTGAAGAACGAGGTCACCTTCTTCGAAAAAAACGGCATGTTTTACATCCTCGGCTATTCCGCCGAGCATTTCGCCAACATGTTCAACACCAACACCCGCCGCACCATGGAGAAGGGCCTGCTCAGCTCCCGGGAAGATGAAGGGATCACGGTGCTGCAGGCGATCATCAACACCCTGATCAACAAGCCCCAGAAACAGGGCGAGGCGATCTGCTTCAGCGTGCCCGGTCAACCCCTCGACAGCCCCAACTCGGTGATCTACCACGAATCGATCATCAAGATGTTCCTGGCCTCCCTGGGCTTCCGGCCGATCTCCATCAACGAAGGGCTGGCCACGGTGATGTCGGAGCTGGCCGAGGACAATTTCACCGGCATCGGCATCAGCATGGGGGGCGGGATGTGCAACGTCTGCCTCTCCTATCTGTCGGTGCCGGTCATCACCTACAGCATCCAGAAGGGCGGCGATTATATCGACCAGATGGTTGGCTCCTCGGTGGGCGAACCGGCCACCAAGATCAAAACCATCAAAGAGGGCAGCCTGCGCCTGAACAGAGGGCCGAAAAACCGCACCGAGGCCGCCCTGCATATCTACTACGACGACCTGCTCAACAGCCTGCTCCACAGCCTGCAGGATGTGCTGCACTCCTCGGAAAAAATTCCCAAGATCGCCAAGCCGATTCCCATCGCTTTAGCCGGTGGCACCGTGTTGCCCGGCGGTTTCCGGGAACATTTCGAAAAGGCGCTGGGCAACGTCAATCTGCCGATTGAGATTTCCGAGGTACGAATCGCCGAAGATCCGCTGAACACCACGGCCAAGGGGGCCATGGTCATGGCGCTTTCCGAGGAGGTCTGAGGCAAATTGTCTTGACATCCCAGCGCCGGCTTTTTATAAAGGCGGTTCCTTTCCCAAACGTGCTGGGGGATCGTCTAATGGTAGGACTGCAGACTCTGACTCTGCCTGTCGGGGTTCGAATCCCTGTCCCCCAGCCAAGTAAACCCCAAGGGGGCGCGGCCGGTGCTGCCCCCCCTTTTCAGCCGACCGACCGGCGTGACCCCCTCGCCGTTCCGGTCGGTTCTCCCGTTGCCAAGTTTTCATTAACCACGCAATAATGAAGATATGAACATCTTTCTGGTGGGAGCAACAGGATTTGTCGGCAGTGCCCTGACCCAACACCTGCTGAGCAAGGGGTACCAGGTCAGCATCCTGGTCCGTTCCATGAACCGGGCCGCCGGCCTTCCCGCCGCAGCCACCATCGTCAACGGCGACCCCACCAAGCCCGGCCCCTGGCAGCAGGCCGCCGCCGCCTCGGACGTGATCATCAACCTGACCGGGGCTTCCATTTTCACCCGCTGGAGCGAAAACGCCAAGCGGATCATTGTGGAAAGCCGGGTTCTTTCAACCCGTAATCTGGTGGCAGCCCTGGCCACCGTCGACCCGACCACCCCCAGAACCCTGATCAATGCCAGCGCCGCCGGCTACTATGGCTACATCGGCGATGAGCCCAAGAGCGAAAGTTCCCCCCCCGGCAATGATTTTCTGGCCGAGGTCTGCCAGGCCTGGGAGCAAGAGGCCATGGCCGCCCAAAAGCTGGGCCACCGGGTGGTTATCACCCGACTGGGCGTGGTCCTGGGCGACCAGGGTGGCGCCTTGAGCAAGATGCTGCCGGCCTTCCGCCTGGGCCTGGGGGGAAGACTGGGCAGTGGAGAGCAGGGCTTTCCCTGGATCCATCTCGCTGACCTGGTGGAGATCTACTCCTTTCTCATCGAGCGGCCGACCATCTCCGGACCGGTCAACTGTACCGCCCCCCAACTGCTGAACAATGCCGAATTCACCCGGGCCCTGGGCCGGGCCCTGCAGCGCCCCACCCTGCTGCCGGTACCCGGTTTTCTATTACGTTTGCTGCTGGGGGAGATGAGCTCCATGCTGCTGCGGGGCTGCCGGGTTAAACCGGAAATCCTGGAAGAGCAGAAGTTCTCTTTCCGCTTTCCCCGCATCGACCAGGCCCTGGGTGATCTGGTCGGCTGATTCTCCCCGTGAAAACCAAGATGGCTGAAAAAAGAAAAATCCGGGTCCTGCTGGCAACCATTGCCCTGCTGCCCTGGCTGGTAACGGCCCCGCCGGCATCTCTGGCGGCCACCCCCGTCAATCCTTCCACCTCCGCGGAGCAAACCGAAGAGCAAGTGCTGCTCTCCCACGCCACCACCCAATCCTACGACCGGCAAAGCTGGAGCGTGATCGGCTCCCAACGGGAGCACCGGGTCAAGGGCCGGGAGTCACTGCTTGAGATCGCCCGCGACTACGGGCTGGGCTACCGGGAGATCGCCATGGCCAATCCGGCATTGGACCCCCTCCTGCCGGGGGATGGCGCCAAAGTAGTGATCCCCGGGGCCCGGGTACTGCCCGAGGCCCCCTTTGGGCACGGCATCCTGATCAACCTGGCGGAAAAAAGGCTCTACTATTTTTTTCAGGAAGGGGAAGAGAACCTGGTGATCACTTTCCCGGTGGGAATCGGAGCCACCGATGGCGAAACCCCGCCGGGGGATTTCACCATTACCACCAAGCTGACCGAGCCCAACTGGACGGTTCCACTGTCGATCTGGCAAAAACGCCCCTATCTGCAGCGGGTGATCCCGCCGGGACCGGACAACCCCATGGGCAGCCACGCCCTGCAACTCTCCCAGAGCAGTTACTTTATCCACGGTACCAACCGGCCCTGGTCCATCGGCCGCCGAGCCACCCATGGCTGCGTCAGGCTCTACCCCGAGGATATCCCCCTGCTCTTTCGGATCACCCCCCTGCAGACCCCGGTACGTATCGTGCGCCAATCCCTCAAGGTTGGAGTCCGCATGGATGAGATCTATGTCGAGGTCCATCCCGACAACAGCATGAGCAACAGCGACTACCTGCTCAGGGCCCAGGAGCTCCTCCAGCAAAAAAATCTCGTGGAGAGCGCCGACCTGGGACGACTACTTAATGCGGTCAGGGGAAAAAGGGGGGTGCCGGTGAGAATAGATCAGGAGCGAAGAGAACTACGGGCGGAGGGAGATGATCGCGCCCCAGGGGGCAATAAACTTTAGGGGCGCGACCATCAAGGGGGGCTTATTTTTTCTGCTGCAACTCCAAAGCCTTCTTGGATTTATCAAGGGCTTCTTCCGCCCTGGTCGCCGCGGCTTCCGCCCGGGCCGCCGCCCGATCAGCGCTGATCTTGGCATCCTGAGCCGAGGTTTTTTGGGCATCCACGGTGGTTTCCAGGCTATTCATCCGGTTTTCCAGGGCATCGAGACGCTTCTCGATCGCGCTGGTCCTGGACTCCAAGGGCGCGACCCGGTCATCGACATATTGGGTGGTGGCACAACCGGACAGGGCAAACAGGGACAAGCCCGCAAACAACAGTACCGTTTTTTTCATCTCCAACCTCCTGATAATTAATTTTTTTTTCAGTCCACGAAGCAACCGCGGGCCTGAACACCGAAAAGGGAAAATAACAGTAAACAAATCTTCGCACGAAAAATGGGGGAACGCAAACAGATTCCGCCATAAAACCAAAAAAAGGTTCTTAAGTCACAACCTGCTTGAAGAATAAGCCGGTTATCCTGTATGTTCCGGCCACAACATCAACCATTAAAACCCAGGGAGTAGACAATATGAAGAAGATTGCGGTTCTGCCCGGTGACGGCATCGGCCCCGAGGTGATGCGCGAGGCGATCAAGGTGCTGGATGCGGCGCAACGGAAATTCGATTTTAGCCTGAGCTATGAGTACGCCGATGTGGGCGGTTGCGCCATCGATAACCACGGCCGGGCCCTGCCCCACGCGACCCTGGAGTTGTGCCGGAACAGCGACGCGATCCTTTTCGGTTCGGTGGGCGGCCCCAAGTGGGAAAGCCTGCCCCCGGAAGAGCAGCCGGAGCGGGCGGCCCTGCTGCCCCTGCGCAAAACCTTCGAACTGTTCTGCAACCTGCGCCCGGCCAAGGTTTTCCCCTCGCTGGCGGCCGCCAGCCCCCTGCGAGCCGATATCGTCGGCAATGGCTTTGACCTGCTGGTGGTACGCGAACTGACCGGAGATATCTACTTCGGCCAGCCCAAAGGCCGGGAGGGCAGCGGCCCGGAAGAGAAAGCCTACGACACCATGGTTTACAGCCGCCGGGAGATCGACCGCATCGCCCGCCGGGCCTTCGAGGCCGCCCGCCTGCGCCGCAAAATCGTCACCTCGGTGGATAAAGCCAACGTGCTGACCACCATGGTCCTCTGGCGGGAGGTGGTCAAGGAGGTGGCCGCCGACTATCCCGACGTGACCCTGAACCATATCTACGTTGACAATGCCGCCATGCAGTTGATCCGCAACCCCCATCAGTTCGACGTCCTGCTCTGCGGCAACATGTTTGGCGACATCATCTCCGATGAGTGCGCGATGATGACCGGCTCCATGGGGCTGCTGGCCTCGGCCAGCCTCAACGAATCAGGCTTCGGCCTCTACGAACCGGCCGGCGGCTCGGCCCCTGATATCGCCGGCATGGGGATCGCCAACCCCATCGCCCAGATCCTCTCCGCCGCCATGATGCTCCGTTACAGCTTCCAGTTGGGAGAGGCGGCGGCGGCCATCGAACAGGCAGTGGCCGCCACCCTGGCCCGGGAGATCCATACTCCCGATATCGCGGTGGACAAAAGCCGGGCGGTTAACACCGAAAAGATGGGAGACGCCATCGCTGCTTCCCTGTAAAGGGCCGCTCCCACCACCCCCGGCAAAAACCAAGCAACAGGACAGCCATGACCAGGAATCACCCCCGCCCCCCAGTACCGGCTCCCGTGACCTACGGCGACTGCCTCAAATCCTACACCTACGACCAGGACAAGGTCTGCAGCCCCGAGGAAACCGTGGCCCGCTTCAAGCAGAAACTGGCCGAGGTCAAACTGGATATCTTAAACGACGTCCGCCGCATCGACACCGGTCGCCTGGATATTCCGGTCTACTTCAGCGTTTGCGGCAAGGATGCCTATCATACCATCGGCAACAAAAAACAGATGGGCAAGGGCAGCACCCCGGCCCAATCCCAGGCCAGTGCCTGCATGGAGCTGGCGGAACGCTTCAGCTTCTTCAGCTTCAAAAAAAATCCGGCCAACTTTATCCGGGCCACCTGGGCGGAGCTGCGGGCGGAGGGGCTGCCGCTGCTGCCGCTGGCGCGCCTGCTGCAATCGGTCCACGATGAGACCACTTCGGAAGAAACCCTGGAACGGCTGATCGCCGATATTCCCATCCAGTGGGCCTGGGCCACCAATCTCAACCGGGGAGAGATGGTCCTGGCCCCCTTCTCCTGGTTTTACGCCATCAACGAATTCAACGGACCTTCCGCCGGCAACACCTACGAGGAAGCCATTCTCCAGGGAATCAGCGAGATCGTCGAGCGTCACGTCTGCGCCCTGGTGACCCATCAGCGAATCAAGGCGCCGCTGATCGACCACCGTTCGATCAGCGACCCGGTGGCCGTTGAACTGCTGCAGAAATTCACCCGCCACGGGATTCAGGTTTATCTCAATGACTTCACCCTGGACACCGGGATTCCCACCGTGGCGGCCATGGCCATCGATCCATCGACCTTTCCCGAGACCAGCGAGATCGTCTATACCGCCGGCACCACTCCGGAACCCAACAAGGCCCTGATCCGGGCCCTTACCGAAGTGGCCCAGCTGGCCGGCGATTTTCATTCCAAGGCCAACTATGTGGCCAGCGGCCTGCCCAAACCCTTGTCGCTGGATGAGGTGGAATATATTGTCAATCCGGGCCGCACCGTTAAGTTGAGCGACTTACCCGATCTCTCCGACCACAACATGAAAGTGGAGATCGAACGTTGCCTGGCGGCCCTGGCCCGGCTGGGGATGGAGGTGCTGCTGATCGATGTGCGTCACCAGGATCTGCAGGTCCCGGCCATCTACACCATCGTGCCCGGCGCCCATTTCCGGGAGCGCTCCATGAGCAAAAACGCCGGATTGTTTGCCGCCAAGCTGGTGCATGAGCAGATCGAGGATCCGGACCAGCAGATCGCCCAGCTCAACCGGATGGGGCAAGTGCTGCCCCAAGCTTATTTCGTCGAGTTCTACCTGGGCAAGAACATGATGGCCCTCCAGCGCCACCGGGAGGCGATGGCCCATTTCCAGCGGGCATTGGAGTTGAACCCGGAAGGGGAGGATCTGCCCTATATCTACTCCTTCATGGGCGACTGCCTTAAAGATATGGAAGAGTACCGGGAAGCGATTACGGTGCTGCGGCGGGGGATCGAACTGGACGACGAACGGCCGGACCTGCACAACCTGCTGGGTTTTTGCCACTACAAGCTCGCCGATTATGAAACCGCCGTCCGCCATTTCAGCCGCAGCGTGGAGCTGAACCCGGCCTCGGCCATCGATTTCGCCAACCTGGGGGTCAATCTGCGCAAACTGGAGCGCCACGAGGAGGCGGCCCACAACTTCCAGGTGGCCCTGACCATGGACCCCTCCCTGGAGTTCGCCCGCACCCACCTGGATGAGCTGTTCGCCCTTCGCCAGTCGGAGGCTTAGCAGCCCGTTGAAAAACGGGCTGCTAGCGGCCCATGGACGGGCCGCCGAATTCGTTGGCACTGAAAGTGGCAATGAATTCGTGAGGTTGGCCAAAGCCATCTTTGGCCAACCGTTAGTTGAAAAAGCCAGGGATGGCTTTTTCAACGGACTGTTAGTCCATCGGCGGCTCTTGCTTAATCGGCCAGAGGATTGATGGCCAGACCGGTTAGAGCCTTGGGGTAGAAGAAGGTGGATTTATGGGGCATCACCAACTGCTCGTCGGCCACCCGCTTCACCTGCTCCACCAGGGTGGGATTCATCAGGAACAGCAGTGGGGTAAACCCGGGATCGCCGGCCTCCTTGACCGCCACATCCAGGGCTTCGTCGGGGTCGCTGTAGTATTCCAGCAGATCTCCCTGGACGCAGCGGGCCCGATCCAGGTTGGGTAGCTTGTCGATGACCAGATCGGAGAGCACCACCACGTCCAGCTCCCGCAGAGCCGGCGGCCGCGCGGCCGCCTCCCGCTCCATCACCCCATCCTTCAGAGTCAGCAGAAAGCAGCGATCCTCGCCGGGATGATAAAAGCCGAACCGGGTCCGCTTTCCCCGCCCCCGCCCCTCCACCATTCGGTCGAACATCCCCACCAGCAGACTCTCCCGGGAACCGGTGGCAATCTCTTCCACCTGGAAGAATTCCGCCAGCAGCTCCCCCAGGGCCGCAGCCGTGGTCTGGCCAGGAAGCCGCAGTAATCGATGGGTGGGCAACACACTCAGGCCGGGATCTTCCATGCCGCAGAGATACATCATGGTCTGGTTGGCCGGGCTCTCGGGGTCCAGCTGTCCCTGCCGTTCCCGAACCAGGGCCCGATACTGGAGGGCGGTGGTATAGCGGTGATGACCATCGGCGATATAGAGGGGCCGGTCGGTGAAAAAATCGTGTACCGCCGTGATGGTGGCGGGATCGGTCACCGCCCAGAGGCGGTGTTCACAGCCGTCATGATCGGCGGCCCGGTAGAGCGGCGCCTCCCCGCCCCGAGCCTTTTCCAGCAGGGTGATCACCTGATTCCGGGGGTCGGAGTAAAGGGAGAAGATCGGGCTGAACTGGGCCTGGCAGGTTTCCAGCAGGCGCAGGCGGTCGGAGGTTACTCCGGCAAAGGTTTTTTCATGGGGCTTAACCACCCCCTCGGCAAATTCCGCCAGCCGCACCCGGGCCAGAAAACCGCGCCGGGTATGAAAGGTGCCATCGGGCCGGCGATAATCGACCTCATAGAGATAAAAGGCCGGCTGGTTCTCCCGGATCAGCACCTCGGAGGCCAGCCACTCCTGAAAAAGGCGGGCCGCCTCGGCGTAGCGGTCGGCGGTCATCCCGTCGCTTTTGACGTTTTTGCTCAAATCCAGCCTGATCATATTGTAGGGGTTGCTGCGCAACAGAGCGGCCTGGGCCTGGGCATCGATCACGTCGTAGGGGGGGCTGACCACCTCGCTAATGGCCTTGATTTTGGCGGGATTATAGCGCACAGCACGAAAGGGGGAGATAACGGCCATCTTGGTTTGCTCCTTGAGCCATGAAGATCAATGGGGTATATAGTAAAAAGCCCTCGCAGCGGGCTCGATCAAAAACGACATTCTTATTAAAAATTACCCCGCCTTGCAAGCGGTCTTTTGAGGAAAGGCCCATGTTCGACATCTTCACCACCACCCATTTCTCTTCGGCCCACCACCTGCGTGACTACCCCGGCAACTGCGAAAAGCCCCATGGCCACAACTGGAAGGTGGAAGTGACCATCCGGGCCGACAGCCTGGATCAGTTGGGGATGGGGCTGGATTTCCGCGACCTCAAGGCGGCCCTGAAGCCGATCATCGACCAGCTTGACCACCGCGACCTCAACCAGCACCCGGCCTTTGCCGACTGCAACCCCTCTTCGGAAAATATCGCCAAGTATATCTTTGACGAACTGAAAAAGAGCCTGACCACCGAGCGTTATCGGCCTTACCAGGTGACGGTGCTCGAAACCGACGCCTGCGGCGTCACCTACCGCGAATGAGTGAAGCGCCGCCCCCCCTGCAGATCGCGGAGGTCTTCTACAGCCTCCAGGGGGAATCATCATGGGCCGGCTATCCCTGCCTTTTTGTGCGCCTGACCGGCTGCAACCTGCGCTGCTCTTACTGCGACGCCCGCTACAGCTACGAGGAACCGGGCACTGCCTACAGCCTGCAGGATCTGTTAATCGCTCTCAAGGGGCTCGAGCCGACGGGACAAAGGGTGGATCTGGTGGAGATCACCGGGGGGGAACCGCTGCTGCAGGAAGGGGTCTATCCGCTGCTCGACGCCCTGCTGGCCGATGGTCGCCGGGTCTTGCTGGAAACCAACGGCAGCCTCTCTTTGGCCCGGGTACCGGCGGCGGTGCACTGCATCATGGATGTCAAATGTCCGGGCAGCGGCATGGCCGACCGGCTGGACCTGGATAACTTCCGACGCCTGACCGGCAACGACGAGATCAAATTCGTGCTCAGCGACCGCCCCGATTACGACTGGGCCCTGACCATCATCAAACAGCACCGGCTGCTCCCCCACCACCGGCTGGTCTTCTCGCCGGCCGCCGGCCGCCTGGCCCCCGCCGACCTGGCCGCCTGGCTGCTGGCCGACGCCCTGCCGATCCGCCTGCAACTGCAACTGCACACCCTGCTCTGGCCCAACCGCCGGCGAGGCTGCTGACGTTAGCTTGCCCCTTCTGCCGGTGGTAATTTATCCCGCGGCCCTTTTCTTCTTGCGTCGTCTCACATTTTCAGCTCCCACAAGAGATCCAGGGCTCGATGGTTCTGACCCCATTTTTCACCTTTTTCTACCAGCTCGGCTTCACCCTTGCCGGGCCTGCTGGTATTGCTTGAAATTCTCGGCCTGTTCGAAGATCTCCCGGTACACCTCGTCGCGGTCCACCGGGGGGTAGCCGTGCTTGGCCAGGATCAGGATCAGCTCCACCTTGAGTTCGGCCTTGATGTCCGCTCGCTGGTTCCAGTCGGTGTATCTGACCTTGTCGTCCACCACCAGCTTGACCGCTTTGGCCAGGGCGAGCAGTTTCTCCTCGGGGTAGGTGAAGTCGTATTTGATCATCAGATCCTTGAGGATGTCGTAGAAGGCCTTCTCTTCCAGGTCGATGCCAAGGTCGGCGAAAGAGTCGCGCTCCTTTTTCAGGGCCTGAATCAGGTCGATGATCTCGACGGAAAAATCCTCCAGCACGTTGCCGACCAGCACGTCCTCTTCCTTGCGCTGGTTGTAGGCATCCACCAGGGTCTTGAACCTTTTGGCAAAATCCAGCCCCCTGGCCTTGTTGACCTGCTTGAAGTCGGCAATCGCCCGGGCCAGCAGTTGCTGCAGGAGCTTGATTTTGGTGTTGGGGAGCTTGATCTTCTCGATCCGGGCCAGGTAATCGTCGGCGAAGATATCTATTTCCCCGGCCTTGTCTTCCCCCAGCTTGAAAATCTCCTCCACCCCCGCGCTCTGCAGGGCCTCGCTAATCATTTCCCGCACCCGGGCGTTCATCCGAGCGGTATCCGGGGCATCCCCCATGGTCAGTTTGAAAACGATGGAGCGCACCGCCAGGTAGAAGTGAATCCGGTCGCGCTCCTCCCGGCTCAGCTCTTCTGCGCCGCTGCAGATGTCGCAGGCGGCCTTGAGGCGCTTGACCAGGTGCATGAAGCGCTTTTCGATCTTATCGGTAATCTGCACATACTCCGCCGCCTGGTTGAGGCAGTTGAGCTGCGCCACCGGGCTGCCCCGGAAATAGGTTAAGCGATCACGGGGCACCGCATCTTGCGGCGATCGAGCCGGCTCACGTACTGATGTACGCTTTACCGTCTCGCTTGCCGCAACCTGCGGCACCCCGTGACCGCTTACCCCGTCGACCCCGTGATCAGTTACGAAATAGGGGGTGGTGTCGAAGCGGTGGAAGATCCGGCCCAGCAGGTCGAGGTGGTCCCTGACCACCACCAGCGACTGGCCGATCTCCTCGATGTTCTGGCGGTCGGCCTGGTTGTAATGGGCCAGGGCCAGGTTCATCTGCTTCTTGATCCCGATATAGTCCACCACCAGCCCCTTCTCCTTGCCCGCGTAGCGGCGGTTGACCCGCGAAATGGTCTGGATCAGGTTGTGGCGCTGGATCGGCTTGTCGATGTAGATGGTGTCGAGAAAGGGCACGTCGAAGCCGGTGAGCCACATATCGACCACGATGGCGATCTTGAAGTTGGACTCCGGCTGCTTGAACTGGCGGTCCAGCTCCTTGCGGTATTCCGGGGTGCCCAGCAGGTCGTAGAGTTCCTTGGGGTCGTCCGCACTCCGGGTCATGATCAGCTTGACCCGCTCCATGGGCTTGATCTCCCGCCGCCGGGCCGCGCTCAGCTCCGTCTCTTCCCCTCCCCCTTCCCCGCCGGCCCGCGCCTGGTTCCACTCCGGCCGCAGGGCGATCAGCTCCCGCCACAGGGCGTAAGCGATCTCGCGCTTGCTGCAGACAAACATCGCCTTGCCCATTACGCTGGCGCCCTCCTCCAGCCGCCGCTGGTAGTGGTGGACAAAATCGATCGCCAGGGCCCTAATCCGGTCCGGGTCGCCCAGGATGGCGTGCATCCGGGCGCTGGCCTTCTTGCTCTCCTCGATCTGGTAGTCGCTGGCCCCCTCCTCGGCGCACCGGGCGTAATAGGCCTCGATCTCTTCAAGCTTGCCGTTGTCCAGAATCACCTTGGCCGCCCGCCCCTCATAGACGATGCGCACGGTGATCTGGTCCTTCACCGACTCGGTCATGGTATAGGCATCGACCACCGGGCCGAAGACATCCAGGGTGGCGTCGATGGGGGTGCCGGTGAAGCCGACATAGGTGGCATTGGGCAGAGAATCGTGCAGGTACTTGGCAAAGCCGAAGGTGCGCTTGACTCCGTTTTCGGTCAGCCGCACCTTCTGGTCGAGATTGACCTGGCTGCGGTGGGCCTCATCGGAGATGCAGATGATATTGGCCCGGTCGCTGAGCAGCCGGGTATCCTCGGTGAACTTCT
Source organism: Desulfurivibrio modestus (assembly GCF_044068625.1). Taxonomy (NCBI): domain Bacteria; kingdom Pseudomonadati; phylum Thermodesulfobacteriota; class Desulfobulbia; order Desulfobulbales; family Desulfobulbaceae; genus Desulfurivibrio; species Desulfurivibrio modestus. The sequence continues at coordinate 30,489 of NZ_JBIPKH010000022.1, forward strand.
GCACCGTGGTCAGGAAGACCCCGCCGCTGTTGCGGCCCTTGAGCAACTCCCGCAACCGGGCCCGGCTCTCGACGCTGATCACCGTCTGGTCGCCGATATAGCCCTTGGCGTTGGTGAACTGGTGGGCGAGCTGGGCATCGAGATCGGTGCGGTCGGTGATCAGCACGATGGTCGGGCTCTCGAACTCCAGGCTCTTCATCAGCAGCCGGGTGAGAAAGAGCATGGTGAAGCTCTTGCCGCAGCCGGTGGCGCCGAAGTAGGTGCCGCCCTTGCCGTCGCCCCCGGTGCCGTCCGGCAGCTTCCGGTGGGCCCGGATATTGCGGTAGAGCTTGGTCGCCGCGTAGAACTGGGGATAGCGGCAGACCACCTTCTCCTCGCGCTTGGAGACATCGGGGAAGTAGATGAAGTGGCGGATCACCTGGCGCAGCCGGTGCTGGTCGAACAGCCCGGCGATCATGGTATGGAGGGCGTTGATCCCGTCCTGGTCGATGGTTTCGGCACCGCTGACCTTGCGCCAGGTATAGAAAAACTCGTAGGGGGCGAACAGCGAGCCCAGCCGGCTGTTGACCCCGTCGCTGATCACGCAGAGGGCGTTGTACTTCATCAGCTCGGGAATCGCCCGGACATAGCGGGTGGTCAGTTGGAGATAGGCATCATAAATGGTGGCCTCTTCCCGGATGGCGCTCTTGAACTCGAAGATCACCAGGGGCAGGCCGTTGAGGTAGAGCACGGCATCGGGAATCCGCTTTTCGTGGCCGACCACCTCCAACTGGCTGACCAGGCGGTAGATATTGCCGTCGGCCCGATAGGCGGGCGACTCCTCCGCCGTCAGGGTCTCCACCTCGCCGGGGCGGGGGAGGCGCTGGGCGGGCAGCCCGGCGTAATCGATTAGTTGGATGTAAAGATCCTTGCGGCTGCGATCCTCGCGCTTAAGCAGAAAACCGTCGGCCACCAGCCGGTGGATGGTCCGGTTGGATTCATAAAGATCAAGGGCCGGCAGCCGCTCCAGCCGGCGGCAGATGGAAGCAATCTCGCCGGAGGTGATCCCCTCGCCGCCGTAACGGCGGGCCAGAAACTCGCCCAGATCATCCCGCAGCAGCACCTCGTCGGGCCGCCGCGCCAGCTCCTCGCCCTTAAAGTGCGGGTAGCCCTGCTCCCCCAGCAGGGTGATGATCGCCTGTTCCAGCTTGGCTTCGGTGAATTTCATATCAGCTCCCCAGCAGCTCCAGCATCGCCCGCGCCGGCCAGATGCAGTTGCGGACACCCTTTGCCGTGCAGGGTCGCTCGGCCAGCCAAGCCCCGGTTTTGTATGGCGACAGATCCATCACCGAGGCGCGTTCGTAGGCCAGCATTAAATCCAGGTCCTGCCCCATCCGGTTGAGGGTGCCCTGCACCGAGCGATTGCAGTCGTTGTCGCAGACCAGCAGCGCCAGCAGCTTTTCCGCCGCCTTCATCTGCCGGTCGTCGGCGCCGACCTTGAGCAGGGTGTTCATGAAGCCGTCCTGAAAGAACCAGTCCAGTTCGGCCAACTCCTCTTTTTTGAGCGCCGGGACAAAGACCGGAAAACGGGTGGCATCGTGGACGAACAGCACGCACTGGCGGCGTTGCAGCAGGAGCAGGTTGGCGTGCCAGCCGCTCAGCGGGGATTCGCCCACGTCGCCGGCGGCAGGGGGCACACCCCGACGGCTTTTCAGCCGCCCGTCCGCATCACACGGCAGCTTGACCAGCAGTTTTTTGGTGCAGTGCAGGCGTATCATATGGCATCCGCTACAAGTTTTTCCGCATCGGGGTTGTTGAAACCCTTACCATAAATACAACCGCGATCAAAAGGAGATTCGCGGTTTGCATTATTACTCCCTATCGAATATATTCCGTATATCCGGCAAGAGCTGCATGTCGGCGGCGCCTTGACTTATACTCATAAAAGGTATATTAATTATGCAATGGCAGGTCAAGCTGACCAAGAAGGCCGAGAAGCAGAGCCTGAAGCTGCCCAAAGGGGCTCTTGCCGCGCTTTATGCGCTGATGGTCAGTATTCGCCGAGGTGGCCCGGTTCGGGGTGACTGGCCGAATTACTCCAAGCTGGGGCCCCACCAGCACCACTGCCATCTCAAGAAAGGCAAACCGACCTATGTGGCGGTTTGGACCGAAGACAAGGCCACCATCACCGTGGAGATCATCTATGCCGGCACCCATGAAAAAGCGCCGTACTGACAGGGAACTGGTTACGCTCCGGCTCAAGGTTCATCCGGCCAACGTGGAACGGATCAAGCGTTTTGTGGCCGCAGTTGAGCCGGCCGCGAACGGAGCAGACGGGATCACGGCCGATCAGTTTTACGCCAAACATTTCACCGGCCAACCGGAATGGGCCGTTGCCCTGCGCGGCTACCGTTATCGCGAAGACCTTACCCAGGCCCAACTGGCCGAATTGACCGGGATTCCCCAGCGCCATATCTCGGAAATGGAAAACGGCAAGCGCCCCATCGGCAAGGAGCGGGCCCGAAAACTGGCCGTCGTCCTGAATGCGGATTACCGGCTCTTCCTTTAGCCGAATGGATCGCTGCCTGGTCATGGTCAGGCAACCTCGGCAAGCAGTTGTTCGGCATCGGGGATGCGGAGTTGACCGGAGATCAGTTTGGGGAGCAGGGTGTCGCGCAATTGGACGAGATTGCTTACGGACTCCGTACCAATCTCGATTTTTTCATCAAATCCACCGGCTAACACCTCAAACTCTTCAACCAACTCGGCGGGAATCCCTAGCATGGGCAGCGCCTTGAAGTCCTTTTGGTTGATACTGCCAAAAACCGTACCCTCGCCTTCAAATACCTTGAAATATTCACGAAGTTGCAGCATCGCATAGAATGTAAATGAACGACTCCCGGACTTATGTCTGGATGCGCTCACTCCTCGACCGATACAGCAATTCGCTGCCGCCATGTTTACATCGCCAACAGGCGCTCTAACGCTTACCAGCGTATCTCCCTTTGATGCCAATCTTTTTGGCGCAGTGCAGTAAACGCGATTGGAAGGGTAACGGAATCCAAAATCAGCTCTTCCCTGGAAAAATGGGACTCCTTCGCCACTCTCGTTATATGTGTTTCCAGGCGGTGACTGCCCCATTGTGACATTAAACTCCTCGCCGACGGTGCTAACCTTCCACCCCTCAGACACCCAGCCCATTTCTTCGGTGAAGACGAGGCGGCTGGGGAACTGTTTTTGAATCGCTGCGGGGAGGGGTTTGCGCTGGTAGCCCAGGGCTTTGCGGGCCTTGGCGCGGGCTTGCAGGGGTTCGGGGATGGGGTTGCCAGCGGCCAAGGCGTTGTCGATGACCGGGTCGAAATCGACAAACCAGCTCTTGAACAGCGCCCGCGCCATCGCCTCCAGCGTGGCGTTCATCCGGCGGTTGAGTTCGATTTTGTCGTCAAGGGAGCCGAGGATATGGGCAATGGATTTTTGCTCGGAAAGCGGCGGCAAAGAAATAACTTCATTATTAAGGTCGTTTATCGTGATCTGGCTTTGTGCCGAACCGCTATCGAGATGCCTCAGGCCAGTATTCAAGAAATGGTAGTAAAAGAACCTGTTGTCCACCCTGCTCTGGTCTAGATCGATTTTAATCGACAGGTTGGTAAGATAACATTTTTCTCTTACCAATTTGTAACTATCCAGCTCAAAAAAATGAAGCCTATGATA